>NZ_CP011025.1:2560556-2880625 GCF_000238395.3 Pseudoalteromonas arctica A 37-1-2
AAAACGACTCCAGTAAAAAAACAATAAGTATCGTGAAGCTAAATTTAAGATTAATAAAATACGATTCCCTACTCACTTTTAGGAGCTTATTTGGTGCTTAATTGAACTGCAATATCAAATTTGATGATAAAATAGACTTCAACCATATCCTATTGTTTATAAAACCTTCATTCAGCACATTTTTATCATTCAAGTGTTGACACATTTTCAACTCTATCTATAATAGCGCCCCACAACAACGCAGCAATGCAATGTTGTTTAGATGTGGGTGATTAGCTCAGTTGGGAGAGCATCGCCCTTACAAGGCGAGGGTCACTGGTTCAAGTCCAGTATCACCCACCACTTTTTAATTAAAGTGTTCACATCTAAATTCTATATGGGTCCTAAGCTCAATTAGAAAATAGAGAGCATTACCGCTACTTACAAGTAACGGCGAAGTTCACTGGTTAAAGTCCAGTACTATTTATTTTAATAGTAGCGTTTTAATTTATATGTGGGTGATTAGCTCAGTTGGGAGAGCATCGCCCTTACAAGGCGAGGGTCACTGGTTCAAGTCCAGTATCACCCACCACATATAAAACCTATTATTATATAATAGTCGTGTTTTAAAATTGTAATATGGGTCGTTAGCTCAGTTACAAGAAAAGAGAGCATCACCGCCTTTTATAAAAGATGGCGAAGTTCACTGGTTAAAGTCCAGTACTATCTATATAGGTAGTAGCATGTAATATGGGTCGTTAGCTCAGTTGGGAGAGCATCGCCCTTACAAGGCGAGGGTCACTGGTTCAAGTCCAGTACGACCCACCATTCTTAGAATGGTGCATATTACAAGAAAATCTAAATGGGTCGTTAGCTCAGTTAGAAAAAAGAGAACATTACCGCTATTTACAAGTAACGGCGAGGTTCACTGGTTAAAGTCCAGTACTATTTATTTCAATAGTAGCGTTTTAATTTATATGTGGGTGATTAGCTCAGTTGGGAGAGCATCGCCCTTACAAGGCGAGGGTCACTGGTTCAAGTCCAGTATCACCCACCACATATAAAGCCTATTATTATGTTAATAGTCGCGTTTTAAAATTTAATATGGGTCGTTAGCTCAGTTGGGAGAGCATCGCCCTTACAAGGCGAGGGTCACTGGTTCAAGTCCAGTACGACCCACCATTCCTAGAATGGTGCATATTAAAATGTAATTTGGGTGATTAGCTCAGTTGGGAGAGCATCGCCCTTACAAGGCGAGGGTCACTGGTTCAAGTCCAGTACGACCCACCATTCTTAGAATGGTGCATATTACAAGAAAATCTAAATGGGTCGTTAGCTCAGTTAGAAAAAAGAGAACATTACCGCTATTTACAAGTAACGGCGAGGTTCACTGGTTAAAGTCCAGTACTATCTATATAGGTAGTAGCATGTAATATGGGTCGTTAGCTCAGTTGGGAGAGCATCGCCCTTACAAGGCGAGGGTCACTGGTTCAAGTCCAGTACGACCCACCATTCTTAGAATGGTGCATATTACAAGAAAATCTAAATGGGTCGTTAGCTCAGTTAGAAAAAAGAGAACATTACCGCTATTTACAAGTAACGGCGAGGTTCACTGGTTAAAGTCCAGTACTATCTATATAGGTAGTAGCATGTAATATGGGTCGTTAGCTCAGTTGGGAGAGCATCGCCCTTACAAGGCGAGGGTCACTGGTTCAAGTCCAGTACGACCCACCATTCTTAGAATGGTGCATATTACAAGAAAATCTAAATGGGTCGTTAGCTCAGTTAGAAAAAAGAGAACATTACCGCTATTTACAAGTAACGGCGAGGTTCACTGGTTAAAGTCCAGTACTATCTATATAGGTAGTAGCATGTAATATGGGTCGTTAGCTCAGTTGGGAGAGCATCGCCCTTACAAGGCGAGGGTCACTGGTTCAAGTCCAGTATCACCCACCAAATTACATCAAGCGGTTAATTGATAGCAAAGAATTAAATAACAGGCATACCTATTATATGTGGGTGATTAGCTCAGTTGGGAGAGCATCGCCCTTACAAGGCGAGGGTCACTGGTTCAAGTCCAGTATCACCCACCACATATAAACACCATCAGACAACCTCTCTAGTAATAACTCTTTCTTCGCATATTAAATACATTTAAGAACTTTATAAAAACTCAATATATAAATTGTATGTAATTAATTTAGCCGTAAGAAAAAGAGCATCGCCACCCTTTCAAATAATGGCGAGGGTCACTGGTTCAAGTCCAGTATCACCCACCACATATAAATACCATCAGACAACTTCCCTAGTAATAACTCTTTTCCCATATTAAATACGTTTAACTCCTCTTTTTACCTTAAATACATTTCATATTTTTATTAAAATCTAAATTTCCATATCAAAGCACTCATCAAATATAGCGTTATCAATTTTACTTATTTAGTTTTTAATTATGTTATTCGGCTCAGTACCTTCGTAGTTAGATAAACGTATTAGGCAAAGTTAAGTACCTAATAAATACAGCTATCATTTAAATTCCCTTGTAAGGAGTTAAACTGTTGATTATAGTCTGTGTTAAATACAATTACGCTTAAGCCAATGCCAACTAAGATCTATTCAAAAGCCAAAATACTTATAGTAGAGGAGCAGCCACTTGCTCAAAGCTATATGAAACAATCGTTAGAAAGGCTTGGCTTTCGGCAGTTGCGCTTTGCTGATCATGCAAATTCTGCGAAAGAGCAGTGTTTAAGTGAAGAATTTGATCTAATCGTTTGCTCATTCAACTTAAATAAACACCAAGATGGCTACCAGCTTTATGAAGAGCTACGTGTAAAGCAACTCATAAAAAGCTCGACTGGCTTTATTTTTATCTCAGCAGAAACAAGCGGCTCACTCGTTCATAGTGTTCTTGAGCTGCAACCTGATGACTTTTTAGTTAAACCTTTTACAGTACAAGAGCTTAAAATACGCATTGAACGAATCTTAAAGCGTAAACACGACTTGCAAACAGTGTATTCATTAATTGATGATGGTAACGATTCAAAAGCTATTAAGTTTATTGATACCGCTCTGGATAAAAAAAATAATAATTACAGCCCTATCCTACTTCGTTTAAAAGGTGATGCCTTACTTCGCTTAAAGCGCGCTCAAGATGCGAAAGACTTTTTTAAGTCTGTTCTCGACATTCAAAAATTTGCTTGGGCAAAAGTAGGCTTAGTAGAAGCACTTATAGCGAATAACGAACATATTTTGGCGCAGCGAATGCTCAAGACAATGTTAGAGCGCCAAGAAACTCGTTTAGTAGCCCTTGATTTGTTGGGCAGATTAGAAATAAAGCTAAATCAGTTTGAGCTAGCACAAAGCTTTTTAAGCCAAGCTGCAGAAATTGCACCGCGAAATATCACACGCCAAAAATCGCTAAGTAATGTGTCGCTAATTAATCACGACTACGAAAAAAGCTATTTAACTCAAAAAGATATAGCCACCTTTGCAAAACACTCAATACACGACCACCCCGATGTATATTTGAATGCAGCACGTGCAGGTATCGACTTTGCGCTAACGACTGATCAAACCGATCAAATTCAACGAATTTCTAGGCAAACCAATCAGTACATTAATGATTTAAAAAAACAGTTTCCTAATAATACAAATCAAGCTCAAATTGATGTACTTAATGCACGACTCCATTACTTAAAAGACGAGCATCAAAAAGCGAAAAAGCTAATTGAACAACTTGATGATGACGATACTCATATCCGATCGGTTGATGGCGCACTTGATAAAGCAAAAGCATTTCATGAACTGGGGTTTCATCAAAAGGCGCAAACCTTATTCACACAAATAATTAGCCACTGTGAAAGACATCCCGCAGTTAGCGACACAACTTACTTACGTTATATTCAGCAGCAACAAAGTGAGCGACGCGATATTAAAATGGGTCCAAAAGAGCTTAATAACCATGCCGTTAGTCAATTTAATAAAGGCCAATTAAATACTGCGTTGGAAGCTTTTACACAAGCGTTTAGAGTCATGCCTCGTAATCAAAGTATCGCACTTAATTTATTACAGTGCCTATTTGATTCAACTAAGCAATCTGGCAGCTCATTTAATATGGATCTTGCTAGAAGGTGCTACGCCCTTCTTGATAAAACTAAATTACAAGCAGATCAGACGCAGCGTTTAGATAAGATTTTGCACATAGCAAAAGAAATGAATTTAGATATTCAAAGCGCTAGTAAATAAAATATTAGAGCTTTTTCATTGATGCGGCATTAACGCAATAACGTAAACCCGTTGGTAATGGACCATCTGGAAAAATATGGCCTAAGTGCGAATCGCACACGTTACAAACCACCTCTATGCGCTCCATACCATGACTTGTATCGCTTACATAGCCAATCGCTTCAATTGTCGCAGGTTGCGTAAATGACGGCCAACCAGTACCACTATCAAACTTCTCATCAGCATCAAACAATAGATTATCACAGCAAATACACACATACTTGCCAGGTTCGAGTAATGTACAACTACCCGAGCTACCTGGGCGCTCTGTTCCCTTTTTACGTGTTACGTAATATTCATCTTCTGATAGTTGCATCCGCCACTGCTCGTCAGTTTTGACTACTTTTTCACTTGGGGTAGGGTTGCCATTGGTGGCAAAGTTAATAACATCATTCCACTTCAACATAATAGCCTCATTGAATAGTTGATTAGCTATACTTTATAAAGTCATAAAAAGTACGGCTAATTATTACGTTATTTAATACACTAAAGATCAGCTAAGGAGTGTTGACCGTTTAAGACTAAAACTCGTTCAATCTTAAAGGTAATTTTCTTAGCTAAAGGTAATATTTTGTTTTTCTGAGTCGGTAAGTATTCGTTTAATAAAACTATCTAGCTCTGCTTTTTTTACAGGTAAACTAACACTCATTTGGCGCTCGTTATTACTGTAAATTATTAGCTCATCATCCTTTGTCGTTATACGTTCAATACTCTCAATAACTAACCAATCTGGACCGTGCTTTTTATCAAAAAATCCCATCAAACTAAAAAGTAATAAGTGTTGGGCGTCTCGCTGAATAAAATCCTCTAACCTGTTTCTTGATTTAAATAAAGGCGTTAACCTATAAACGCTTGAGCAAAAAACAAATACCCATAACCCAAATAACGCTTTAAACCACATAAACTCTAAAAGCTCAGTGCTAATCATTAAAATAATAAGCACAAAGCCTATTATCGATATAGCTATCGCTATTTTTTTATTTACGGCGTCCACAACTAATCCCTTTTAAGTCGCTTTTTTTCTTCTGATGCCTTTTCTGTCGGCTCAGGCCAATCATTAAAGAAAACAGTTAAATAGCGGCTTTTCACCAAATACCATAATACCCATAAAACAATCATCATTTGTACTGCTAAAAATGATGAAAATCGATAATGGCTATGCGCTGCTTGAACACTTAACCATGTTAAATCAACAACTGCACATAAAATAAGAGGCCAGCGCATATGTCGCCATATTCTTGCTAACCTGTTGCTTGCACTGTGTGAATCTCGTGGTCTGCGTAAACAAAATAAAATAGTCGGTATTATTGCAATACTTCCAATCGTTATTGCGATAAAAAAATCATTTTTATTTTTAAAAAATAACGACATTAAATCTAGTTCAGGCCTGCGGCTTAAAGCCGCAATAACCCAAATAAAATAACTGCGTAATAGCACAAGCACACTTAAATGAAATGCAATAGGCGTACGGTAACTTCCGTACTTATCCCAGTATTCTGGCCCATATCGGCTCATTGTCATTTTCCTAACCGTTATGCTTTATAAGCAACTCAATTAATTCATCTTCAGTTAGTATGTCTATGCCTAGGTCTTGTGCTTTTGTTAGTTTTGAACCTGCTTTTTCACCCGCCACTAACGCATCTGTTTTAGCCGATACGCTACCAGACACCTTGGCACCAAGTTGTTGTAATCGTGCTTTTGCATCATTGCGGTTAAGTGTATTAAGCGTACCTGTAAGTACATATGTAAGCCCAGCGAGCGGCTGTTCTTCCTCAGAAGGTGCGCTCAACGCTGGCCAGTTTACACCTTGATCTATCAGCGCATTAACAACTGCTAAATTATGCTCTTCATCAAAAAAACCACGAACATGAGCAGCTACTATTTCGCCTACATCACTTACTTGCGTTAAACTATCAATGCTGGCATTTATTACATTTTCAAGGGTTAGAAAGTGATTAGCTAAATTTTGTGCTGTCGCCTCCCCGGCTTCTCGAATACCTAATGAATATAAAAACTTAGCAAGCGTAGTGCCTTTAGCCTCTTCAAGTGCTGTTACTAAGTTTTTAGCTGACTTAGGTCCCATACGTTCAAGTGACTCAAAATGCCCCTGTTTTAAAATAAACAAATCAGCAGGCGTTTTTATAAGTTCTCTATCGACTAACTGATCAACAATCTTATCGCCAAGACCATCTATATCCAGCGCTTTGCGCGAAGCAAAGTGCTTAATAGCTTGCTTACGCTGTGCAGGACATACAAGTCCACCCGTACAACGGGCTACAGCTTCGCCTTCAACCTTTTCAACATGAGAATCACAGATTGGGCAAGTCGTCGGGAATTCGATATCTCTGGCATCATCAGGTCTGCGTTCAAGTACAACTTGAGTTATTTGTGGGATTACGTCTCCAGCACGGCGAATAATAACTGTATCGCCTACTTTTACGCCTAAACGTGCAACTTCATCACTGTTATGAAGCGTTGCATTTGATACGGTAACGCCACCCACAAACACAGGCTTTAAACGTGCAACAGGTGTAATGGCGCCAGTACGACCGACTTGAAAATCAACATCAAGTAGTTGGGTTATTTCCTCTTGCGCCGGAAACTTATACGCAATAGCCCAACGAGGAGCACGTGCCACAAAGCCTAAACGCTCTTGTAAGGTCTTTTTATTTATTTTTATTACTACGCCATCAATTTCATATTTAAGCTCACCACGACGCGTTAAAATATCGCTGTAATACTCAAGCGCGGCTTTTGGACCTTCAACTAATTTTGTTTCTGGGCACAAAGGTAGCCCCCAATCAGTCAGCTTTTCTAATTGCTGATAGTGATCCTCAGGAATGCTGCCATCAGCAACAAGCCCGGTGCTGTACGCATAAAACATGAGTGGGCGTTTAGCGGTAATTTTAGAGTCGAGTTGACGCAAACTCCCCGCGGCTGCATTACGCGGGTTAACAAATACTTTTTCACCGCGTTTTTGCGCTTCAGTATTCAATTTCTCAAAGCCAGCGCTGTCCATAAATACTTCGCCGCGAACTTCAAGCTCTTTTGGGTAATCACCACGTAGCTTGAGCGGTACATTACGAATGGTTTTAACATTTTGAGTAATGTTTTCACCGGTAAAACCATCACCTCGAGTAGCCGCTTGTACAAGCACACCATCGCGATAAATAATTGATACAGCTAAACCATCAAGTTTTGGCTCACAACAAAAAGTAAGCTCATCAGTACTCATTAAACGCTCTTTTATACGGCGATTAAACGCAGTAAATTCTTCTTCACTAAAGGCGTTATCAAGTGAGAGCATGGGTACTTGGTGCGCTACTTGTTCAAATTTACTAAGTGCTGCACCGCCTACTTTTTGTGTAGGTGAGTCGGCGGTTAAAAATTCAGGATGCTCGGTTTCAAGTGCGCTTAGTTCGCGTAATAACCTATCGTATTCAGAATCAGGAATACTGGGGGTGTCGAGCACATAATAATTATAGTTGTGTTGCTCTAATGTAGTACGAAGATGATTAACTTGCTCACTAATGCTGCTAGACATTTAAACCTCAATAAACATAAAAAAAGCCACTTTGACGATTCACCGTCCAGTGGCTTATAAAAATATAATGTATGCGTTATTTACGCTGAAAAAGAACGAACCTGCTCAACATATTGTCTTACGCGATCTACTGTCATTTCATTTCGCTCAGCATCTAAAATTTGCGCACCAAATTCATCCGCTAACTTTTTAGCTGCGCTGTGTAACATATTAAATGCAGCTAGACCATCGCCGTCGCACGGTAATGTCATAAATAAGCTTACCCCAGCGGTACTAAACTGTTCCATATTATCAATATCAAACGTACCTGGGTTGTACATATTTACTAATCTAAATAAAACAGGGCCTTGGCCAGCCGGATCTAAGTGGCGATTAAAAAAGCCTTCCTCAGAATATTTAAAACCTAAAGTGTTAACTGCTGGCAATAATTTACTGCCCTGCATGCTAAGCTCTTCTGGCATTTGAATATGTACGATAACAAAGTCAGACATTTGAGCAGGTGCTTCTTCAGCGCTTTGCTCTTTTGCTTCTAGGTCATCAACTATTTCTAGGTCATATTCAATCGGCACTTCTGGCACGCTTGTATCTATTTGCGGCTCATTTGCATCAAAGTTAAGCTCGCCAAACTGTGGCTCATCACGTTCGTCTTGCATTGGCTCTTTTGGTTCAGCCTCAGCTCGAAACGGTTTAGATGAAGCTGATGCGCTTTCTTGTAATGGCTCAACCCGCTCGTTATCAGATACTTCTGGGCGGTCTTTTTTTCTCACAGACCACAATCCATGTATTAATAAACCACCAATGACAACTACACTGATAATGATTAAAACCCATCTTAATTGTTCGGCCATCCCCTCACCTTTTATTATTTGATATGCCTAAAACCTGTATATTAATTAAAAACTAATACACTTGTTATAAAAATTTATGCATGTGCAAGTTGCACAGCTTGCTCTATATCTACAGCAACCATACGCGATACGCCAGGTTCTGCCATAGTAACACCTGTTAATCTACCAGCCATTTCCATCGCAATTTTATTATGACTAATATAAATAAACTGCACTGATTGTGACATTTCTTCAACCAAACGGCAAAAACGCACAACGTTGGCATCATCTAATGGTGCATCTACTTCGTCCAGCATACAGAAAGGAGCTGGATTGAGCCTGAATATAGAAAACACTAATGATAATGCGGTCAGCGCTTTTTCTCCACCACTTAACAAATGAATTGTTGAATTTTTCTTACCCGGTGGTCGTGCCATTATACTAACACCACTTTCGAGTAAATCGTCACTGGTTAATTCTAAATACGCACTACCACCACCAAAAACTTTAGGAAATAGCTCTGCAAAGTCTTCGTTAACTTGATCGAACGTCGCTTTAAAGCGTGTTTTGGTCTCACTATCAATTTTACGAATTGCACCTTCAAGGGTACTTAACGCTTTTGTTAAATCATCTAATTGACTATCAAGATAATCACTACGAGCTTTAGCTAAATCAAATTCTTCAATTGCCGCTAAGTTTACTGCACCTAATTTATCTAACTGATTAGTAAACCCGGTTAACTGATTTTGCGCTGCACTTAAATTCAATGAATCAGGTAATTCATCAAGTATTGCTTTTAAGCTTTGCTTTAGCTCTTCTAATGGTTCGAGCGCAACTTGCGCTTTTATTAGTAAGCTTTGCTCTTCAATTGTTAGCTTTTGATGCTGCTCTTGCAAGCCCACCAGCTCACCTTGTGAGTTTTTAAGACTTGCTTGCTTGGTGTTTAAACTTTCTTTAGCGTGAGCTAATTCTTTTTGTAGCACTACTAGTGCCTGCTCGCCTTTTTGATGCTGCGCTAAAAACTGCGTTATTTTATCGCTAAGCTCTTGCTCTGGGATCAGCAGCTCTTCTATTTCATTGAGTAGTTCTTGCGCACCTTCAGATGCACTAACGTGCTCCTGCTCTGCATGGCTCAATTTGGTTTGGCTTAACTGCCATTCACTGCGTGCCTTTTGCTCTGAGAGCGTTGCCTTATGCGCTTGCGTTTTATATTGCTCAAGCATGCTTAATGCTTCGCTATAACTTTTATCACTTTGTGAGCGCAGGCTATTTGCAGCGTCTACCTCATCCGCTAAGTTAAGTTGCTGCTCATTTAACACTTCAAATTGCTCTGTTTGCTCATCAAGCACGTTATTTAATTGCAAAAGCGCAGTGGTTAATTGCTGTTTTTGTTGCTGTAGCTTTTCTAGTTGAAGCTTAAAGTACGCTACTTGCTGTTTGAGCATATCGCTGCGTGTACCGGCTACTGCTATATTTTGCGCAAGCTCATGTATGGCTTCTTTTAGCTCGCTTTGCTCGTTAATTAACTTTACTTGCTCGGCTGTATGTCCATCACGAGTGTGTGTTACTTGTTTTAGCTCACCCTCGGCATTGGTTAACTGCTGAGCTTTATCCTGCAATTGCTTATGTTTTAAAAGTAATGAGTTTTCGGCATTTCGATCGGCACTTACATGCCAGTTACGACCATATAAAGCACCGTTTTTATCCATAACGGCTGTATAATAAGCATCTTTTAACAGCGTTAGATCACCGCTCTCGCTATAAGCAATGCGCGTTAAATGATCTGGGTACACGCCGCTTGTTATGAATGCCGCTAAGCTATTTTCAGCAATGTGCTTACCACTAATTGGCCACACACTATTATCAGCTTGCTGCTCACTTACATTTAAGTGCTCTAGCGATTTAAGTGCTTGCTCTATTAAGGGCTCAAAGCCTTCTTTAACACTTAGCTGATTAAACAAACCATTAGTACTTTCACTTTCTTCATCAAACCCTAATGTACTTTTAAGCCCCGTTATACTGGCTTTTAACTCATTTATTGTTTGAGTAAGCGTCGAATATTGCTTTTGTGAGTTATTAACACGCTCATTTTGCACTTCAAGCTGAGCACTGCACTGCGTGTGCGCTGTTTGTTTAGCGGCAAGTTCTTGGGTTAATGTTTGTGTTTGCTGTGTTTGCTGCGTTAATTGTTGTTCTACATCGCTACTTTGTAAGTCAGTAAGCTGCGCATTTAACTGATCAATTTGCTCGTTAACGTGGCTTATTTGCTGCTGAGTTTGTTTAATGTGACTGCTATGCAGTTGCGCATTATTATTAAGTTGTTGCTGTTGCTCACACAAAGTTTGCCAGTGTATATTGTGGCGCTGCTTCAGTGCTAATAATTCCTCAAGCTCATGCGTTAACTTCCTAACTTGCTCTTCGCACATTAACGCGTTTTCACTTGCCTCTTGCAGGGCTTCATTTAGTTGCTCACACACAATTTGCTGCTGCGTTTTAACTTCAGTGCTATGGGTTTGGCGTTGCTGTAATTTAATTAAATTTTGTTTAAGCGTTTGAGTTTGTTGCTTTACATTTATTTGCTGTTGCTCAGCGCGGGTAAGCTCGGTGTGTATTACATGTTGCTGATGCTGTGCATCGCTTAGTTTATCTTGCTGAGCTTGTACTTGCCCTTCTAAGCTTGCAAGTACATCGTCATGCCCTGAGTTAGCGGTTTTAAAAAAAGAAATTTGATCGTTCAGTTTTTTAATTAGAGTACTTTTTTCAAGTTGCTGCTGATGTAACTTTTGCCATTTTAAAACCGCAATTTGCCCTTTTAACGTTCGCTCTTGCGCTTTTAACTCGCGGTATTTTTTTGCATCAACCGACTGCACAGCCAATTTATCTAATTGGCTTTGCAGCTCTTTACGCACATCTAACAAACGCTCAAGGTTTTCGCGGGTGCTTTTAATGCGTGTTTGTGTTTCACGGCGGCGCTCTTTGTACTTAGAAACGCCAGCGGCTTCTTCTAAAAATACGCGTAATTCTTGTGGTTTACTTTCTATTAAGCGCGAGATCATCCCTTGCTCAATAATTGCGTAACTACGCGGACCAAGACCTGTACCTAAAAATATATCGGTAATATCACGCTTACGGCATTTACTGCCATTTAAAAAGTACAGCGATAGCCCGTCGCGCGTTACTAAGCGTTTAATTGCAATTTGGTTTCGATCAGCAAATGTGTTTGAAGGACTACCTTTATCGTTATCAAAAACAAGCTCTACAGAAGCTTGTGATATGGCTTTACGATTAGTTGAGCCATTAAAAATAACGTCGGTCATGGCATCGCCACGCAGGTTTTTAGCAGAGCTTTCACCTAGCACCCATCGTACTGCATCAATAACGTTAGATTTGCCACAGCCATTAGGGCCTACAACACACGTCATTTGATCAGGAAATGGAATTTTAGTGGGCTCTACAAACGATTTAAAGCCCGCTAATTTAATAGTGCTTAAGCGCATCTTATTGTTATTACCAATTTATTATTGTTATTTGTCATAAACAATTTAACCCATAATTTACTAATAGATTAAGCTTGTCGTTTAAAGTTATCTAAAATAATACCGGTCGCCATTGCAACATTAAGTGACTCTGCTCCACCAAAAGCGGGAATGGTGATTTTATTGGTCACTAACTTTGCACATGTCTCGCGTATACCATGCGACTCACTGCCCATTAGCAAAACGCCTGAGCCCGTAAATTGGGTTTTATGTACACTTTGTCCATCTAAAAAAGCACCGTAAACAGGTAAATTTAAAGACTGTAAGTAATCAGGTAAATCTACTTGGCTTACCGATACCCTTACAAATGAGCCCATTGTGGCGCTAATTGTTTTAGGGTTGTAAGCGTCTGCGCTGTCGGTGCTAGTTACTATATGTTTAATACCGTACCAATCAGCTACTCTAATTATTGTGCCTAAGTTACCAGGGTCTGATACGCCATCAAGCGCGAGTATTAAGCCATTTGCTTGTGGTAAAGCTGCCTTTGGCATATCAACAATAGCAATGGCTGCATTATTGCTAACTAGCGTGCTCGCTTTAGTGAGGGTCTCTTCATCCGCTTCAATAAAATTAGCGTGCTGATACTCACCTTGGTACGCATTTATAAATTCGTTTGTAGCAAAAATATTAACCGCATTTAATGGGCTGTTTAATAACTCAAGTACGTTTTTTTCACCCTGTACAAGGTATTGATTATATTGCTTTCGGTACTTTTTTTGGCCAAGTTGGCGAATAAGTTTGAGTTGGTTTTTTGAAATCATAACAGCCCCATAAAATTATCCAGCAAGTATAACAGATTTCGTTATAACATCTGAACTCGAAAAGCAGCGAATAGGGCTAATTTATCTTACTCGCACTTCTTTCAAAGGTCAGATTAATGCGAATAAACATCCCTTTTATTGCCTCTAATTGGTTTGAATCACCAACAGATAAGGCTAATTCGTTATAAAGATTATCAGACGCTTGCTTAAAGTTTTCATCAAACTTACCTTTGGTAGCCAGCATAAATGCATCAGCCAACGTGCGTTGCCACTCATTTAAGTATTTTAGCTTTGTGTCACCAGCAAGGTTTTCGCAAATTGAGTTTAATCGCACTGAAGCATGCCCTAAGTTTAGACCGGTAAGAGCCATATCGGTAATAGCGCGTGAGTGTGAGCCCTGATCGTAATTAGTTAAGCGTATTAACCTATCTGCCATGCGGCGGTTGTACCAAATACTCGGAGTTTGATGGGTATTTATTTCGAGTAAATCTTTATAGGTAGCCTTAAAAACACGATGAACAAGTAACTGAACACTTGGCCCTGTAAATAACTGAAAAATCCAAAATAAAATACTCACGCCAGCAAAAATAGCGATTGCAGAGCTGAGTGTATAATCAATTGAAAACGCAAGGCTCATATCTGTGCTGGGTCTAACCAAAATAGTAAATGGAATACAAAACCCTAAGCCGTATGGCAGCGTTTGTTGATCAGCGAGTAACAGCAAACCCAAAAAATACGGACCAGCTAATACAAGCAATAATATTTCTAATTGCCCACCACTTTGCGACAGTAAATTTAACGCATAAAAAATAGTCACAAAAGTAGCAACAATTATACCTGCTAATAAACGTTTAATTACAACCTGTAAAATAGCCAAGGGTATTCGCGCCAGCATTATCGAAAATATGACCGGTAAAATCATAATTAATAATGCAGCAGAAGAGCCTGTATTAATCCAAATAAATGCGCCGATAGAAAACACCAAAGCAGTTCTAAATCCAACAATAATGCCAGCTAATGGGTCACGATATGTAAGCATACTGGGTGCATTTAATAATGTTTTATCGCGTTGTTCTAAAGATCTGTATGCGCGTAGTAAAATTGTTAAGTCGGCTGCCACTTCTAAGCTTACGTTGAGCATGTGAGATTCAAATGGCGAATCACACACCGTATTTGCTCTATAGTCGGTTAGCTCTTTACGCAGCGTTTTAACTTGTTCGGCGCAGTAATCAAAATCGTCAGATTCTTTAATTTGCGCGAATACGTGTTTAAGTTTACTTATTAATTTGTCTAATGTGGGAGTAATAAGGTCTGCGTGGTTTCGTTGCAGGCGACCAATTATTTGAATTGAAGCCAGTAAAGAAAGTACTTTTTGCGACAATTGATTTGCAGCACGTGAGCGCCCTGGACCTTTTGGCCCTTCGTACCTTACTGCGCTAGAGTCTTCGTTTATTGATCCTAATGTTGCCATAATGCCATCTATTTGCTGATGGCGATTTTCGTGCGAGCCTTTAGAATCAAGCTCAGTTACTAAATAATCTAACGTTTGGTTTATAACCGACCGCGCTTGTACTTGCAGTAAGTGTTTAACTTTTACAGGCCAAAACAAATGGCTCACAAGGCCTGCACATATTGAGCCTATTACTATTTCACTCACGCGCGCTTGTGCAATATCAAATATGCTTTGGCTGCTCACCATTGCCGGAGTAACCATGACTAAAAGTACAATAATAGCGGCTGTTACACCTGCCATAGCAAACGCATAAACAAAGTTTGCTTGGCGTACCATTGCCGATAACGCAGAGTTCACCCCTAACCATAATGCAAGTGCACCAAGCGCTAAATAAGGGTAGAGAATTAGCTGAGTTAAAAGCAATATGCCAAATAAACCACCCACTATGGTGCCTATTATTTGGCAAATTGCTTTTTCAATAACTAATCCGCTTTGCGGGCGTAATTGCAAAAATATAGCCGAGACTAACGCCCAATAAGGTCTTTCAAGATTAAGCCACATAGCAATAGTAAGCGCCATTACCATGGCTATAACGCCCTTAGTCGCAAAAATAATTGCCTGTTTTTTAGGAAAAAACAAATTTTGTAATACAACGCCCACTGTCTTCCCCTTAACGTGTAGCGAGATGTATTGTGGCGGTCATTCCTGCGCTTAACTGTGTATCTTCGGGCAATGAATCTAATTTAATATCAACAGGAATACGTTGCGATAAACGTACCCAATTAAATGTTTGTTGTACTTGTGGTAAAAGCTGTCCGTTACTTTGTGTATTCGTATTTGCAATTGCTTTACCTACACTCACTACATGCCCCGTTAATTGCTTACCACCGCTTAGAAGCGCTATTTTAGCTTTTTGATCAGGATAAATAAGCGGTATTTTACTCTCTTCAAAGTAACCCGTTACGTAAAATGAATCTGACTGCACGATAGCAAACACAGGTGTGCCTTGAGCTACATAGTTACCTTGGCGTAAATTCAGATTAATTATTTGTCCCGATGCAGGCGCAACAATTTTAGTTCTATCAACATTTAATTGCGCAATTGTTTGCTCTGTTTTAGCTAGGTTATAATTTGCCTCAGCAATTTTAGTATTGATACGTGTTGATTCTAGCGTTTCTTCACTTATTGCCTGTTGAGTGTTTAGCTCAACACGTCTTTCGTATTTATGTTTAGCAAGCTCCCATGTATATAGCGTATTTTCTGTATTGGCTTTACTTTTATCAAGCGCTGCTTGGTAACGCTTTTGATCAACATTAAAAAGTACTTCGCCTTTTTGTACGTTTTGACCATCTTTAATGTTTAAAGTTGTAACCCAACCCGACACGTCTGGAGCAACTGTAACTATGTCTGCTCGAATGCGACCGTCGCGCGTCCAAGGAGTATGCATGTAGTCAGTCCATACCCAACGCCCAGCAAAAACCGCAGCTATAACAACCAATATAGTAAAAGTAATACGCAGATATTTAATCATTCAATTTATCTTCCACTTAGTAAATAGACGGCCAGTGCCAAGTAACAAACAAATAGTGACACTTCAAACCAAGCCACTTTCCAAATACGGTCATGCCAATCTAGTCGATGCAAAGCAAAACGAGTCAGCGCTGTTAAAATAAACGCAATTGGGAAGTAAACAATCAGCGGGCTAAACTCTAATCCCCCTAACACGACTGCTTGAAACATAATAAATATCCTAATGTTATTTAAAGCGGTGATAAAAGCTGTAAAACCTAAATAAATTTACATCCCCACTACTCTTACAATCTATTATTTTGGCATATAAATCAATTAGCTTAATTGTACGTAGGTGTGCTTAATACATAATTAATGCCATTACATTTAAGCAGCATTAACTATGTATAGTAGCTAAATCGCATATTAAAAAGCTAAAGATCCCAGTTACCAGCCAAATAAATAAAACCAGCGAGGTTTATTTATAAAAAAGTATTAGAGTATTTAACTCAATACTTAAAACGCCTATTTATAGCTGTTTACAGAAGGGTGAGATAATTATAAACATTGAATTTTGCACTAAAAATGGGTAAATTAACAAAAAAACAACATGGATATAATTTTAATGGAATCAATACACCCTACCCCATCTGAAACAACCCCACCAATAAATGAGCCTGCTGAACCAATTTTTAGCGGAAAAGTGCAGTTTAGTGGTAAAGGCGGTGAGTTTTTTGGAATTTGGATTGTAAATATATTACTTAGCGTTATTACGCTTGGCATATACTCAGCGTGGGCTAAAGTACGTACGCATCGCTATTTTTACGGCCACACCCGCATAGATGGTCATAGTTTTGACTACCTAGCAACGCCAATACAAATTTTAAAAGGTCGGATTTTAGCGGTTATTGTATTTTTTATTTATACATTTTCTATTAGCTTTATGCCTATTTTAGGCCTGTTTATTGCTCTTGGTTTTATCTTTTTAATGCCATGGATTATTAACCAAGGTTTACGTTTTAATCTGCGTATGACCCGCCATCGTAATGTTCGCTTTGCTTTTAAAGGCAGCTATGGCGAAGCCTTTGTTAACTTTATACTTTTACCTATTGCCAGCATATTTACGCTTTATTTATTAATGCCTTACGTTATAAAACGTATTGATAGCTATATCCATAGCAATATTAGTTATGGCGACAAACCGCTTACTGTAAATCTAAAAGGCGAAACCTATTACTTAACAGCGCTTATTTGCTTTGTAGTGAGCTCTATCACCATGGTGGTATTTATGGGGATTTTAGGATTATTTGGCCTCAACTTATTAGATGTTGAAAATGCACAAAATTTAGAAAACTCCCCTGCTATGGTTATGCTTCCTATCTTTATGATGATTGCCTATGTGCTAATGATTGCCATTGTTTCTGCTGTATGGCACGCCGCTATTAGAAATCACATTTTTGATAACAGCTATTTTGAAGGCGTTGCTACATTTAAATCAGAGCTAAAACCAATTCCTTTCGCTGTTTTACTATTAACTAATATGTTGGCTATTGTATTTTCTTTAGGCCTTGCATACCCATGGACAAAAGTACGTACATCAAAAATGCTCGCTGATGTAACTAACGTCACTATTTATCCTGGTGCATTAAACCTAATTGATACCGCGCAAGAACAGCAATCATCATTTGCTGAAGAAGCTGCAAACGTATTTGATATTGACCTTTCTCTAACTTAAGAGCTCACTATGCATGTAAAGGGACATTTTTTCCCCATCGCATCGAGTAACTATCAAGTGTGTGTTGCAACTATTAGCGACACACACATTGAAGTTATCAACGATGAACACGTTATAGCTCGCCACGCAATCTCAAGTCTAAAATTAAGTTCGGGGATGGCAGGACTTGCCGACGAACTAAACTTTGAAGATGGCAGTCGTTTTATTCCTCAAGATGTAAGTTACAGATGGCCATTTAAAGAAAATAACCATCACATAATGGAGCGCCTTGAAAAAAGTAAATGGGCAATTTTAGCCGCAGTCATATTTACGCCACTTTTTATGTGGTTAGTACTTTATAAAGCGGTACCGGCTATTGCTGTTTACAGTGTTGATACCCTGCCACGTAATGTTGTGGAACAAATGGGGGAGCAAAGCTTTACACTTATTAAAAAGATTGCGCTTGACCCAAGTGAGCTGCCCGCAGAGCAGCAAACTAAAGTACAAGCACATTTTACAAATATGCTTAATGCGTTATCGCTTGATCAATCGGTTTATAGATTATCGTTTTATAAATCAGACAGCTTTGGTGCTAACGCGTTTGCACTACCCCATGGCCGTATCGTGGTCACAGATGATTTAGCAAATTTACTTGCCGATAAACCCAATGCACTAAAAGCGGTATTGCTACACGAAATGGGCCATGTAGTCCACCAGCATAGCGTACGTATTACAGCACAATCTGCCGCAAGTACGATTGTGCTAGCGGTTGTATTTGGTGATTTAGAAGGGGTTGCAGAGGTTGCATTAGGTACGGGTGCATCGTTTGCTCAGCAAGGGTTTTCACGAGATATGGAACGCGAGGCAGATACCTTTGCACTCACTCAATTAGAGTCGCTTGGGTATTCGAGTAATGACTTTGCTGATGCAATAGAAGCCCTACAAGAAAGCCATACCAGCGAAAACGAGCACCTCGAAAAAGTAAATGACTTTTTAGAGTACTTATCTAGCCACCCAAGTGCACAAGAGCGTATTGACAATGCTAGGAAATAATCGCGGTTATATTCAACTTGCTCGCTACATAGTGAGTTTAAGTTGGATATATCATGGCTTTTTTCCAAAGCTTTATCATATTGCACCACTTGAAAAATTAATGACTGGCAGTGCTGGTTTTTCAGCAGAAGTGTCTGACTTAATTACACGTTCGGCGGGTGTTGGCGAAATTATATTTGGATTGTGTTTATTTGTGTTTTATAAAAATAAACACTTAGTAATTTTAAATATTTTAGCATTAATTGGCCTTTTACTCGCTGTAGTTGCAATGCAGCCACAATTACTTATTGAAGCATTTAACCCTGTTACTACTAACCTGCCTCTTATTGGGCTAAGCGTTATTTGGTTAAAGGAAATTAAGCTGCAGAATAATCGATACCTCTAACTAAAAAGGATATGCAAGCGCATACCCTTTTTTGTAGTACTTAAGTTATATAATTAGTACTTATTTTTATGCGTCCACAAATGCAGTAATTCGCTCGCAATGGTTGCTGCGGCAATAGCGGTAAGCTCACTTTGGTCGTACGAAGGTGATACTTCTACCACATCCATACCTACCATGTTTATGCCTTTTAGTGCACGCAGTACTTTAAGTACTTTATCTGACGTTAAACCACCGCACACAGGAGTGCCTGTACCAGGCGCAAACGCAGGGTCTAAACAATCTATATCAAACGTTAAGTAAACAGGTAGGTCACCTACTCGTTCAAGTATTTGCGCTGCAATATCATTTGCATGTAAATCGTTGGCTTGCATTGCATCAATCACAGCAAACTCATGTTTGCTTTGATCAAAGTCGGTACGAATACCTATTTGTATACTGTGCTCAACATCAATTAGCCCTTCCATTGGTGCATGATAAAACATAGTGCCGTGATCAAATCGCGAGCCGTTGCTATAGGTATCTGTGTGCGCATCAAAGTGCACTAACGCCATTTTGCCATGTATTTTTGCATGAGCGCGTAATAGCGGAAGCGTCACAAAGTGATCGCCCCCTAAACCTAATAGCGTTTTACCTTGGAGAAGTATTTGCTCAGCAGCCATTTCTAGTTGCGCAGTAAAATACTCAGGATCGCCAACGGGGTAAGTAAAGTCCCCTGCGTCTGCCACTTTTAAACGCTCAAATAACGGGAACGTCCACGGGTACTTAGTGTCTTCCCATGCTAAATGAACCGATGCACGACGAATTGCATCAGGGCCTAAACGTGCACCAGGGCGACCCGATGTCGCTAAATCAAACGGTAAGCCTAAAACGACTACGTCAGCATCAATTGCATTAATATTTTGCACCATAGGACGACGTAAAAACGTCATCCCATTTGAGTACAATGAGTGATCTGCGTGACCAAACAATGTCGACATTGCTTATAACTCTTCTAAATAAGTGTAGCCATCAAGGCCGCTTTGCAACTCGTCTAAAACGCTTTGCTGTTCGTGTTTTTCAATTTTAGTGCTTACTAACTGCTCGTATGATTGCTGAAAACTTTCAACATCTAAATGTACATAGCGCATCATATCGGCAACAGTGTCACCTTGGTTTATCTCGGTAATACTTGCAACGCCTTGCTCATCCATATTAACAATTGCGCTGTGCGTATCGCCAAACAAGTTATGCATGTCACCTAAAATTTCTTGATAAGCACCCACCAAGAAAAAGCCCATTAAATAAGGTTTATCAGCGCTAAACTCTGGTACAGGTAGTGTGCTTTCAATGCCTTGTCCATCTACGTAATGCTCAAGTGCACCGTCTGAATCACAGGTTATATCAAGTAATACAGCACGTTTTTTTGGTGCTTCAGTTAAGCCACTTAATGGCAATACCGGAAACACTTGATCAATGCCCCATGCATCTGGAAGCGATTGAAATAACGAAAAGTTTACAAAAAACTTATCGGCTAAACGTACGTTTAACTCGTCAATAATAGGACGATGAAAACGGTTTTTGTTATCCATGTGCTTGTTAAGTTCATAACAAATACGAATATTAATTTGTTCAGCCCACGCACGCTGCGCTAAGTCTAATAAACCGAGTGCAAATTGGTTATGCGCTTCAGCTAAATCACCTTGGCTGTCGTGATAAATTTCAATTAATGCACGGTCATCCGTTAAATCAGTTAATTGTACAAACGATGCCCACATGTTTTTTAATAAAAGTGGTGCATCTGCCGCTGGCGCTACTAACTCTTCTGGCGTGTAACTTTCAGTACCAATAACATTAGAAATAAGCACAGCATGATGCGCTGTAAGCGCACGACCCGACTCAGAAATAATAGTCGGCATTGGTTGCTCATATTGCTTACATGTATCACCAATGGTGTACACAATGTTATTTGCATATTCAGCTAAGCTGTAATTCATAGAGTTATGCGACTGGCTACGTGTACCGTCGTAATCAACAGCTAAACCACCACCTACATCAAGGCAATCAATTTCTGCGCCTAATTTACGTAGCTCACAGTAAAAACGCGCCGCTTCGCTTACACCTAAACGTACGTCACGAATGTTCGCCATTTGTGAGCCTAAGTGAAAATGTACTAGCTGAAGTAAATCAAGCTGGTTTGCGTCTTTTAAACGATTAACTACGTGTAAAACTTGCGATGCAGATAAACCAAATTTTGATTTTTCGCCGCCACTCGCTTGCCATTTACCTTTACCTTGCGACGCTAAACGTACACGAATACCAATGCGTGGTTTTACGTTAAGCTCTTTTGCTTGGCTAAGCACCATGTCTAGCTCAGAAAGCTTTTCAAGTACGATATACACTTTATGACCTAGCTTTTCGCCAATAAGTGCTAAACGTACGTATTCTTTATCTTTGTAGCCATTACATACAATAACGGCGCTGGTTTTTTCAGCTAGTGCTAGTACTGTAAGTAGTTCAGGCTTGCTGCCTGCTTCTAAACCAAGTTGCTTTTTTTCTACTTGTGCTTGGCTTGCTACTATTTCCTCAACCACTTCACGTTGTTGGTTTACTTTTATTGGGTAAACTAATAGGTAGTCTTTAGGGTAACCATAGTTTTCAATCGCAGTATTAAATGCGCCGCATAAGCTGTGTACACGATGGTGTAAAATTTGCGGAAAACGAACTAAAGCAGGTAAGCTTAAACCTTTATCTTGTAGTTGCTTTGCGATATCAGTTAATGCAATGGTTTGCTCTGGGGCATGAGCCTTGGGCGCAACATACACATCACCTTGATCATTAATACCAAAAAAACCTTGGCTCCAATGACGAACATTGTAGCTCGTACGAGCTTGTTCTAGTGATGTTGTTTCTTTCATTTATCTTTCTCTTTTATTTAATTAATGCCGACTCGGCTAGTGCCGCGCATTAAAAGAAAAATAGAGATTTAAGTCCAACAAGTATTTTTACTCGTAACGAGTGATTTTTAATGTTGATAAAACAACCAATCACGTATTGCTCGCTAGCGTATATAAAATAGGACTTTGATGATTATTAAAGATAAGAAAAGTTGTAAAAAATGGCTGTTTTTAAATGACTCATTATAAATTTTATTAGCAAAAATGAGTTAGCTCATTCACTAAAATTAATCTGAGTTACTTTGTTTATAGAATTTACTTTTGATGGATTAGAGCAAGGCGCTCTCAACGCCTCAAATTACTGCTATTTAGCCAACGTGTTGTGTTTAAGTAATACCTATGTATTTTTAAATTGAATATAATTTGCGCTTCTAAAACGCTCAGCATAACATCCACCAGCTTCAATAGTTGCTTGGCACATATGTAGCGTTAGGTACTACCTGTCGTACTGAAGTTGTTATATTTTATTGGCAGTTTGAAAATAATCGAGGTAGGGCTTTAAATAGCACTAGGGCGTGTTTATCTTTGGAGGTAGAAATTGCAGCTGTGCATTTAGTTTTTAGCCAAGGCAGGGCCTATATGTGGTTCCCCCTATAAATAGGCGCTTTTTATTTATTGGGTATGAGCCAGCTATGCACTTTTTGGTGCGAACATAATTATTGCCATACCTAGCAGTGCAACTAAACCACCGATAATATCCCACATAGTAAGCTTTACGCCATCAACAACCCATAACCATAATAGCGCAACGCAAATATATACGCCGCCATAAGCTGCATACACGCGCCCTGCTGCAGTAGGATGTAAAGATAGCAACCATGCAAATAGTGCCAAACTTAAAGCCGCAGGAATTAAAAGTAAAATACTTTTATCTTGCTTAAGCCAAAGGTAAGGCAAATAACAACCCACTATTTCTGCTAAGGCTGTAATAGTAAAAAGTGCGATTGTTTTTAGTTCAAACATAATGCTCCACGCTAAGATAACAAGCATAACAATCTATATAAATTGTTATGCTTAGTATTTGTTATGAATCTGCGTTGTTATTCGCTAAGCGCCATAGTGGCAAGCTTCATTGTGCTTTCAAACGACTTAGTGCCCGCTATAAATAAGCCATTGTGACAGAACACAGCGTCATCAATACCGGTTTCATCTACAAACGCTTGATCAGATAAACCTGACCATGCTTTAGGAAGCGGTTTTCTATCTTCAAACGAGCCAGGCTCAACGGGTACTGTTTGTAATATCCATTGCCCAGAATGCGATGGGTAAACCATGTATAGCGCATCGCTTGATAAAATATGCACTGTTTTTTTCCACGGTGTGTATTTTTTAAGCACTATAACTCTGGCATCTTCTGCATTTTCGATTGCTTTAGCAACGATCGCCTTTGCATTTACACTACCGTGAGCTGAGGCGATAAAACGAATGAGCATGCGAGCTGCAAATTCAACAGCTTCATCAAAACAGGTATCAAAGTTACTCTCTTCTTCCCACGTAGGGTTAAACATTGAGATTGTTTGGCTCAAGCTTATTCCTTTTGATACGCCTTCAACATGACCACAATCAATGGCATCAATGGTTGAAACTAAGCCTGAATCCACTCTATCAGCCACGGCTTGGTTATCATCACACAGCGCTAAGCCGTATTTTTTCCACACTAAACCAAATGATGAAAAAGGAATGCCATTTTCTCGCTCGCCTGCACCACCGCGTTGGTGATGATCAAAGCGATTAGTTTCAGGATCGTATTCGCCACCTACATCAATTACAAAGTCGGCACTCTCTATAAGCGCTTTATCGCGAGTACGTACCAGTTTAAACGTTGGCAAAACATGTTTAAGTACCGCAATACTAAAAACGTCATCTGCATGAAAATTACCATTGTGGGTTACTACTGTTATTTCGCTCATTTGTTTATTGCTACTTTTAGAAAAGATAAAAATTCTCGCTTTGTAAGTTAGTCACTAATTATCGAGGCAGATTTTATACGAAGACAGGTGTTAAAAACAGTGAAGTATTTTTTGCATCACTATAAAAGCTGCTTTTATAGTTAATAGTTTGAGTATGACTTTTATTACAAGGTAATAATGAGGCCAGATATTTACGACATATTAAGCTTTAACATGTCGTAGCGTTAATAAGCTTATTGGCTAAGCCCTAACTCCATAAATACACTTTGTGGATTATCTACATATGAGCCAAAACTGCTACAGCGTTTAAAGCCTAAATTTTCATATAAATTGATTGATTTTATTTGTTTTGGACCTGTTTCTAAACGTATTAACGGGATTTGCTTTTCGCCAGCTTGATGTAATAAAATCTGCATAATGCGTCTTGATAGCCCTTTACCACGATGACTTGGTTTTACATATAAACGTCTTATTTCGCCATAAGGCTGAGTATCAAATTTCTCTACAATCGCACCACAGGCAATAATACCTTCATCAGTTTTTAAACCAATAGCATACACATTAGGTAAGGTTAATTCGTTTAACTCCAGAGACTGCGCTGTAGCAACAGGGTATAAAGAATTTATAAGTCGGTCTATATCGTCAAATACATTTACTACATCGGGATCATTAGGGTTCAAATCGACTAACTGCATAAAGCTTCCATTCATTGTTATAAGTTTATTAAGCTTTAAATAATATATTCAAGCGGGCATAGCTTAGCATTGTTTAACCAAAAAATCTTTAGTCCTTATTTAGCATATAGTTTGGGGAATTTTAGCAGCTAGAAAAAGTAAAATGACTTTGCATATGGGGAGTTTTTGTTAGGTTATTACCAATTAGTAAATATTGGCCTTTAGGTAATTAAGCTCTAAGAGCATTTCGTACCAATTTGCTCAATTAAATGATCTATTTTGAGATAAGAAAATCGTGTCGATAACAAGGCAGAATTTTTTAACACAGTTACCACCAGATTTAATCCCTCTAATTGATTAAGTATTATTGCGGATTGCTATTAGCACTATGCCATTTTAAATAACGTTCTTTATCCATCGGCTTTGCAACTAAGTAGCCTTGCATAGTGTCAATATTCATTTTTTTAAGTAAGTCATACTGCTCTGTTGTTTCTACGCCTTCTGCAACAACCACTAAGTTTAAGCTTTTTCCTAAACTGATAATTGTTTGCGCGATATTAAAACCAATCTCATTATCTAAAATTTTATCAATAAAGCTTTTATCTATTTTTAATTCTTTAACAGGAAACGCACTTAAGTAAGCTAAGCAAGAGTATCCAGTTCCAAAATCGTCAATCGAAAATAAAAAGCCAGCCGCAATGAGCTCTTTCATTTGCCTAATTGTATAATCTATATCACTAGAGAGCATTGACTCGGTTATTTCTAACTTAATTTGTGATGCTCGAATATCAAATTCATTGATAGTGTTGAACAGCTCACCTTTTAAATTTGATGAATTGAACTGACTTTGACTAATATTAATTGAAACACTAAACGAGTCGTCAATGATAGCGCTTGCTTTAAGCTCGTTAATTAAAATACATATATCATGCAAAACAATATTTTGTAGTTTTTGAATAAGTCCGTATTGCTCTGCAATAGGTATGAATTCGTTTGCTGTTATCAGCCCTCTTTGAGGATGGTTCCACCTAATAAGTGCTTCAGCACCAACAACATCACCCTGCGTATTAACTTGTGGCTGAAAGTAAGCACAAAACTCATTAGACGCAATTGCTCTCACTATGTCGGTTTCTAGCTCTGTTTGCTTTTCAAGTAGTGTTTGCAAGGCTGGGTCGTAAAAGCTGCTGCTATTACCCCCTTTATTTTTAGAACAATACATAGCAGTATCTGCAAATTTTAATATATTGTCAGCCTGTGCGTTTACGCTATCAATTAGGCAAATACCGATGCTACAGCTTACTTGAAATGCAAGGTTGCCCACTTCAAACTTATCATGAAAAGCTCTTTGAATTTCTTTAGCAACGGCTTTACATTCTAGAATTGCCTGCTTTGTATTTTGCCCTATGTGTTTAAGCAAAATAATAAATTCATCACCACCCGCTCTGGCCAGTGTATCTGAGCCTTTTATTATTGCGCTTAACCTTTTTGATAATTCCACAAGTACTTCATCACCCTCACTGTGCCCAAGTGAATCATTAATACGCTTAAAGTTATCTAGGTCTAAAAATAATAATGCCCCTATATTTTTGTTACGCTTAACACTCTCTACACATCGGCTTAACTTGTCGCTAAGCATCCTTCTATTTGGAAGATTCGTTAATGGATCGTAAAATGCGAGCTTATGAACTTCTTGCTCAGCCTTTTTCTTTATTGAAATATCTCTGGCCATCCACACTACATGTCTTTTTGTAGGACTACTGGGATTGTAATGATCTAGAGCGGCAGCTCGTCCCTCAAAAACTATGCCCCCTTTGGGAACATTTAATTCATATTCAAATATTTGCATCTCGTTAGTCGAGAGTGTTGTTTCGATGACATCCATTATCATCTGCGCATCTTTTTGAGGAAGTAGGTCTTTAACATTTTCGCCAATAAGATCCGTGGTCGAATCAAGCAGTAACTCATTAGAGGTACCATAAACATCGGTATATGTGCCATCCTCACTTAAAATGAGGATGAGATCGGGCATTACTTTGGTGAAGGCTTTAAATTTTTCATTACTGTGCTGTAAATGAAAGACAAGCTGTTTTGCCTTCTCAAATTCGTTACTTTTCTCAAGAGCAATACTTGAAAAGTGTACAAAAAAATCTATTAGTTCTAAATCTTGCTCTGATGGGGCTTTAGGGGTGCTGTGATAAATAGCAAAGGTGCCTAACAAATCAGCTTGAGTTGAAAAAATAGGTGTTGACCAACATGACTTAAGATCAAACTTTAGCGCTAAATCTTTAAAGTCCTCCCAAAGCGGTGAGGTTTCAATATTTTCTACAATTGTGCGCGATTTCGAAAATGCTGCAGTACCACATGAACCTACTTTTGGCCCTATGTGAACTCCATTAAGCAAACTACAGTACTCTGGGTGAATATTAGGGGCTGCGCAATGAAAAAGCTGATCGCCTTTAACTGATAAAATAGAACACCTAGCAGACTCATCATTAATAATCTGCTCTATTGATAAACAAATTTCAGTAAGCACCTCATTTAAAGGTACCCCTAATGCAATTTTAGATAAAATGCCTTGCTGGTGAGATAATAACTTTTTTAACCTATCCGTACCCATTTTCACTTGCTCGCATTATTTATACATATTGATACAACAAAAAGCCTCTGGCAGATGCTTTTTTCTACGTAGTAAAGTTCAGTATAGTCATGATTAGTAAGTTCATTCTTTTATTAATAAAAAACTAACCGGGTCTACATTGATTAATCATAATTGCATATTACTAAACACCTGTAGTTACTATATAACCAAAACCGCAACATTAAAGCTAACACTTTGTTACTTAAAGTTACTGTTCAAAATTACTCAGCTATTTATACTGTCACTAATGGTGAATATTTTTTGAGGTTACAGTGCAGATCACACAAGGTATGGAATATTTTTTTTCAGGATTTAAATTAATTAGCCAAAAAGGGTTAAAGCGTTTTGTACTTACCCCGCTTTTAATTAATATTTTGCTATTTGGTAGCTCGTTGTTTTTTATCTTACTGGTTAAGCGACTGTTTTAGCTACACAAATAATATACTATCCGGGTAATTAAGCTGGTTTGAGTGGTTAATGTGGCCAATCGCAGTTTGGTCGTATTATTTGGCTACAGCATGCTATTTACTATAATCACTAATTTTATTGCAGCCCCATTCAATGCTTTATTTAACGGGCCAAAAAATTAGCGATGACGGCTTTTCTGAATTAGTTAAAGATGTACCTGGAATGCTTGCCCGTGAGTGAACAAAGCTGTGCTACTCCCCTCTATGCACTATTGGCTTTTTTATATTACTTTGGGTTTTGCCGGTCATTGGCCAAGTATTATGGGGTTTATTTACGTGTTGGATGCGTGCGGTGCAATACAAAGACTATGCATTTGATAACCACAAAATTGACTTTAAGCAGATGAAAGACGATTTAAAAGCTAAGTAAGGTTTATCGTACGGATTTGGTTTTGCTGTTATGTTATTAACCGCTATACCATTTATAAACTTAATCGTTATGCCTCTTTGCTATGTGATTATGCTCACCGAGCCTTTAATTTTAATCCTTGCTTTAACCCTTATTGCTGGTGCTGCTGCACTGCAAAGTTTACTTGGTTTTGGCTTCGGGGTTATTGCTACACCAATTTTAGTATTGATTGATCCTGCTTTTATACCCGCCCCTATTTTGCTTCTAGGACTAGGCTTATCGCTATTAAGTGCACTAAATAATAAAAAGAACATACAGATTAGTCGTATTAGCATTACTTTATGCGGGCGTTTTAGGTAGACGTTACCCTAGCTATAGCAGCGGTGTAACCAACTTAATAACCACTGATGACAAGCAAGCGTTAACCATTATTTGTTGTTCAAGGGTCGATTTAATACCAATCTGCTTATATACGGCGTCTATTTAACGTTAAGAAAATTACGTTAGAACTAGGCAAAAATTTTTGTATCTAGTTATTCTAAATAAAAAATTTTTAACAACGTTATAGTGCAATTTAATTCGTTAAATTGATCAAATATTTATGCAGGTTGGTATAACTACCTCACTTCAAAGTGATAACAGTTATATGATTAGCGCTGAAAAAATTGAAAAAAACAAAAATCACTCAGTTAATCATGAGATCGGAATTGACGAAGATATTTGGCTAAAAATAAATTATCTCGGTGTGGGGGTCTTGGTAGAAAACCCCGACCACTCTAGACTCGATGCAGGGGGCGCTAACCTATAAATAAGATTGATTACCTCACGTTGGGCAATCAATCCTTTATTTAGCTTTAATACCTATTGCTTATAAACCTTGCTCAGTAGCCATTTTTTTCGCAATTTGTGGGGCAGTCCAAAGTGATGGTAACAACACAAATGATACAGGTACTGCGGTTACTACAATAAACGACTGCAGTGCAGAAATACCACCTGAACCTATCGAAATTAATATTGCTGCCATGACCCCCATCATAATGCCCCAAAACACTCTAACGGGTGTTTGCGGATGATCGTTACCCGTCATTACCATAGATACAGAGTAGGTCATGGAGTCACCCGTGGTTGCTACAAATATTGTGGTTAAAATTAAAAACAACACCGATATAACAAAGCCCATAGGCAGCTGCTCAGTAATGGCCAACAGTGCAGCGGGTAAATTTAAGCCCGCAAAGGGTTCTGAAATAACACCCGGGTTTGCTAACTCAAAAAATATACCTGAACCACCCACTATCGTAAACCAAAAACAAGTAATAACAGGAGCAATTATTGAGATAAGCGTGATCATTTCACGAATAGTACGGCCGCGTGAAATTCGTGCAACAAACATAGCCATTAAAGGTCCATAACCTAGAAACCAGCCCCAAAAGAATACCGTCCACCAGTCTAACCAGGCGGTATCGGCACGAAACGTGGCCATAGGAATAAAGTTATTAATATAAAGCCCAAACGAATGAATATAGCTATCAAAAATAAAAGCTGTAGGCCCCATCAGCAAAATAAACAGCATTAACGCTACGGCTAAAATTACATTAAAGCGACTGAGTAATTGAATTCCTTTAGTGACGCCACTTACAGCAGATAGAGTATAAATTGCAATTAAACCAAATAAAATAGCCACTTGAGTGGTGTAAGTATCTGGAATACCAAATAGCTTTTCTAAACCAAAACTTACTTGCAACCCTAAAAAACCAATAGGGCCTACCGTGCCTGCTACTACAGCTATAACACAACACGAATCGACAATAGCACCAAATGCGCCTTTCATTACGCGCTCACCAAATACCGGATACAACAAAGTACGTGGCTTAAGCGGTAAACCTTTTTCATAATGTAAATGCATATAAACTATGCCTGTAAGGCTGCCTAAAATAGCCCAGGCTAAAAACCCCCAATGCATAAAGCTTTGCGCTAAAGCATTAAATGCAGCCTCTTTAATCCCTGACTCACCACCAAAAATTGGCGGCGGCGAAATAAAATGCGCCATGGGCTCAGCAGCAGCCCAAAACACCCCACCACCAGCAAGGAGTGTACACATAATAATGCTGATCCACTTAAAGGTGTTAATCTCTGGCTTTTTTAAACCACCTAATACCACTTTTCCGGTACGTCCAAAGGCTAAAAACAACCCAATTATAAAGGTCGAAAGCAATAATATTTGCCAAAAGGCACCAAACGTCTTAGTAGAAAAAGCAAAGGCGGTATTGATCCAACTCGACATCAAATCAATATCATAAAGTGCTAGCACAGCAAATAGCACAAGAATGCCACCACTGATTAAAAATACCGGTATATCTACCCCTGCCAAATACTTTATTGTAGATGAATGCTCATCCTCATGTTGTTTTGTTACTCCAGTAGTGCTCATTTATCGTCTCTTGATGGATTTTTAGTTACCGACATAGCGACATACCACAACACCCACCCTAAATACGAAATGAAGCGACGCGAATCAAAAGGTTAAATTATCTTTCGATCTTACTTTATTCCGAGTTTAGAAAATGCCATAACAAATATCTTAACTGCCAACTTGTAAATATTTTACCCTTTTCAGCCACCTAATCCAACGGTACTCTAATTATTAATAGTGAATTTACACAATAGTAAAGCCTTGCTTACAGCTATTTTTAATAACAAACAAATATAAAACAACAATTTTGAAGGGGTTAGGAAAACAGAAATAGCAATATAAATAAAGAGATGGAAAGTACAGCGATAGAACAAGATACATAATTAATCTCGCAATATATTTAATATGTATTGATAGTATTTTTGTAAAAATAACTAAGATAATATTTTGGGTAAATTTATTGATAGTTTTTAAATTATTAGCAACGCGTATAACACACATAAAAAAAGCGCTGAATAAGCGCTTAATTACTTTAATAAATACCAATACTTATACTAATACTTGACGCGTGTTTGCTATAAAGTGATGTACTTCGCGCTCAATTTTAGGGTCAACAGGCTCATCTGGTCGACGATCATTAGGGCAAGGCATTCTTGGCGTAGTACCAAATAAGCGACAAATTAATGGGCGCTCGTCATATACAGTGCAGCCATTGGGGCCAAGATGCACACAATTGAACTCGTTTAACGCCGCTTCATGCTCCGCATCTGTTTTTACCGGTAAGTGCGACATTTCCTCTGAAGACGTTGTTGAACTAAGCCGCTACGCGGAGATCCTATTCTGACCATTTGAGCCACACTTACCTTGGGGTTATCCCATATTTGGAGGTAAGTCATGAATACACTCATTGAACAAGTCAAAATTGAAATAGCCTACCGTGGTTATTCACAAAGTACCTGTAAAAGTTACTGCGAGCATTTACTTAAACTCAGCCATTATTTTAATAAACCACTCGATTTAATTACTGATGATGAGCTGAATATCTTTTTTAAAGATCCCGCCATTCGCAAGCTCTCCAGAGCGAGTCAAAAAATACAAATAAACAGCATTTGGTTTTTGTTTAAGAATATTTTACACCGCCCACTGAACTTAGACATAGCCTTGCCTAAAGCAAAACCTCGGGCACCTACTTATTTATCGCGTGATGATATTCGACGACTTATAGAAAGTTGCACGGATATGCGCTTAAAAACATTGATAGTGGTGTGTTATGGATGTGGTTTGCGTATTGGCGAACTGCTGCGCATCAAAGTGCAAGACATCGATGGACAGCGTAAAACCATTTTAATTGAACATGGTAAAGGAGATAAGTCACGCTATGTTGTTGTATCAGATAGCGTGCTAAATCAATTACGTTGCTATTGGAAAATGTATCACCCAACGGGCTGGATGTTTTATTCACGATGGTTAATGGATAAACCTATGTCACCCTCAAGCTTCAGAAAGGCATTGAAAAAACATGCACAAATGTGTGGTTTAAAGCACTGTAATCCACATGTATTACGCCATGCTTATGCAACACATCAACTTGAGTTAGGGATGCCGCTTCATCAACTTCAACATCAGCTTGGTCACAGTGACATTAGAACCACGCAAAGTTACTTACACTGGTTACCTGAATTAGGGCATGGTGGTATTGATTTACTCGCAAGTTGGGGAAACCAATGAGAGGCTTGCACCTCGCTGATATTTTAAATTCTGGCCTTGGGAATTATCGGCAGCACCACATAATGAGTTATCAGCAGTTACGAGTCTGCCAACACCTTCAATCATGCAGAACGGGTCAGCTCGGTTATCAAGCATGGCAATGTGATAACTGTAGTGAAGTACAACAAATTGGGTGTAGTTGTCGAGACCGTCATTGCCCACGTTGCCAAGGGATGGCTACGGCTAAATGGGTGCAAAGACAACAAGAGGATTTATTATCGTGTCGCTATTTCCACCTTGTTTTTACGCTCCCGCATGAGTTAAATATCATTGCGCACTACAACCCAAACGCGTTGTATCACTGTTTATTTAAAGCTGCATGGCAAACGCTGTGTAAATTTGCGAAACGAAAGAGGCATGGCCAGTTAGGCATGACAAGCGTACTGCATACGTGGGGGCAGAACTTAAGTCAGCATATTCACCTGCATTGCTTGATACCCGCAGGCGCGCTTGATAAAGCGCACTGGCATGAAATAAAAAAAGGCTATTTATACCCCGTTAAAGCATTATCAACAGTGTTTAGAGGGAAAATGCTCGCGGCGCTCAATGAATGCGATAGTTCATTCGCGAAGGTAAGCACACCAACCAAATGGTGCGTGTATAGCAAAGCCTGTTTAACGTACAGTGAAAAGCTAGTTAGTTACCTTGCTCGTTATACCCGAAAAGGCGTGATGTCAGAATCGCGATTAGTGTCAGCGACTGAAGAAACAGTGAGCTTTAAATACCGCGATTATGCAGATAACAACCGCGATAAAGTCATGACTCTGAGTTGTGATGAATTTTTACGGCGCTACTTACAACATGTATTGCCCAAAGGGTTTATGCGCATTCGTCACTATGGCTTTTTAGCTAATGCGTGTCGCAAGCGAAAGTTAGGGTTAATAAAGGCTCAAGTATCAGCAACCCCATGCAAAGCGGTGAAGCCGAAGGTAGAGCAAGAACGATTAATACCCCATTGGTCTTGCCAGTCATGCAAGACGGGTACCTTACGATTTATTGGTGTGATGAATTTAGATGAGGCGACAAATAAAATAGCGCGAACGAGTTAGCAGCCTTGCTTGCTGCATCAAATCAATAAGTTAACCTGCTTAATTGCTCAGGCTAATAGCGACTGTGCGAGCGAAAAATATCCTTGCTTAACGGTTAAACATTCGGTTTAATGAATAGATAATAAACGCTGAGCAATGCAGGGAAAGCTTAAATTATAATAGGTAAGCTTATTAAATTAGCTGATTTAGCTAGAGCCTCTAAAAAGCAAATTCCCATAGCATAAACAACACCAACTCTGACACACCGAGCAGGTAGCGCCTCAGTCCAACAAGCGATTATGCAACACAAACTGCGTGTCGCATAAATACTAAAGTGTTACTGGCCCGCAGCAGTCGTGGCATCCTTTTACGCATTCAAACGCTGGAATATTAGCGCGCAATCGTAAAATTACTTCCTGATTTTTGTACATCACTATTAATACCCTTTATTTTTGCAACGCACTGACGCGGCAACTTTACTAATTTCTCCACAATGCATCAAAACGATGCCTAAGCCTAGAGTGGCTAGATCAGCTATAGTACGCTTTGCACTGCCAAAAAATCAAGCTAAGTTAGCGCTTAGTTACGCCATAGTGCCAATATATACAGCTTGAAAACTAATTGTCGCTTATTAAGCTGGGAGGAGAAAATAGTAAACTGGCCGTTGTTATTATTTAACTTAAACACTTTGTTACCTAAAAATACTGTTTAAAATTATTAAGCTATTTATACTATAACTAATGGTAAATATTTTTTGAGGTTACAGTGCAGATCACACAAGGTATGGAATATTTTTTTTCGGGATTTAAATTAATTAGCCAAAAAGGGTTAAAGCGCTTTGTACTTATACCGCTTTTAATTAATGTTCTGCTATTTGGTAGTTCGTTGTTTTTCTTATTTGGATGGCTAAGTGATAGCTTTAGCTACATCAGTAACATGCTACCAGAATGGTTAAGCTGGCTTGAATGGCTAATGTGGCCAATTGCTGTATTAGTCGTATTATTTAGCTACAGTATGCTATTTACTATAATCACTAATTTTATTGCAGCCCCATTCAATGCTTTATTAAGCGAAAAAGTTGAGCTTTATTTAACGGGTCAAAAAATTAACGATGATGGTTTTTCCGAATTAGTTAAAGATGTACCTAGAATGCTTGCCCGTGAGTGGACGAAGTTGTGCTATTACCTTCCTCGCGCTATTGGTTTTTTCATACTACTTTGGGTTTTACCTGTCATTGGCCAAATACTATGGGTTTTGTTTACCTGTTGGATGTACGCGGTGCAGTATGAAGACTATGCGTTTGATAACCATAAAATTGGCTTTAAGCAGATGAAAGACGATTTAAAATCTAAGCAAGGTTTATCATACGGGTTTGGTTTTGCTGTTATGTTATTAACGGCTATACCCTTTGTAAACTTAATAGTTATGCCTGTAGCTGTATGTGGTGCAACACGTTTGTGGGTCGATAATTATCGACCAAAATACCGTAGTTAATTAAGAGGTTGCTGATTTTTCAATATTCAAAGGTCACGGCACCCGAGATAAAAAAGCACCTAAGGTGCTTTTTTAATCTATTTTTAAAGCAATAAACTCAAGCGATGCACGCCTTGGTAATGCGACACTTTGTTTATCTACTTCTTCAAATTTTTTAATCAAAATACTAAAGCGCTGATTGTTAAAATTAACGGCTGTAACTTCACCAATTTTTATACTGTAGTTTTGCTGCTGATCAAACAGCTTTAGTGTTCGCCCTTTTATACGCTCTACGAATAAGTAAGGTGTTTGGTCTGGCATCTTTAAACGGATAACATTGATTTTACTTAACTCATGTACCGCCACCCAATTTTGACTCTGCATTAACGTATTATAACTACTAATGCCTTCAGGCTGATAAACAACATCTTGGTCTATAACGCATGTCTTACAGCCCTTTACTGATTCAACTCGCCAGTCAATAGCTATATTTTTGTAATATAAATTGTCATTTTTTAGTAACCATTCACGTGCATTGTTAGTATCGCTACACGCTATTAGTAAGCTTAAAAAACTACTACAAACAATAAACTTAATACTTAACCCTAGTTTCATACTATTGCTCTTTAATTGCTTTTAACTCAGCAATAATTGCACTACTTGGCTGCGCTTCTTTTATATAACTGGGCAGCGTTTCAATATTAGTAGGTGAGCTTTGTAAATTATACACCTTACTATTATTAGTATTTGGCACGCCAAATCGATTACCTGCACTTTGCATATAAAACTGCAAATTAAGCATGCTCCACTCATTTACATCACTAAGTATTGATATTGTATTATCTTGGTTAGTATCAAAGCTGGTTAAGCTTTCGGTGTTAATTGCATTACAGTTAAAATCAACAGGTAGTGAGCCATTTCGATTTAGCCCCTGTGCTTCAAGTATTGTGCTCTCATTTAAATCTGCTGAACTACCACTTGAATAATCAATAATAAAATCATCTGTAGAGCCTAAATGACTATTAGTATTTGGTGTAATATCGCAGCTAGCATTGCCGGGATAAAAACGCTCATAATAACGATCGCCTTCGTTATTACCTATTGTTGATAAACCCGCTAATTGATATAAATAATTCATAGAGCTTAAATGATTAGGCTTAAAGTTAACCTCTTCATCGCCACCATGGTATAAGCCTAAGTTATGGCCTAGCTCATGAAAGATAGTTGATGCTTGATAATTATAAGTTACATTGGTTGCTATTTGCGTATCGAGCGTTAAGCCCCAGCCGCCCATAGTTACCATTAAATCATTACCGCTGATCTCAGCAATACCCGACCCACTAATACTGCCATCTTCATTTCCACTACTTGCCATTAATAAGTAATGAAAGATGGGTCTGCGGGTTATATCGGTATATTCCATTTTATAAGCAAACAAATTAGGGCTACTTAAATCGTACTCAAACGGAGTATAACTATTAAAAGGGACAACATTTCCGCCACCTAAATCAAAGTTTTGCGGCGCAATATCGCTATTTTGATCAAATAAGTCACCTACATCAAAATGAACGGTATAGCCTTTACTTGCAAATACACTAACAATTTTTTCAAGTGCAGTTCGATGAGGCGTTATTCCAACATCACTACTATCCATATAATCTATTTCAATAAATATATCTTTTTGTGAAGTACGCGCTCCCCATTCATATAAAGGCAGCCCACCAAATGTTGCCCCCTCTACCTCTGCGCAATCTGGAATACCGTCTTCATCATCATCTATTGAGCAAGTTATATCATTAGGCCCTGCCGGAGTATTGAATACTGAGTAGTTCCAGTCTGTATTTTGGTTAGTATCGGTTGCGCCGAGCGTACGCTTTAAGCTGGCGCCCTGCTCTGGCGGTATTTGTGCAGCATTTTCGCCTTGCCACTGCGAGGCTGTTACAGGCTCTTGGGTTGAATTTCCAAACTTAACAAAGTCGATAGTTTGTGTACCCGCACTATTAAGTAATTCTGCAAAACCATTTATGTACCAATAAGGCCTAATTTGATCATTCGCGCTACCAACAAGCACAAGCTTAGTGTTATTTAATGACGCACTTGCTAAAAAGTCATCGCCAAAGCGGCTTTGTAAAATAATATAGGCGCCATTTAAAAGCTCTTTATTAGGCAGCGTAAATACTTGCTCATCACTCAACGTACTATCAGACATATTAATACTGCGAGCTTTAAGAGAGTAGTCTTGTAAATTTACTGTCGCACCGGTGCCGTTATAAAGTTCAATCCAAGGTAAGTCATTACTAAATTGCACAGATGAAAGCTCTGTTATTTTTATATCTTGGCTAGAAGTTGTAAACGAGGTGGCAGTTTGCGCCAAAATAGTTGTGCTATCAAAATTAGCTAAATCAGCTGTAACACGAACAATATATTGAGTGTCTTCATCAAAGCTTGCGCTTAAATTTACAGTATGAAAATAAGTACTTGTGTCGCTGGTAGTACCCGACAAACTTTCAATAGTTAAGGCCAAGCAAGTAGTAAAATTATCTGCTGACACTTGTACGCTTCCAGTACAAGTACCACTGCTAGAGTTAACGGCTAAAGTACTCACGAGCATAATATCTGAAAATGTAATGCTAACAGGGCTATCTACAAATACTGGTTCATTACTATTTTGGGGCGTTACATTACTAATTGTAGCGGGCGTTGAATCAACAACGGTAACATTCAATACAAATTCAGTTGTGTCTTTTGTATCAGTCGCCTTTAACGTATAGCTTTGTGGAGTGATACTGTTTGCAGGAGGTGTGTAACTAAAACGTAAGGCTTGGTCATCAATAACACTGATTTGCGCTCCATTTAAATCATCACCAAAGTCAATCTGTACGCTATCGTTATCCGCGTCGCTAACCACTAAGCTAAATTCTGTGGCTTGGTTATATTGCACATTTATATTTACATCATCGGCAGTCGGTGGGTTATTTGGGGCTAATATTACAACTATTTTCTGGGCGTTATTTGTAGCGTTATCGTCATCGGTAACAGTTACTACAAACGTTACATTGGTATTTTGCGCAACAGTGGGCGCATTAAAGCTAATACTTGTTTCTGTTTGGGTAAGTTCAACTACAGGGCCACTTGTTTGCTGCCAGGTTATGCTATTAATACTACCATCGCTGTCTTGTGCATCTGCAACTAGGGTTACACTGTCATCTTTTTCAGCTTTTTCTGGGCCTGTAACAATGACTGTTGGCGCGCTATTTACTTGATTAATTAAAACCGTTTTACTCGCTTGAGCGCTTTTACCAGCATTGTCAGTTACGGTTACGCTAAAGCCTAGCGTTGTATTTTCAGATACATTGGGGGCAGTAAAACTAAGTACACCATCTGATTGGCTAAAATCAACATTATCTCCCGCAGACTGAATCCAACTAATAGTGCTTATGGTTCCATCTGTATCTTGAGCGTTAGCAACTAAGCTTACTTGTGTGTTAGCAAGTGCACTACTTGGGCCTGTAATATTAACTGTAGGTGCATTATTTTGAGAAGTGATAGTGCCTGAAAATACTTGTTGTACAGTAGCACCTGAATTATCAGTAACAGTAACTGAAAAACTAAAGGTCGTGTCAGTGGTTACACTCGGTGCAGTAGCTGTAAGCGTATTGCCATTAACAATAAATGTAAATTCAGGACCACTAAGTTGTTGCCATTGATAATTGGCTATTTGCCCGTCACTATCACTTGCAAGCGCAGTAATAGTAAACGATTGGTTAGAGACAATAACGTTACTACTAACAGAGAGCGTAACACTGGGCGCAGCGTTACCAGAGGGCGTAGTTGAATCACTACCTTCTCCGCCGCCGCCACAACCTGTGATTAAAAGTGATAAAAAAAGTAAACTTAGCCATTTATTAATATTGTTTTTTACCACTTTTAGCCTCTACATATTAACTATACAAATTTTGTGGCACCTTAGTAACGTTTAAATGAACGGTTATTTCCTCACGATCATGATAGAGATGTTTAGCTTGTAACTCGTAATTAATGCTATGTTTCTCAAGCTCTTTTCTTATCATCGAAAGACATTCATAAACACTATCAAAGCGTTTTTTCATAGGTAGTTTTAAGTTAAATATAAACTCTTTTGCGTATGCATTTACTGCCCAGTCAATCATTAGCGTAGTCACTTTGGTTGGTTTTTCCACCATATCGCACACTAACCAAGTAATATTTCTTTTTTCTGGGCGATATTTAAAACCATCGGCTCTAAAATGTTTAACTTGACCCGTTTGCATTAAATCGTCATTCATTGGGCCGTTATCAATCGCACTTACAAACATACCTCGGCGTACAAGCTGATAAGTCCAACCACCCGGGCATGCACCTAAATCAACACTGCGCATACCTGCTGCCACGCGTGATTCACGTTGTTGCTCAGGAATAAATACATTAAACGCTTCGTCGAGTTTTAACGTTGAACGACTCGGTGCATCGCTTGGCATACGAAGGCGTAAAATACCCATGAAAAATGGAGAATTATTAAAGCTATACGAGTAACCAACATAAGCCGTATTGTTTGTTAAAAACATGACATGCATTACTGGGCGGTTTGCTTTTGGCTCACGCAGTACTGTATTTTGTTTTTCGAGGGCTTTTTTAAGCGGCGTTGATATTTTTTTACAGAACGTTAAAAGCTCTTTGCCTTCATTTGTATCTGGCGTTTCTACGCGCAGCTCTGAGCACAATGTAAAATCTTTAGCAGCTTCAACTACTGCACTTACACGGTCCTCTACTGGCATGTTTTCAAGTAATGTACCGGCAAACCATTGGCGTGCAAACACCATATTTTTAAAATCGACTTTTTTGATTATTTCGTCGCTGTGATGCGCTTCAAAACATTCGTAAACAACATAACCTGTATTTGGCTTTGCTTTTACATACCCTGCAAAACCCTGCTCTGCAGCATGAAACGTTATTTCAGCAGCGGCATCGCTTTCAAAACCACTACGACAATAAATCACAACACTAGACATATTAACCCTTAAACTCTTTAAAACTTAAATCGTGCGACTTGCACTAAAATAACAATCCAACCAATAATAAAGCACAATCCACCAAGCGGTGTTATCGGCCCTAGCCACTTCATATCTGTTAGAGCGAGTAAATATAAACTGCCACTAAAAAGTAGTGTGCCCGTTATAAAAAAGCCACCAGCCCAACTCAGGTTTATGCCCCATTTAATTAAAATAGCGACCGCAATAAGTGCAAGGCCATGCACCATTTGATACTCAGCAGCAGTTTTAAAAACCCCTAATGAATACTCCGATAAACGGCTTTTTAAACCATGGGCAGCAAATGCACCTAACATAACCGAGAGCATACAAAAAATACTGCCGGCCATTAAAAATAATTTAATCATCTAATCCCCTAATCGAGTCTTAACACATCTCTACTTGTTGCTTAATAAATTCAACGGCACTTAACGCTGCTGTTTCTCTATTTTGCAGTTCAGTTACGCCACTTTTTTTACGTGGTTTTAATGAATGATCGCCATCAGTCAGCCATGTGAGTAAAGGCTGTTTTGGCATTTCCATAGTAAGCAGTTCTTCACGTGTACCAAATGTATCTCGCTCGCCCTGTAATACTAAAAAAGGGCAAACAATATCAGCAAAATGATCGGTGCGTAACTTTTCTGGCTTACCCGGCGGATGAAATGGATAACCAAATGCAATAACACCCGAAAGTCTTTGCTCTGTGCTGCACGCAAGCATTGATGCCATGCGTCCGCCCATCGATTTACCGCCTATAAATAACGGTAAATCTGGCTGCGCCTGACCAAGCACTTGCTCATAATAAATAAGTAGCTTTGGCGCTCGCTCAGGAGGCCTACGTTTATTAGTTTGTTTAGCAATTTGCATATATTCAAAATCAAATAAACCAACATCAACACCTTGCTCGCTTATTAATTTTGCCATATGTTGCATAAAGTCAGAATCGCTACCGGCACCTGCACCATGCGCAAATATAAACTGTGCAATTGCAGGTTGTGCGGTGCTTTTAAACCATTCAATCATTATTAATACTCATGTTCTTGCTCATGCTCTACTAAGCTCAGCATCCACTCTTTAAACGAAACTATTTTACCAAGCTCTGTTTGCGATTCGCGAAGCACTAAGTAATATGCATTTTTACTTTCTAGACTGTGATTAAACGGAATAACCAAACGCCCTGCATCTATGTCGGGTTTAGCTAATACACTATTACCAATTGCCACACCTTGCCCATGTACTGCAGCTTGTAACACCATTGATGAGTGACTAAATATAGGTCCTTGATTTACCTGAATGTTACGCACGCCTGCAGTTTTCATCCACGTTTTCCAGTTTTTACGTGTGGTGTCATGCAATAAGGTGTGATGCGCTAAATCACTAGGTTGATCAAGCGGCTTTAATCCGCTTAATAACATAGGACTACAAAGTGGTACTAAATACTCGGTATGAAGTTTGTACGCTTGTACGCCATTCCAATGACCTCTTCCGTAGTAAATAGCAATATCTACGTCATCAGTCAGTGAGTTTTCATCTTGATCTTGTGCTTTTATTCGCACGTCTATCTCTGGGTGTAACTCATTAAACAAACTCAAACGAGGCACTAACCACTGAATAGCAAAACTTGGTGTTAGACTAACTGTTAATGAGCCCTTAGCACCACGGGCTAATAGCTTTTCAGTTGCATCAATAAGCTGAGTAAAAATCTCTTTTATATCTAAAAAATAGCCTTGGCCTTCTTCAGTTAATAATAATGAGCGGTTTTTACGTAAAAACAACTTTAAACCTAAATGCTCTTCAAGTGTTTTTATTTGATGACTTACTGCCGCCTGCGTTACATAGAGCTCTTCTGCAGCCTTAGTAAAACTTAAATGACGCGCAGCCGCTTCAAAGGCTTTTAATGCGTTTAATGGAGGTACCCGTCTTGACATAATAACCAAGCTTAGAATTAGTTTTTCTTATGCGTGAGATTATATACATCATATAAGTTTGTGTATATTAAAGGCATAAAAAAAGCGACCTGAGTCGCTTTTTAATAAACATCATGCTTAATTATAAATCGCTTGCACTTGTATCAAGTGGGGCAAAGCTTTTAATTAAATCATCAACCGCTTTCATTTGCGTTAAGTACCCTTCTAACTTACTAAGCGCTAGCGCACATGGGCCATCACATTTAGCTTCGTTAGGGTTTGGATGCGCCTCAATAAATAAACCTGCAATACCTAGCGCCATACCGCTGCGTGCAAGCTCTGCAGCTTGTGCACGACGACCATCAGCAGAGTCAGCTCGTCCACCAGGGCGTTGTAGCGCATGTGTTGCATCAAAAATAACAGGCGCCATTGCTTTCATATCATCCATACCCAGCATATCAACCACTAGGTTGTTGTAACCAAAGCTAGAACCACGCTCACAAAGTGCGATGTTATTATTACCCGCTTCATTAAATTTAGTAATGATGTGGCGCATTTCATGTGGCGCTAAAAACTGTGGTTTTTTCACGTTAATAATTGCACCTGTTTTAGCCATCGCCACAACTAAATCTGTTTGACGTGCTAAAAAGGCTGGTAACTGAATTACATCAACAACTTCAGCAACAGGTGCTGCTTGATGCGGTTCGTGTACATCGGTAATAAGCGGTATGTTGAAGGTCTTTTTAATCTCTTCAAATATTTTTAAACCTTCTTCCATACCAGGACCACGGTACGAATTGATTGAAGAACGGTTAGCCTTATCAAATGACGCTTTAAATACATAAGGAATATTGAGTTTCGTCGTAACTTCTACGTAATGCTCTGCAACACGCATAGCTAAATCGCGAGATTCTAATACGTTAATACCACCAAACAATACAAACGGTTTGTTGTTTGCTAGTTCAATTTCATTAATTTTAATAATTTGGTCTTTCATTTAAATTCCTTACGGTGCAACTGCTTGCATCATTAATCCACAAATATAAGCCATATAAGTACCCACACCATAGCCCAGTACAGCTAACAGGACACCAACAGGCGCAAGCGAAGGGTGAAATGCTGATGCTACAACAGGTGCAGACGCTGCACCGCCCACATTAGCCTGCGAGCCCACTGCCATATAAAATAACGGTGCTTTAATTAGTTTAGCTACTACTAACATTATGCTTGCATGCACTAACATCCAAATGGCACCAACTAAAAATAACCCTGGGTTATTAAAAATAGCGGTTACATTCATATGCAAACCAATCGATGCAACTAAAATATACAAAAAGCTAGAGGCTACTTTTGAAGCGCCAAACGCTTCTATTTGTCTAACTTTAGTAAACGATAAGCCTATGCCAATCGTTGTTGATATAACGATTAGCCAAAAGAATTTACTGTTTAAGCTGTACTCTTTTGCCCACTCATAAGTAGTGCCAAAGTACGGACCTAAAAAGTCAGCACAAAAATGCGCTAAACCGGTTATACCAAATGCAATTGCAAGCAGCGTCATGTAATCGTTAAGAGTAGGAATACGTGCGTGTTCAGCATGATAGGCTTCAACACGTTTTTTTAAATCTTCAATTGCGCTTGTATCAGCACCCGTAGCTGCATCAATCTTTTTATGGTTTGCTGCCATTAACAATAAAACAGCCATCCAAATATTCGCGACTATTACATCTACTGTAATCATTACAGAAAATATATCACCACCCACTTCAAACATCTCTTTCATTGATGCTTGGTTAGCACCACCGCCAATCCAGCTACCCGCAACGGTTGTCATACCGCGCCATACTGCATCGGGCCCATGACCACCAACAATACTTGGGTCAAATGCACTCACGACTAAAATAGCTAATGGCCCACCAATAACAATGCCCAATGTACCCACTAAAAACATAATGAGCGCTTTAGGGCCTAAGTTAATAATAGCTTTTAAATCAATACTAATGGTAAGCAGTATTAAACAAGCAGGCAGTAAGTAGCGCGAAGCCACATAATAAACATTGGATTTATTACCATCTACAATACCAAAGGTATTTAATAACGAAGGTAAAAAGTAACACAGTAGTAAAGCAGGTACGTATTTATAAAATCGTTTTAAAGCTGGACGCTCACTATTTGAGGTTTTAAAAATAAACCCCAAAATAATAGCAAGCAAACCAAGCACAACGGCATCATTTGTAATTAATGCGCTTTGAGTTTCAACCATAATTATTCCTATTCTTAATGGTGCGTTTTATTATTATCTTCTAGTTCTTCTATTTGGTGTTGAATTATCTCTATTGCAGGATCATCCGGACACTCATCGACAAAAAACTGTAAATCATCACGTGCCATTTTAGGGCAACCGAGCTGATTTAATAAGTAACCTCTGTCGCGTCTCTCATACGGGTCGTCGCCTATTAGCTCCATTAGCATCTCTACACAGGTCAAAGCATGACCAAATTTGTTTTCGCTAATGAAAGACCATTTTTGCTGAGCTAAAAATAGCTTATATACTTCGTCATCAAAAATTAACTCTAAAGGTTCTTGTTCTTGCCCATCATCTTCATCTGCGTTTTCAGGGATGATATACCAGCTTTGTTGCCCGCTGCTTGGCTCAATTATGTAGCCCTCTTCATCACTTATCGCCACATGAACACCAACATCACCCAGCGTAAGACTAAGATTTGCATCAAAGTTAGCTTGTTGTAAAAAGTGACAAAGTATAATTGCAAGCGTTGTTGGTGAGCCACTACGCATAGAAAGCGTATAGCTTAATGTATTTAATTTGTATTCTGGCACTTTTAAGCCTGAGGCACTAAATAGCCAATCGCTGTAAAACATATCTAATAATTTTTCGAAGCGATCGTGCTCATCACTCACTTTTAAACACAGCGCTGAAATTTGCTGTTCAAAGTCAGTTAAAGTTTCATAACATGGTGTTAAATCTATCTGAGGGTCCCATTTTGATTCTGCTTTAATACAGCGGTAAATCGCTGGAGGTGTAAATTCATCGTAAGCATCATCAAGATAAGATTCATCGTGTTCGTCAAACCCGAGGGTAGTCATTAATACTGCAACATTTTAGAAAACGAAGGCGTAGTTTACCTAACTTTAAAGCTATATACCAATATAGAGATGTTTTTGAATATTTTCTGAGAGGGAGTCGTATTTGAGCTTTATAAAACAACTATAAAGCTCAAATAGTCAGGTATTACTTAAAGCAAAAAAGCTGATTTAGACGTCGCTAAATAACCTATCGCTAAAATAACAGCAGTGTTAACTAAAACGTAAGCAACTTTAGCCGTCATTTTAGTTTGTCTGGCGCTTTTAGCCCCAATACCAATGTATATAACCACTAAAACTATTTTTTCTAATAGCCAATATTGTTCAAACGGGTTAATTTTAGCCATAAATATAAGCGTAAGTGCAGACACTAATAGCAAAGTATCTATACTATGACTACCAATCATTACCGCTTTATTTTTTGCTAATTTACCACTGCCCATTCGCGAAAATGCGCGAACATAAAATAAAATCACACTCAACATCGCAATTGCCATGTGTGAATGCTTTACTGCTAAATAATCCATATGCCCCTGTACTTCTGTTTTATAAAAATTTAATCAGGAAAACGGTTAAGAACCGCTTCTAACTCATCAAGCTTCTCGTTAAATACTTCAACCAATTTTGGTTCAAAGTGTGTGCCTTTTTGAGCGTTAATTTCATCAACTACGTTTTGCAGTGTCCAAGGTTCTTTATAGCATCGTTTATGGCGAAGTGCATCGTATACATCAGCAAGTGCAACTATACGACCAAATACATTAATTGCGTTTCCGCTTAAACCTTGTGGGTAACCAGAGCCATCCCATTTTTCATGATGCTCTTTTGCAATAATTGCGCCTGCACTAACAATCTCATGCGGCGAGTCTTTTAAAATAGTATAGCCTTTATCAGTATGGGTTTTCATCACTTCCCATTCTTGGGCGTCTAACTTTGCTGGTTTATTTAATACCGCATCAGGAATGCCCACTTTGCCTACATCATGAAGAGGCGACGCCAACCTTACTAAATCAGCATCATGCTTAGATAAGCCATACCCTTGTGCCAATATATGACAAATATGTGCTACACGCTTAACATGATTACCCGTTTCTGTTGAGCGTTGCTCTACCGCTTCACTTAACCTGTAAACAAGCTCTTGCTGAGTCGCTTCTATTTCAGACTGAAGTTGTACATTTTCAAACGCAAGTTGCACATTTTGAGAAAAAATCTTAATTAAATGGCGTTGAGTATCCGTTAAATCCTTTGGAATACCTGATATAAATAGCATCGAATTATGATTGTACTCACTGCTACAATACGCAAATAAGTAGTTATCTTTATAAATAATGCTTTTTTCATTAAGCGCCTGATGACATGCACTTAACTGTTCAGCTTGTAATACCTCATCGAGCTCTTTACCTTCACTTTTTTCAAAGTCACCCGTACCCGAGCAAACAATTAATTTTTTATTATTTTGTGCTTCAGGATTTTGCGCAACTAAAGTAGTTGCATACATAGCTTGATCAGCAATGCCGAGTAAAGAAGTTAACTGCTGCATAACGCCTTCAATAAAGTGCTCTATTGAATGCGCTGAAAAAATATCACGGGACGCTATAATTATTTTCTCAAGCCCTTCGCGTGACTGCTCAATCGAAATAATATCCCGATACGAACGCAGGCTAGACATAATAACAGTAAATAACTTTTGAGCCGTTAGCTCTGTTTTAGATTTGTAATCGTTAATATCATAATTAATAATTACTTGTCGTTCAGGTGCTTGACCAGGTTGACCCGTTCTTAAAATAATTCGAATATGATTATTTTTAGCTTCTTCACGAATAAACTTAGCAACTTGCAAACCGGCATCATCGGTCTCCATTACTACATCAAGTAGTACAATGGCTGCATCTGGATGCTCTTTCACAAGCTCTTTTGCTTCAGCACCTGAGTAAGCACTAATAAATTCTAGGCGTTTATTTTGAAACTCAAAATCACTCAACGCTAGTTTTGTAACAGCATGAACTTCAGGTTCATCATCAACGATTAATACTTTCCAGGTACCGAGTTCAATCTCATTGATTGCTTCTTCTGGCTCATCTGAAAATAAAAAATCACCCATCATAGTCGAAATTCCTTCATGGCATTATTTAACGCACTAGCAGGCAATTATTATTCTTTAGGGCCACTGTGCAAACGTTACACGGTCATTATCACCAAAGTCTTTCACTGTTTTAATATTCACAAATGCCATTTTTTTGAAAAAATGACGAACAGCTTCACCTTGCTCAAAACCGTGTTCTATTAAAAGATAGCCACTAGATAACAAATAGTCACGTGATTGTGTAATTATTTGTTTAATATCAGACATTCCACAATCATCAGCTACTAATGCCGACAAAGGCTCAAAGCGCACATCGCCCTGATTTAAATGTATATCACTGCTTTCAATATAAGGTGGGTTAGTGACAATTAGGTTGAATTTCTCACCATGTAACTCGCTAAACCAGTTGCTTTGCTTAACGTGAACGTTATTAATCGCCAATCGCTGCTGGTTACGTGTAGCCAGTGCAACTGCATCGCTTACTCTATCTACTGCAATAATTTGCCAATTAGGCATTTCACTACCCAATGCCAACGCAATTGCACCAGTACCCGTGCCTAAATCAAGCACTTTAGCTGTAGCAGGTACAGCCACTTCAAGTGCTTGTTCTACTAACGTTTCAGTATCTGGTCGAGGTATTAAAGTTGTTGCGTTAACTTCAAGCGATAAGCTCCAAAATTCACGTTGCCCCGTAATATGTGCAACAGGTTCACCGTTTAAACGTCTTTGGCAAAATGTATTAAATTGCTGTTGTTGTTCGGCATTAAGCGCATGCTCTGGCCAAGTAAAAAGGTAACTGTGAGGTTTTTGAAGAATATGTAGAAGTAAAACTTGTGCGTCTAATTTAGCACTTTCGCTGCTAGGTGCTAATAAATTAGCGCCTGCAGCAATAGCTTGTTCAAGAGTTTGGCTCACGATTACTCGTCGCCCATAGCCGCTAATAAGTCAGCTTGATGTTCTTGCATTAATGGGTCAATAACGCAGCTTAAATCACCCGCTACCACTTCATTCAAACGATAAAGTGTTAAGTTAATACGGTGATCGGTAATACGACCTTGTGGGTAGTTATAAGTACGGATACGTTCAGAGCGATCGCCACTACCTACTAAGTCACGACGTTCAGATGCTTCTGCCGCATGGCGCTTTTCATCTTCAGCCTGTTGCAAACGTGCTGCAAGTACTGACATCGCTTTAGCACGGTTTTTATGCTGTGAACGCTGATCCTGACACTCAACCACAACACCGGTAGGTATATGTGTAAGTCGAATAGCAGAATCTGTTTTATTAACGTGCTGACCACCTGCGCCTGATGCACGAAATGTATCAACTTTTAAATCTGCGGTATTAATTTGTATCGCTTCGGCCTCTGGTACTTCCGCCATTACCGCAACAGTACATGCAGAGGTATGCACTCGCCCTTGTGACTCAGTTTCTGGCACACGTTGTACGCGGTGTACACCTGATTCAAACTTTAATTGACCGTAAACGCCTTCGCCACTAATGTTTGCAATAACTTCTTTGTAGCCACCGTGCTCACCTTCATTGGTGCTCACAACTTCTACTTTCCATTTTTTAGTTTCTGCATAGCGGCTGTACATACGGAATAAGTCGCCAGCAAAAATAGCCGCTTCATCACCGCCTGTTCCAGCGCGTACTTCAACAAACACGTTATTGTTATCTCGCGGATCTTTTGGCAACATTAATACTTGAATTTGATCTTCAATTACCAAAATTTGTGCTTTAGCTTCTTTATATTCTTCTTGCGCCATTTCACGCATTTCAGGGTCAGAATCTTTAAGCATTTCTTCTGCACTGGCTAAATCATCTTGCGTTTCTTTGTAAGTTAAAAACGTTTTTACAATCTCTTCAAGCTCAGAGTATTCTTTTGAAAGCCCACGAAAACGATTTTGATCACTAATGACCGACGGGTCGCTTAGTAGCGCTTGTACTTCTTCGTAACGCTCTACTAAGGTTTCTAATTTATTATAAACAGACTCTTTCATTTAACGGTTATTCCTGATCAATACCTAACATTTTTTTCAACTGGTTTAGCTGCGCCACTTCACCTTTTTTCGCTGCGTCTTGTATTGCACGGGTAGGCGCGTGCATTAAGCGATTGGTTAATTTATTGGCGAGCTCTAATATAATTTTCTCTGCATCTTTACCTGTATTTAGCTGACTAACAGCACGCTCTACAAGTTCTGACTTAATTGTTTGTACATCATTTCGATAATGGCGGATTAAATCTACCGAATCGAGTGAGCGCATCCACATTGCAAATTCTTTGGTGCGTTCAGTAATAATTATTTGCGCTTGCTGTGCAGCTTGCTCACGCGCTGCCATATTCTCGCTTACAATGGTTTGTAAGTCATCAACGGAATATAAATAGGCAGCATCTAGCTCACCTACTTGGCTTTCTATATCGCGCGGAACCGCAATATCTATAAATAGCATAGGCTTGTGACGGCGCTGCTTAAGCGCTTGCTCAACCACCCCTTTACCAATAATAGGTAAAGTACTGGCGGTAGAACTAATGACTATATCGGCTTCATGTAAACGTTCTGGTAACTGTGCAAGTGCGATAACATCTGCCGACACTTCATCAGCAAGACTGCGAGCACGTTCAATTGTTCTATTAGCTACCGTTATCTTTTTAGGCTCATTTTGATATAAATGTTTAGCAACCAGTTCAATGGTTTCACCAGCACCAATCAATAACACATTGGTTTGATCAAGCTTGCCATAAATATGTTTCGCTAAATTAACAGCCGCAAATGCAACCGACACGGCACTTGCGCCTATATTTGTTTCAGTGCGAACTTGTTTTGCTACCGAAAAGGTTTTTTGAAACAACCTATCAAAAGTAACCCCTATTGCATCGTGGGTTTTAGCACTAAAAAACGATTGCTTTATTTGCCCTAAAATTTGCGGCTCGCCTAACACCAAAGAATCCAACCCACACGCTACGCGCATTAAGTGGTTAATGGCGTCATTACCTTCATGGCAGTATATATTGCTGCTCAGTTCATGTTCATCCAAACCATGGAAACTGGCAAGCCACGTTAACAGTGTTTGGGAATTTTGCTGAGCGAGGCTACAATAGATCTCGGTTCGATTACAGGTAGACACAATAACCGCTTCATTAAAGTCGGCATGGCCACTTAATTGTTGCAACGCCTCTGAAATTTGCTCAGGCGAAAAAGCCACTTTTTCACGTAATTCTACGGATGCGGTTTTGTGATTTATACCTAGTGCTATTATGGTCATATTTGCCAAATATTGCTGAGCCCTACTTCAAAGGCGGTAATTTTACCAAAAATCAGCGGAATATGGAAAGTAAGGAACAACATTTGATTCGACAATATTTGATTTTATTCATGTTTTTTTTATTATTAGGTGGCTGTGCCCATCAAATTGATACAAAAACAACACTTTATGATGATTGGAAGCCACGTTTAGCTGCTCAAAAAACTTGGCAGGTCGAGGGTAAACTCGCGTTTATAAGCCCAGAAGAGCGTCAATCTGCAAACTTAAATTGGCAGCAAACAACAAATTCCAATAATTTAATACTGACTACTTTTATTGGTACGCGCATTTTGTCACTTAAACAAACAGTAAATGGTGCTGAATTAGAGTTTGACGGTGATGAGTACTTTGATACTAATGCTGCAGAGCTTTTAAAGCGTTTAACAGGTTTTACACTCCCTGTTGATAATGCCGATAATTGGCTTAAGGGCACCATTGACGATCAAAGTTTAGTCGTTGATGAACTAGGCCGTGCTAAGCAAGTATTATGGTTTGATAATACAGGCAAAAAATGGCAAATAGATTACGGCACTTACGTACAAAACGCAGGTTACTGGTTACCAACTAAACTGACGTTAAAGCATCAACAAATAAAAATAAAAATTCAACTCTACGATTGGCAGTTTAAATAAGTATGAATAACAAAACCTCTTTTTCACTTATTGCTCCGGCAAAACTCAATTTATTTTTACATATTAATGCTCGCCGAGAAGATGGCTATCATGAACTAGAAACCTTATTTACTTTTTTAAATTTTGGTGATGAGTTGCATTTTGAGCTAACAACAGACGGTGGTATTTCTGTCGGTGGTGATACTAAAGACATACCCCTAAATGATAATCTCATCTATAAAGCGGCTTTATTATTACAAACACACTGTAAAACCTCTTTGGGTGTAAAAATAAATTTAATTAAACGCTTACCGATGGGCGGAGGTGTTGGAGGTGGTTCATCCGACGCCGCAAGTACTTTATTAGCCCTAAATAAATTATGGAAATTAGAACTAAATTTAGAAATTCTAGCCCAATTAGGACTTAAATTAGGGGCTGATGTTCCGGTGTTCATACAAGGGCAAAGCGCCATAGCGCATGGTATTGGTGAGAAATTACACCAGGTAAAACTTGAACAAAAATGGTACTGCGTTGTACACCCAAACCAACATGTAAGTACCGCAAAAATATTTACACATCCAGATTTAAAACGCGACACACCAAAAATAATAGGCGATTGGAAACACCATACTTTAACCAACGATTGTGAGCCTTTAGTTAAAAAGCTTTGCCCCGAGGTTGAAAAAACCCTCCAGTGGTTGCTAAAATACGCACCGTCGAAGATGACCGGAACAGGTTCATGTTGTTTTGTCGAATTTGCTAGTCAAGTTCAAGCACAAGATGTACTTGAAAATCTCCCCCATACTTGGCAGGGTTTTGTGGCTTCAAGCGCAAATGTCTCACCTGCTCATACGGAGTTAACCGCCATATTCGATCAATGAAGTAACGTACAAGTAATCATAAGTTAACTCGCAGTGGTATTTATCATTGCCCGTTAGTCCAAATATTCAGTGCCTGAGGAACCCTACCGTGCCTGACATGAAGCTCTTCGCTGGTAACGCAACACCTGAGTTAGCTCAAAAAGTTGCAAAACGTTTATATATTGAATTAGGCGATGCTGTTGTTGGCCGTTTTAGCGACGGTGAGATCAGTGTTCAAATAAATGAAAATGTTCGTGGCTCGGACGTTTTTATCTTGCAATCAACCTGTGCCCCTACAAACGATAACCTAATGGAACTTATCGTTATGGTTGATGCTCTACGTCGTGCATCTGCAGGTCGTATTACTGCCGTCATTCCTTATTTTGGTTATGCGCGCCAAGACCGTCGTGTACGTTCTGCTCGTGTTCCAATTACCGCTAAAGTTGTTGCCGATTTCTTATCAAGTGTGGGTGTTGACCGTGTTCTTACGGTTGATTTACACGCTGAACAAATCCAAGGCTTCTTTGATGTACCAGTAGACAACGTATTTGGCAGCCCTGTATTACTTGAAGATATGAAAGAACGCGACTTTGAAGACGTCGTTGTTGTATCTCCAGATATTGGTGGTGTTGTACGCGCACGTGCAATTGCAAAACTACTAAACGATACCGATTTAGCAATCATTGATAAACGTCGCCCTCAAGCAAACGTTTCTCAAGTAATGCACATTATTGGTGACGTTGAAGGTCGTGATTGTATTATCGTAGATGATATGATTGATACCGGTGGTACGTTATGTAAAGCCGCAGAAGCACTTAAAGAACATGGCGCTAAACGCGTATTTGCATACGCAACGCACCCTATTCTTTCAGGTAAAGCAGCAGAAAACTTACGTGACTCGATGATTGACGAAGTAATTGTAACTGACTCAATTCCGCTATCTGACGAGCTTAAAGCCCTTGATAAAATTAAGGTACTTACGCTTGCTGACATGTTAGCAGAGACTATTCGTCGTATTAGTAACGAAGAATCTATCTCAGCGATGTTTGAACACTAAAATTAAACATTCCTGAGTATAAAGCGCCTTTTGGCGCTTTTTTTGTAAGCGATGTTTATTTTGTCTGGGCGTGGTGGTATGATAGCGCGCCTTTTGGCTAGGGACCTTGGTCGCAAAGGCCCTACACATTTTAATAACTGGAGACATCATGTCTAACAAAACTTATACATATAACGCTGAACTTCGCGTAGAAACTGGTACTGGTGCGAGCCGCCGCCTACGTCGCGAAGACAAAGTTCCTGCAATCCTTTACGGAGCTGACAAAGAAGCTTTATCTCTTACTTTTGCTCATAAAGATATGATCAAAGCACAAGAAGACGAAGGTTTTTACACGCATATCCTTACGCTTAACGTAGATGGCGAAGCTGTTGAAGTAATCTTAAAAGATATCCAACGTCACCCATTCAAGCCTAAGCTTACTCACCTTGATTTCCAACGTGTAGATGCTACTCATAAATTTCAAACTAAAGTTCCTCTTCACTTCATCGGTGAAGATATTGTAACTAAAGCTGGCGCAACTGTTGTTCACCAGTTAACTGAAGTTGAAATTACGTGTCTTCCAAAAGCACTTCCAGAATTCATTGAAGTAGATGTTTCTAAGTTTGTTGTTGGCGATTCTGTTCATATTTCTGACCTTACTTTCCCTAAAGGCGTTAGCTCTGTAGATTTAGGTAAAGGCGAAGGCCATGATCAGTCTATCCTGACTATCAAAGCAAACAAAGCAGCTCCAGTTGAAGACGACGCTGCAGCAGCAGAATAATTTTTAAGGTCTCGCAACCTTGAATTCTATTCAAATGCTTGTGGGCCTGGCTAATCCAGGCCCCGAATACGCAAACACACGCCACAATGCAGGTGCTTGGTTCATCGAGCAAATCGCTGCACGCTACAACTGCACCCTAAAATACGATCCTAAATATCACGGCCTTACAGGCAAAGTGATCATTCAAGGCCAAGAATTCAAATTATTGATCCCCACTACTTACATGAATTTAAGTGGTAAAGCGGTCGGTAGTTTAGCTAATTTTTTCAAAATCCCTGTCGAGGACATTTTAGTTGCCCATGACGAATTGGATTTAGACCCAGGCGTTGCCAAGTTAAAAAAAGGCGGCGGGCATGGCGGTCATAATGGTTTAAAAGACATTATTGCAAAAATGGCAAATCAAAAAGACTTTATGCGCTTGCGCATTGGTGTAGGTCATCCGGGGCATCGTGAAATGGTTACTGGTTGGGTGCTTGGAAAAGCGGCCAAAGCAGACCAAGAAAAAATGGATGCTGCTGTTGATGAAGCAGTTCGTTGCATGGAAATACTTGCAAAAGATGGTGTGTTAAAAGCACAAAACAGACTACATTCGTTTAAACCCTAGTAACTTGGGTCCAAGTACACCGTTTAAACGAATTCTAAACAAGGTATCTTACTATGGGTTTTAAATGTGGCATCGTTGGCTTGCCTAACGTTGGTAAATCAACGCTTTTCAATGCACTAACTAAAGCGGGTATTGAAGCCGCTAACTTTCCTTTTTGTACCATTGAGCCTAATACAGGTGTGGTACCTGTGCCAGATCCTCGTCTAGACGAACTTGCTAAAATAGTTAATCCTCAACGAGTTCTTACCACCAGTATGGAATTTGTAGACATTGCTGGCTTAGTAAAAGGCGCATCTAAAGGTGAAGGCCTTGGTAACCAGTTTTTAGCTAACATTCGTGAAACCGATGCAATTGGCCACGTAGTTCGCTGTTTTGAAGATGAAAACATCATCCACGTAGCAGGCACTATTGACCCTGCTGACGATATTGACGTAATCAACACTGAGTTAGTACTTGCTGATATGGATAGCGCTGAAAAAGCCCTTTTCCGTAATTCAAAAAAAGCAAAAGGTGGCGACAAAGACGCTAAAGAGCAAAATGCTGTACTTGAAAAAGTAAAAGTGCATCTTGACGAAGGCTTAACTTTACGTGGTCTAGCACTAACTAAAGAAGAAAAAGCAGCAATCAGCTCTATTAACTTCTTAACGATTAAACCAACAATGTATATTGCAAACGTTGCTGAAGATGGTTTTGAAAATAACCCATACCTTGACCGCGTACGCGCTATTGCCGCAGCTGAAGATGCGATTGTTGTTCCTGTATGTGCCGCTATCGAGTCTGAGCTTTCAGAACTAGATGACGAAGACAAGCTAGAGTTTATGGCTGATCTTGGTCTAGAAGAGCCAGGTCTTAACCTTGTTATTCGCGGTGGTTATGAATTACTACAATTACAAACTTATTTCACAGCTGGCGTAAAAGAAGTACGCGCATGGACAATCCCTGTAGGTGCAACAGCACCACAAGCAGCGGGTAAAATCCATACCGACTTCGAGCGTGGTTTTATTCGTGCGCAAACGATCGCTTTTGACGACTTTGTTGCCTTTAAAGGTGAGAGTGGTGCAAAAGAAGCAGGCAAGATGCGTCAAGAAGGTAAAGAGTACATCGTTAAAGATGGCGATGTAATGAACTTCTTGTTCAACGTATAAGTACAAATTAAACCAATTTCACTTGGTAATAATTTTTAAAGGCTCGTTTTTACGAGCCTTTTTTGTATTTAAGCATTATAAAAATAATAATTAGCCTCAACTAGTCTATCTTTGTAATATCGCTTAATTAAAGAAGTACAGGGTTAATTAAGATTCCGCGCCTTAAAGGCAGCTAAAAAAACAGCATTTTTATTAAATTTTAGCCTGTTAGCTTAATTTTCCTGCAAACAAACACAGTTAAGTGTTTTTTTGCAAAAAAGGTGTTGACGAATTTGGGTCATATCAGCATAATACGCCCCGCACTCAGCGATGAAGTGCTAACAAAAAAGATGGCTAAGTAGCTCAGCTGGTTAGAGCACATCACTCATAATGATGGGGTCACAGGTTCAAATCCCGTCTTAGCCACCATTATTTTTTTGTTGCTCAATGAAGAGTTTAAAATAACTACCTTGTGTGCGGGAGTGGCGGAATTGGTAGACGCGCTGGATTTAGGTTCCAGTATCTTAGGATGTGAGAGTTCAAGTCTCTCCTTCCGCACCATAATTCTTGATAAGAATTAAAACTATCAATTGTTATTGTTGGGATATCGCCAAGCGGTAAGGCACCAGGTTTTGATCCTGGCATTCCCAGGTTCAAATCCTGGTATCCCAGCCAACAATGGCTAAGTAGCTCAGCTGGTTAGAGCACATCACTCATAATGATGGGGTCACAGGTTCAAATCCCGTCTTAGCCACCATTTCTTCTTTTAGAAATGGCTCTGCAAGAGTTAAATTGCAGCTCAATGAAGAGTTTAAAATAACTACCTGTACTTTATTGTACAAACGATGCGGGAGTGGCGGAATTGGTAGACGCGCTGGATTTAGGTTCCAGTAACTTCGGTTGTGAGAGTTCAAGTCTCTCTTTCCGCACCATTTCTTGATAAGAAATAAAATTATCATTAATTCTTTGTTGGGATATCGCCAAGCGGTAAGGCACCAGGTTTTGATCCTGGCATTCCCAGGTTCAAATCCTGGTATCCCAGCCAACTTCTTCTACCAAGGAAAGTTGGATAAAAGAATTGCTCTAGCTTAGAGTTTAAATTGGCAAATTGTTGATGCGGGAGTGGCGGAATTGGTAGACGCGCTGGATTTAGGTTCCAGTAACTTCGGTTGTGAGAGTTCAAGTCTCTCTTTCCGCACCATGTTCTTATAAGAACTAAAATTATAAAGAATTCTTTGTTGGGATATCGCCAAGCGGTAAGGCACCAGGTTTTGATCCTGGCATTCCCAGGTTCAAATCCTGGTATCCCAGCCAACTTCTTCTACCAAGGAAAGTTGGATAAAAGAATTGCTCTAGCTTAGAGTTTAAATTAGCAACTTAGTGATGCGGGAGTGGCGGAATTGGTAGACGCGCTGGATTTAGGTTCCAGTAACTTAGGTTGTGAGAGTTCAAGTCTCTCCTTCCGCACCATGTTCTTATTAAGAACTAAAACTAATTCAAATTTATAGTTGGGATATCGCCAAGCGGTAAGGCACCAGGTTTTGATCCTGGCATTCCCAGGTTCAAATCCTGGTATCCCAGCCAATTTGACTCCCCTGTCTAAAACTTCTAAATACTCATTAAATTCAACTTACTTTTTCTGCACTTAAATAAACATTTATAAATTCATCTATATTTATTGCTTTGCTATATAAATACCCTTGTAAATAATCACAGTTAAGACTCAACAACGCCTGTTCTACCTCTTTAGTTTCTATTCCCTCAGCAACTACATCGCAATTTAATCGACTCGCTAAAAACAATGTAGATTCTACAATGGCGTAATCAGGCGAGTTAGTAAGCATATCTTTGACAAACGACTGATCAATTTTTATTTGATTAATTGGCAGCTCTCTTAATAACGACAGTGACGAAAAGCCAGTACCAAAGTCATCAACACTAAATTTAAACCCGCGCATACTCAACTGTTGCATCATTTTTCTAGCAGCCGGTATATTTGTCATCATTGCACCTTCTGTAATTTCAAAAATTAACGAGTCGCTTAATGTAGGGTCGGTTGCGAGTAAACTAATTATAAAATCGTAAAACTCGCTGCTTTCAATATCTTTCGTTGATAAATTGACATGTATAGTACCGGTGCAACCAAATAGCTTGAGCTTTCTAATATGATTAACGGCTTCTTGTACAACCCATTTCGATAAAGGAAAAATAAGCCCTGTACGCTCAGCTACGGTTATAAACTTTTCTGGACTAATAAAGCTACCATCATCTTGCGGCCATCGGATAAGCGCTTCTAGGCCATGTAATTGCAGATCTTTAGAGTCCATTATGGGTTGTAAATAAAGCTCAAACTCATCTTTATGTAATGCCACTTTAATTTTGGCTGATAAATCAAAAAAGTCCTCAGCTCGTTTACCTATTGCAGATGAGTAATTTACCAAAGGTTGAAATGTTTTTTTAGCTTCATGCAGTGCCAAGTCAGCTTTTTTTAATAGCTGATCGGGCAATCGGCTATCATCAGGAAAACGGCTTACGCCTATACTTAATTGTATTTTAACCATTTGCTCATTCGTACAAAACGGACTTTTGACGGCTGAGTTTATAATGTTTACACAATAATTCATGCTTTCATCTGTATCGGTATGCAATAAAAAAGCAAACTCATCGCCACCTATTCGATATAACTTAGCAATACCGCATAATTCTTTATTTAATTTATTGGCAAATGCAGCCAAAAGTTGGTCACCACACTGATGCCCAAACGCATCATTAATTTGTTTAAAGTTATTTAAGTCGATATAAAATAGTGAAAATGGGGAAGGATATTCAACTTGTTTACTTAAAGATTTAAAAAATTTATCGCGGTTAGGTAGAGTTGTTAAGTTATCGTGCTCAGTTTGATATTTTTGATACTGCGTTGCTTGCTCTATTTTAAGAATACTTTTTAAGCTCAGTTTAATAACTAAAAAAACAAACCCACCACCGCCAAGTAACAACATAGCCACCATATTCATAACGACGGGTGCAATGTCGTGGTTTGAAAAATAATAAAGTATCCACCAATACCCTATAATAAAAAAAATAATAGCGCATAGCAGTACACTCCATGCTCTTTGCGATGTTTTTTTGCAAACTTTAACGGTTGTTTTTAAGCTAGCAACAAGTAGTAGCGCACCTAAAATAATTATTACTGTAAAAAAATTATCCACACACAGGCTCTTTAAAGTTATTAAATTGCGATTTAGTGATGTAACACCAGTTAAATTAAAACCGTGTTCAATATAGCCGAGTCACTATTTGCTGACTTAAAAACAGACATAAAAAAAGGCTCATAAATGAGCCTTTCTAATATCTACTTTAAATTTAGCCTAAATCACCACTAATTGCGTATTTTAAAACCCAGTTTTTTATCGGCCCCGTATTATTAGCCATTTTTAAAAACTGGCTGCGTGCCCATTTAAGTGGCGTAATTTGATTAGAAAACCCAAAGTAACACGCGTCCATCATGCTCATCATTAATAAATTAGCCCTGCGGCGAGCTCGCTCGTATTCTTTAAGTTTTAGTGGGCAACCTATATCTCCTGCTTCGTTTAAAACCTCAGCAAGTGCCACTACGTCCTGAAAACCTAAATTAACGCCCTGCCCAGCAAGGGGATTAATTGTATGTGCAGCGTCGCCTACTAAAACCAAGCGCCCTTGCGAATAATTATTAGCATGTTGGCGAGTAAGCGGAAATACTGCATGGGTTTGTACTTCAAAGTCTCCAGCAAGTTCTGGGAATTTATTCAGAATGTGCGTTTTTAACTGAGTTGGGCTTAGCCCTTTAAATGCTTGCAATGTATTTGCATCGTCGTACCAAATTAAATTAGCGTACGGTGCCTGCATTGGTAAAAATGCTAACGGCCCACTTGGTGTAAACTGTTGCCATGTTTTAATTTGTTGCGGTGCATCGAGTTTAATTAACACCCCCATGCAATGCTGTTGGTACTGCCAACCCGTAATACCAATATTCGCCTTATCGCGCAGCTGCGATTGCCCACCATCGGCGGCAATTACTAAATCAGCCGTATAGGTTTGATCACCATACACAAGCGTAATTAAATCATCCGTTTGCTCTATTTTAGTTACCGGCAATGATTGCTCAATAACCTCAATCTTATAATGCCCAAATTGCTGCCACAAGCTTGCTTGAATTAAACTATTTTCAATCAAGTGGCCTAAATGTGTCGTGTTTATGTCGGCGCAATCAAATAATAAATTGTCACCACCGCGCTCAAAAGCCTCTAATTGTTGATATGGTGCAATGCGGTTTTGCCTTAATAGAGGCATTGCCCCTAATTCATCAAGTAAATTTTCTGAAAAACGATTAATAGCAGACACCCTAATATCCACCTTATCGCTACTAAGAATGTGCGATGGGTCTATTAGGTGTTTTTCAATTATGCGCACACCAAAGCCTTGCTGAGCCAGCTTTATCGCCATAGCTGCGCCAACCATGCCCCCGCCAACCACTATCACATTATTTTTGGTCATGTTTTTCATCATTTTATTATTACTTGAGTCTGTTTTGATTGTATCAAAATTAATTTGTTTTATACCAGAGGATATCCCTAACAGCACATTAAACTCGCCCCGTATTGATTTGAGATCACAAACATGAAAACTATACTTGGATCTGGGCGGGTATCCAGCTAAAATACGCCTCCTTTAAGTGAGCATGCTTGCTCCTTAATCCTGTTTCTAGCACATTTTTGTGCCACTATCGAATTGAACACGAGGCAATATTTCAATGAGCAAAAAGCTGCATATTAAAACCTGGGGTTGTCAGATGAACGAATACGACTCTCAGAAAATGGCTGAACTTTTAGATGCCACCAACGGCTACCAGCTAACTGATGATGCAACAGATGCCGACGTAATCTTACTTAACACCTGTTCAATTCGTGAAAAAGCACAAGAAAAAGTATTTCACCAGTTAGGTCGTTGGAAGTTGTTAAAAGACGATAAGCCAGACTTAATAATTGGTGTAGGTGGTTGTGTTGCCTCACAAGAAGGTGACTCTATTCGCCAACGCGCACCATTTGTAGATGTTATTTTTGGCCCGCAAACATTGCATCGTTTACCAGAAATGATTAAACAAGTGCAAGGCAACAAAGGCTCATCGGTTGTTGATATTTCATTCCCAGAGATTGAAAAGTTTGACCGCCTGCCAGAGCCAAAAGCGGATGGCCCATCTGCGTTTGTATCAATTATGGAAGGCTGTTCTAAATACTGTACTTTTTGTGTTGTACCGTATACTCGCGGCGAAGAAGTTAGCCGCCCAGTAGATGACGTACTACTTGAAATCGCACAGCTTGCTGAGCAAAACGTACGTGAAGTAAACCTACTAGGCCAAAACGTAAACGCATACCGCGGCGACACGCACGATGGCGAAATATGTTACTTCTCAGATTTAATTCGTCTTATTGCTGCTATTGATGGTATTGACCGTATTCGTTACACCACATCGCACCCGGTAGAATTTACGCCTGATATAATCGACGTTTACGCTGATGTACCAGAGCTTGTAGATCACTTACACCTACCAGTACAAAGTGGTTCAGACCGTATATTAAACCTAATGAAACGTGGCCATACGGCAATTGAATACAAATCGACAATTCGTAAGTTACGCAAAATTCGTCCTAACTTAAGCATGTCGTCAGATTTCATTATTGGTTTCCCAGGCGAAAGTAAAGAAGACTTTGAAGCGACCATGAAGCTTATTAGCGACATTGGTTTTGATATGAGCTTTAGCTTTATTTACAGTGCCCGCCCAGGTACGCCAGCGGCAGATTTGCCAGATGACGTAACAGAGCAAGAGAAAAAAGAACGCTTATACTTACTACAAAACCGTATTACACAAATGGCGCAGCAAATTAGCCGTCAAATGTTCGATACAGAGCAACGTATACTTGTTGAAGGTCCTTCTAAAAAGAACCCAATGGAATTACGTGGCCGTACCGAAAATAACCGTGTAGTAAATTTTGTTGGCCCGCACACAGTGATCGGACAGTTTGTTGACGTACGTATTACCGAAGCACTACCTAACTCTTTACGTGGTGACTTAATTCGTACAGAATCAGAAATGAACTTACGACGTGAAATCGCTCCTTCAGCTATTTTAACTAAAGCTGCAGCTGCAGAGCCAAAACCAGACACTGTTAACGAAATTGGCGTAGCTACTTTCGTTCCTTAGTCACACTATTAGCGCCAGTTAACGCTGGCGCAGTACTATAGGAAGCAATTTTGAGTAATCAGTTAAAAACATTAGAGATTTATTTAGAACCTGCCGATAACAAACGCCTTTCTTCTTTATGTGGCCCGTTTGACGAAAACATCAAACAAATTGAACGCCACCTGGCTGTTGAAATAATTCACCGTGACAACTTTTTTAAAGTAACCGGTAAACTACACAACTGCGCCGGCGCTGTAGAAATCTTAAAAAACCTTTATGTTGATACTCAGCCAGTTCGTGGTGTTTTAGGCGAAATAGAACCCGAAGCCGTTCATTTAGCTATTACCGAATCAAAAGCCCTAGAGCAAGACGCATCAAGCAGCGCTTACGGCAAAGAAATGGTGATTAAAACGCGCCGTGGTGTTATTAAACCACGTAACGATAACCAAGGTGTTTATGTGGCTAATATTTTAAACCACGACATTACCTTTGGTATTGGCCCTGCTGGTACTGGTAAAACCTACCTTGCAGTTGCTGCCGCCGTTGACGCCCTTGAGCGCCAAGAAATACGCCGCATATTATTAACGCGCCCTGCTGTAGAAGCCGGCGAAAAGCTTGGTTTTTTACCAGGTGATTTAAGTCAAAAAATAGACCCATATCTGCGCCCTCTTTACGACGCTCTTTTTGAAATGCTAGGTTTTGAAAAAGTAGAAAAACTCATCGAAAAAAATATCATTGAAGTCGCTCCGCTTGCTTACATGCGCGGACGCACTTTAAACGATGCCTTTATTATTTTAGATGAAAGCCAAAATACCACCGCTGAGCAAATGAAAATGTTTTTAACCCGTATAGGGTTTAACTCAAAAGCGGTTATTACAGGCGATATAACACAGGTCGATTTACCTCGTGGAACACGTTCAGGCCTTCGCCATGCAATGGAAGTACTTGATGGCGTAAACGAAATTAGCTTTAACTACTTTAAAGCCCAAGATGTAGTACGCCACCCTGTTGTAGCACGCATAGTTGAAGCCTACGAGCGAAACGACGAAAGCGAGCGACTAAAGCGCATTGAAAAGCAAAATGCAAAAGACGCACTTGCTGCTCTTCAACAGCCTACTACTAAAGAGTAATACTTTGACAACCGAACTTGATTTACAAATAGCCTGTGAGTTTGACAACCTCCCGAGCGAAGAGCAATTTGCACTGTGGGCCGACAAAGCCCTTAGCCAATACCGTGACGAGTCAGAACTCAGTATCGTTATTAGCGACGAAGCGCAATCGCAACAACTTAATAACGACTATCGCGGTAAAAATAAACCGACCAACGTACTGTCGTTCGAATTTGAAGCACCACCAGGAATAGATATTCCTTTGGTTGGTGATTTAATTATTTGCCCAGCCATTGTATTAGCTGAAGCAATTGAGCAAGAGAAGTCATTTCATGACCACTTTGCTCACATGGTTATTCACGGATGCTTGCATTTGCTTGGATTTGACCATATAAAGAGTGACGATGCTTTAGAGATGGAAAGCATCGAAAAGCAATTACTTGCAGAGCTAAACATAGCAGACCCATACCGGGACGATATTTAAATTAACGGAGCAATTAGACGCAATGAGCGACGGTAACTCGCAATCTAGCCAGGGTTCTTCTGGCAAAACGTGGTTGGGCAGAATAGCCCAAATGTTGCAAGGGGAACCCCAGAATAGAGAAGAGCTGGTCGAAGTTATTGCCGATGCGCAAGAACGAGACGTAATCGATCCTGAAACAAAAGAGATGATAGAAGGTGTGCTTGGCGTGTCTGAGCTTAAAGTGCGAGACATAATGGTTCCGCGCTCACAAATGATCACTCTTGAGATCGACAGCCCGCTTGAAGAGCTAATTCCAATGATGGTTGACTCAACTCACTCACGTTTTCCTGTGGTGATTGAAGACAAAGACCATGTAGAAGGTTTTTTACTCGCTAAAGATTTATTGCCACTGATCTTAAATAAAGACGAGCATTTACCATCAATACGCGATTATTTACGCCCAGCAATGGTAGTACCTGAGAGCAAACGTGTTGATACATTGCTAAACGAATTCCGTCAGCAACGCTACCATATGGCTGTTGTTATTGACGAATACGGCGGCGTATCGGGCTTGGTAACGATTGAAGATATTCTTGAAATAATTGTTGGCGAAATCGAAGATGAGCACGACGAAGAAGAAGAACATCAAGATATTCGTCGACTTGCTAAACATGTTCACGTAGTGCAAGCACTCACACCTGTAGATGACTTTAACGAGCATTTTAAAACAGGCTACAGCACAGACGAAGCCGATACTATTGGCGGAACTGTACTGCACGCATTTGGCCATATGCCAAGCCGTGGTGAAACGATTGACATAGAAGGTTACCAATTTAAAGTAACCAACGCCGACAATCGTCGTATTTTGCAACTGCAAGTCACCGTTCCTAAGGCTGATGATAACGACAGTGAAGAAACTGCTAACTAGACTTACCCTATTAGCAAAAGATAAAAAAGCATGGCTCGCACTCGTTGCGGGCCTTGTTTTAACTTTTGGCTATGCCCCCTTTGAAATTTGGACCATCGTATTTATTAGCCTTGGTACCATAATTTTTTGCATTAACCCTAATAATACCGGTAAAGCACACGCAAAAACCGCTGCTAAATATGGCTTTATCTTTGGCCTAGGCTGGTTTGGTGCCGGTATAAGCTGGGTACATGTTTCTATTGCCACCTTTGGCGGCATGCCGCTTATAGCGTCGCTTTCGTTAATGGCTTTTTTGTGCGCCTACTTAGCGTTATTTCCCGCACTTGCCTTTTGGGCAACTACACGCTTTGCCACAGGCCCTAAAAGCTTTGGCGCATTGCTTATTGCCTGCTTTGCAATTAGCGAGTATTTACGTGGCACCGTACTTACCGGTTTCCCGTGGTTAAGTTTTGGCTACACACAAACCGACGGACCTTTAAGGTTGCTTGCCCCTTATATTGGCGAGTTTGGCTTAACACTTACCTGTGTCGCTATTGGCTTTGCACTGTATAGACTTACCCAAAAAGACTTTAAAACCCCGGCGGTTACTGCGACAGCTGTTGCGCTTATTTTTACAGGCGCAAGCACCACCGGCAGTATTCATTACACAGATAAAAACATGTCAGTTTTGCTCGTACAAGGGAACATACAGCAACACCTGCGCTTTGAGCCAAGTGAGTTTTGGACCACAATGAGCAAATACCAAGACATGACACGCCCACATTGGGATGCCGACTTAATAGTATGGCCAGAAGCCGCCGTGCCTGAAATAGAGATGCTTGCTGATTCCTACCTAGCCAATTTAGACAGTGCAGCCTCGTTTAATAAAACCGCCCTTGTAACCGGTATTGTTGACTATCAGCGAGACACCAAAAATATATTCAACACGCTTATTGTGGTCGGTAATAAAGAACGCGGCGACGAGCACGGGCATTATCATTACCTTGATAAAAACCGCTATCAAAAACACCAGCTGTTACCTATTGGCGAATTTGTACCGTTTCAAGACTTTTTGCGCCCTATTGCCCCATTATTCGATTTACCTATGTCGTCGTTTACGCGTGGCGACAAAGTGCAAAACAACTTGCGCGCCAACGGCTTTAATTTACTCCCCGCTATTTGCTACGAAATAGTATTTTCCGACTTAGTACGCGGTAATTACAAAAGCGACTCCGACCTACTCTTTACGGTAAGTAACGATGCCTGGTTTGGCGACTCTATTGGCCCCTTGCAACACATGCAAATAGCCCGTATGCGCGCGCTCGAACTACAACGCCCTCTTGTGCGCGTTACCAACAATGGGGTAAGCGCCGTATACGACCCTATAAGCCACACACAACAAACCATGCCTCAGTTTGAAGCTACCATATTGAAAGCCAACATTAAGCTTATAAAAGGCGACAGCGTGTACAGTCAATACGGCAACATGTTTGTATGGGGATTTGTGTTTTTGATGGGAGTTGTTGGTTTTGGGGTTAGGTTTAGAGAGTAACTTTTCTATATTTTGCTCTAGCAACATTGTTAATATATAACTGTAATAATAAAACTAACTGCCTCGAAGCTACATACAAAAGAATAAACTATTATTTCTAAGTATAGGATAATCAATAATTAAGGATAAATATGAAAATTGAAGCTAATGACAAGGAAATTCAAGATATTTTCTCTCTAGGCTATTTCAAAATACCTAGGTTCCAAAGACCATATTCGTGGGAAGTGGATGAAGTCGAAAGCTTTTGGAATGATGTCGTAAAAGAAAATCCAGAAAATTACTTCATTGGCTCTATGGTTGTATATCAATCTAAAAAACCATATTTCGGAATTGTTGATGGACAGCAACGCTTAACTACTATAACCCTAATTTTATCTGCTCTTAGAAATGCGTTTTTAAAAATAGGAGAAAATAACTTAGCTAGAGGAATTCACAAATATATCGAAAAAGCTAATATAGATAATGAGGATGAGTTTGTATTAAGGGCTGAAACATCATTCCCATATTTACAATCATATATTCAATCTTTCGATGGTCTTAAATTAAACTGTGAAGTTGGCTCTGAGGAGTTAAAACTCAAGAAAGCATTCGATTTCATAACGAAGAAGTTAATCGAGTCAATACCCGAACTTTCTTCTCTTATCGATAATCAATCACAACCGTCACTATTTACAAACCACGACACTGCAATAGTCCAGCAGTTAAAAGCTATAAGAGATAAAGTTCTCTCTTTAAAATTAGTTTTTATCCAACTGGAAAATGAAGAGGATGCATACCTAATATTCGAAACATTGAATGCTAGAGGTAAAGATCTTACTACTCCGGATTTAGTTAAAAATTTACTTTTAAAAAAACTACAAAGTAAAAGTATAGCTTTAGATAAAGCAAAAGAAGCATGGAATACTTTAACTAAGCAATTTGATGGTATAAGTGACCTAGATGTATTAGGAGCATACTTACTACATTATTGGATGTCTAAATTTGAATATACTTCTGATAAAGCTTTATTCTCAAAAGTAAAACTACATCTTAAAAATGATGAAAGTAAAGCAAATGCTTTGATAATAGATTTAAACGAGTCCGCATCACACTATTGTAGAATGCTCAAACCTGAAAGCGCAGTTTGGAAAAAAGAAGAAAGAGATATTAAAAGATTACTGGAGTCTTTAAATATATTTAAAGTTAAGCAACAATCTTCTTTTGTATTATCTCTGCTAAGAGCATATTACTCTCAAAAAATATCTCTGAAAAATCTAAAGACAACTTTAATTAAGATTGTAAATTTTCATTACTGCTTTAATGCTATAACAAAACAAAGGTCATCAGGGAGTATTGCTACCAAATATTCAAGCTTAGCTATTAGACTTTCAGAAATTGAAGACAAAAATGATTTCCAGCCTATTCTAAATGACCTCACGAACTTTTTGAGGACTAAACGACCTGAAGAAGATGAATTCGTCGTTAAATTCTCTGAGCTACAGTACTTATCTAATATCACTAAATTTAAAAGTATAATTAGATATACTCTAAATAATATGCTGCCAACTGCAGAAAATGGTTTGGACATAAACCTTAATAATATGACTATCGAGCATATTATTCCTCAATCATTTATAGGGAATGGTTTTAAAGAAGAGGCTGTAGCAAGTATTGGCAACCTGATCTTAACTAGTGAAGACGTTAATTCAAATATGTTAGCTAATAAGTCTCCTGTAGAAAAAATAAAATTACTGAAAAGCATTTCTTATCCATTAGAAAAAGCAGTCATAAATAGTGACGATTGGTCTACAGAAACTGTAAACAAGAGAACTAAAGAAATGGCTAGCAAAATATACAATGAATTAATCATATAGTGCAGTGGTAGCCACAGCTTTATGGAAATTGAAAATTCATTATAAATCAATTGCTTAACACGAAAAGAATGTTAGGTAATTTGATTTATAATAATCACGGTGTTTAGAGGATAGGATTTAAACTGTTTTATTTCTAAATTATTCTGTCCAAATAAATCTATTTAAATTGGCTGGTATTAATTCACACCTAGGTTATGGCTAATTTCATTAATTGATAAGCAAAAGCTATTCTTGACTAACCTTTCACTACATCTACAACGGTTTCAACATTTACAACTTGATTCAAGTTACCTTTAATAACTACTGTCGCTGATATTTTATCTTGAATCGCTTGTCTGTTTGGATCCCAATATATCTGTAAAAACCCTAACAAGCCTGTGGCAAAGCCTGCACCGTAGCCGCCGTAGCGACCAAAACAGTCTAATAAACCTAATGGCTCGCCGCTTAAGGCAACCACACGAATATTACAAACCTTTTTACCCGGTGTTTGGCCGCGCCAAAGCAGCGAGAACAACGTAAAGTAAACTGCAGCCCAGCCAAACCCTAAGCCTAAGTCTTGAATAATGCCTTTGCTCCACTGCAAAATACTATTTGTGGTTGTTTGTGCAGGTTTTTCTTCTATTAACTGCGCAGGCTTTATTTCGTTATTTTCACTGAGCACTAGTAGCTGTAAAAGTACGGTAGCAAGTTGTGGGTTTTGTAGGTCGTCCATTTCTGCTAATTTAGGTACTTGCCCTATTAAATTATCAAGCGCGTTTTGTTGGCAAGGTTGCTCACAGCTTTCATCAGCTGTTTGCGCTAAATAAGTATTTACCCGTTGTTTTTCTGTGGCGGTAAGCTGTATTTCATCTTGTATTTTTACGCCCTGAACAGCTAAACCTTGATCAGCCTTATCGTCTTCTAGGTAATCTATGCCAATTGAAAGCACAGTAAGTGCGCTTACAAATAAAATACTTGCTGCCGTTATTTTTAAAATTCTTCGCCATACATTCGACATTTTTGGAAGGTATTGCTGTGCCGTACCTTTATAAAAAGCCATTGCAGCAACAAATGCTATTAAAGCCGCGCTGAGTTTGGCTGCTAAAAATATCAGTGCTACATCAATAATAATAGCTAGTGCACGCCGAATTGGCGTAGCTAAAGGCAAGCCCAGTAAAGCACTGTCTATTTTAAAGGCGTAGGGGGTAATAACTTCTCGGGTTTCAGAATTTGATAATTCTAATTGTTCTATCTCTTTGGCTTTCATTTATTTTCTTGTTATTAAAATAGGTAACCCGGTTAACTTACGCGTTTTTTATTTTTTGCTCAAGATAAAGCTAATAGAATCAGTGCACAAAAAAGGGCTGCATAAAATGCAGCCCTTCATGTTTTTACTCAATGTTTATTACTTACTAGCAATTATACCGTTGGATAATCGGTGTAGCCTTGTTCTGCGCCACCAAATAAGGTGTCTGGGTTGTGGCTGTTAAGAGGCTTGCCTTGCTTTAAGCGTGCTGGTAAGTCTGGGTTTGATACAAATGGGCGACCAAAACCAATCATGTCGGCCCAGCCTTCGCTAAGTGCTTTGTCTGCACGTTCTTTGGTGTACTTGCCTGCGTAAATTAATACACCGCTGTAGGCTTTACGAATAGCGTATTTAAACTCAACACTCATTAAAGGTGCGTCATCCCAATCGGCTTCAGCTATATGCATGTAACCTACACCGGCTTTATTTAATGCCTCAGAAACCGCTAAATAAGTTTCCTCAGGGTTTTCGTCTACTGTGCCATTAAGTGTTGTTAACGGGGCTAGTCTTACGCCTACTTTGCTGCTACCAATTTCGTCGCTAACAGCATTTACCACTTCAATTAAAAAACGTATTCGGTTTTGCACGCTGCCACCATATTCATCGGTGCGAGCATTTGATTCTGAGTCTAAAAATTGGTTAATAAGGTAACCATTAGCAGCATGAAGCTCTATGCCATCAAATCCTGCATTAACTGCATTTTTAGCAGCTTGGCGAAATTCGCCTATAACATGCGTAATATCTTGTTTGCTCATTTCGCGTGGGAGTTGGGTGTCTACAAACCCCGGCGCACCGTTTGTATCTACAAATACTTTTACGTCTTTTGCAGCAATGGACGAGGCTGAAATAGGCTGCACGCCACCGGTGTTGTCACTATGAGTTACACGGCCAACATGCCAAAGCTGAGCAAACATCACGCCACCAGCGCTATGTACTGCGTTGGTTACTTTACTCCAGCCTGCAACTTGCTCATTTGAATAAATACCCGGAGTCCAAGCGTAGCCTTTGCCAAGTTCACTAATTTGTGTGCCTTCGCTTACAATTAGCCCGGCACTTGTGCGCTGTGCGTAATATGTTGCCATTAAGTCGTTAGCTATATCGCCAGGCTGTGTTGAACGCGAGCGAGTCATTGGGGGCATAACAATACGGTTTTTTAATGTTTTGCCTGCAAGTTCTATTGGTTCAAAAAGTAATGTCATAATGCCTCCTAAGTTTGATTGCGCTCATAATAACGTAACCAAGCACATGCAAAAACAACAAAAACTGCAAAATAGTTTTGTTGTATCTGCAATAAAGCTACAAAGTAAAACACATTAACTTTAGGTGAACTAAATGTATTTTATTGACTCTTAACAGCACTATTAAGTTGAGGGTTTGATGTGAATAAAGGGAATGCGTGGCCGTGGGTTATCTCGTTATGTATACATGGCGTGTTGCTGTACTTATTACTTTCACATAAATTACTTTCGCAAAAAATAAAGGTTGAAGAACCTCAAACAAAAAAAGACACCGTAATAAACGCTTATGTAATGGTTAACTTATCAACGCAACCTAAGTTCAGCACCGTTAACACCACCACTAACGCACCGATTGTTGAGCCTGCAAAGTTAGAGGTAAAAAAAGCACCAGAATCTATAAGCACTAATAAAATACCTACAACTCAAACACAAGTTACTAAAGCACCCAAACAACGTGACGAAAAACCAAAAACAGCAACAGTAACAAAGCTCACTATTACAAATAAACCTCAACCCCCTGCCCACACCATTAATACCAATACACAAACGTTTAAAAAACTTAACCCGTATGCGCCTATTTATGGCGCACCTATAAATAACTTAACGCATAAAAAAATGGTCACGTTTGGCGAAGCCGATAACTCAGATAGTACTGATGATGCAATAGCTGCCACGCCCACAATTAAATCACCGGTTAAATCACAAAAATCGGAAGTTATTAGCCAAAATACAATAGGCACACGACGATTAGAAAAATTTAACGGTAAATGCTATTTAATTGATACTTCAACCGTATTTGGTAGTAATGGCATGCCTCAAGGTAGCGCGCAGACCTGCCCTGGCGAGCAAACTGATGATGAAATATTATTTAATAAAATAATGGATAAGTGGGCTCGTAAAAATAATTAGTTTTAAATTAGTGAACAAATACATTATTAAAGCGTATTAGTTATAAGTACTCCACTTACTTAATGCCAATTAGGAAACACGTATGACAACAAAGCAACTATCATCACTTTTTGTATTTAATTTATTAGTTGTAAGTGCACAAGCGAATGCAAACCAGCGCTGGTACGTTGTTAACGACTCAGTAATGGGCGGTGTATCTAATAGTGAAGTAACACAAACTCAAGAAAGCTTGCTTTTTACAGGCAATGTTTCGCTTGATAATAACGGCGGTTTTGCATCAATACGTACAGAGCTAAATACACAAAGCCAAAATACTAAAGCTATAGCACTGCGCGTTAAAGGCGATGGACAAACCTATCAGCTTAGGCTCAGAACTACCAATTACCTTGATGGCGCAGCGTACACCCACTCATTTAAAACAGTAAAAAATGAATGGGTAGATATAAACTTTGCTCCGAGTGATTTTACTTTAACGTATCGCGGCCGCGTGCTTGAGCAACAACCGATTATTGATTTTGACGATATAAAACAGCTAGGCTTTATGATTGCAGGCAAGCAAGAAGGTAAGTTTAAACTTGAAGTGGGTAAAATTGAGTTTAAAAGCTAGCCCACCAGCATGTTGGTGGCGCTAAATAGTATAGTCGTCGCCCCGTCTCTTCATTTCACTAATAACCAGCTCAACCATTTGTTGTTTTGTTGCTGCTTGCTCTGACTTTAACTCCCCTAATTGCAGCTCTAACATATCTATTTGTTCTTGCTGTTGCGTATTTTTATATTTTTTAGAGCCTAAGTGCTCTGCATCTAGAGTTAAACTCGCATCCTTTTTATTCAGCTCACTTGCAGAAGTATTTATAGTTAAACTACGTTGTACGGGGCTTTGTTTAAGTTTGTTAATTTGTTCTTGCAGCGCAATAACTCGCCCAGTGAAGTGCTTGTATACTTTTTCTAGGTTTTTATATTGATTGCCAAACGTAGCGTTATCTTCACTGTATTCTTGTGCTTTGGTATCTAGAAATTTTGATAACACATATTTTGGCTCTTCCTCATTTTCTTCCTCGCTCTTTTCTTCACTCGCTTTTTCAACAGGTAGTTTATCTGATTGCGCTAAAGTTTGAGCATTTGAGCTGTGTACTTGGTATGGAATGGGAGCCGCTAAAATCTTCATTATTTTATCCCTAAAATAGCTTTGTCTCTTTTATAGGTATCGACCTCGCATTAAAATTCTTGAGTAAATTTTCATGTTAGCTAAAAGCAAAAAGCCCCACTTTATTAAAGTAGGGCTTATACCAATTTATTAAACTAACTCGTTGCTTACTTAGTGCTTTGGTTATCTTGTGAGAGCGCAATAAGTGCAAGCGCCGCATTTAGGCGAGTATTTAAATTATTATAAATAGTCATTCCAAACACACCAATAATACAAACTATTAAACCCATTTGTAGGTTAACGCTCATCTCTAGTAAAAAAACAGCTGCAACGAGTAAGCACAGCGCTAATGCATAAATAATAGATTGAAAGGTAAAGTTAATATCACCCTTGGCTATTTTAAGTAATTCGTCTTTATTCATAATTTACTTCCTTGTTATTTGATCACTAAGACTCAATTGCCAGTAACTCTACTTCAAATATAAGTACTGAGGCAGGAGGAATACTCCCTACACGTTTTTCGCCGTACGCTAATTGGTGCGGTACATATAGCGTGTATTTATCGCCGGGGCTCATAAGTTGTAAGCCCTCAGTCCAACCTTTAATAACTTGGTGTAAACCAAAGCTAATCGGTGTTTTACGCTCTACTGAACTGTCAAACACAGTGCCGTCGATTAGTGTGCCGTGGTAATGCACGTTAACCATACTTTTTGGGGTTGGTGTGTTTTCGTTTTCGCTTTTATGGATTACTTTATACTGCAAGCCAGAAGTCGTTTCTACTACGCCTTCTACCTTTGAGTTAGCGGCTAAATAATCTGCACCTATTTGTGCATTTATGCCTGCTTGTTGTTTTGCTTTTTTACTATTTTGAAATATTAAAAAACAAAAAATGGCGATAACTACCGCCAAAATTATATTAATCATCATTAACCTTTTTCGTTGTCTAGCTCTTCGTCTTTTTCGTCATCATCGCCGTTTACTATGTCGGCAATCTCTTTGAGGCGAGCAAGTGCAATACCGTTTACTGAGTTTTCTGGATACTGGTCATCAATAATATCGCCAGCTTCTATATCCATTAACAAGTTAAGCGCTTGGTCTACGGTTTCGACTGCGTAAATATTAAATTTACCCGCTTCAACCGCATTAAGTATTTCGTCATCAAGCACTAAGTTAACTTGGTTTGATTTAGGAATAATAACGCCTTGCGAACCTGTTAAACCACGCATTTTACACAGTTTAAAAAAGCCTTCTATTTTTTCGTTTACGCCACCAATGGCTTGTACATCACCGTGTTGGTTTATAGAGCCTGTAAGCGCAATTGATTGGCTAATAGGTAGGCTTGTAATAGACGAAATAAGCGCACACAGCTCTGCTAAAGATGCGCTATCGCCATCTATGTAACCATAGCTTTGCTCAATGGCAATATTAGCGCTAAGCGTTAAGCTAAAGTGCTGCGCATATTTATTACCTAAATAACCGGTAAGTAGCATTACACCTTTTGAGTGAATAGCTTTACCAAGCTCGGCTTCACGTTCAACATCTATTACGCCATCGGCGCCAGCATAAACCGTTGCCGTAATACGCGCAGGGGTACCAAATGAGGTATCGCCAATGTGTAATACGGTTAAGCCATTTACTTTACCAATGGCTTGGCCGTCGGTTGCAATAAGTGTGTGACCTTCTTTTATATCACTGAGCATATTTTCGCTAATTTGGCCGGTACGGTATTGCTTGCCTTCAATGGCTTCGTCAATATGGTGCGCGTCAATAACGGCTAATTTGTCTTGTTTTGCGTAGTAACTGGCTTCTGCAATAAGTTCAAGTACATCAGCAAAACGCGCTGATAATTTATTTTGATGCTCAGCTTGGCGGTAACTAAATTTAAGTAAACGCACCATAGCAGCCTGCGTTGCAGTGCACTTTAATGTTTGCTCGCAATACTCGGTTACTTTAGTAATAAACTGGTATTGCAATTTATCGCTACTTGGCAAGTAGTAATCGAAGTCGGCTAATACTCTAAATAGCTCTGCAAATTCTTCATCGTATTCACCTATGGTGTAGTACAACTCGCGCGAACCTAATAAAATAATTTTAACATCAAGCGGTATAAGCTGCGGGCGAAGTGTAAAGCTCGTCCCTACTGTGCTGTCTTGATACGGTAAGTCGTTTTTAATTTGATGTGTTTTTAACGCGAGTTTTAAACCATCCCACACTTGTGGGTTTGCCATGATTTTTTCAGCGTCCATAATTAAATAGCCGCCATTAGCACGATGCAATGCACCAGCCTGAATTGAGCGATAACAGGTAATTAAAGAGCCTTGCGATGTTGAATACTCAATTTTGCCAAATATATTGCCAAACGTTGGATTAGGCTCGTACACAACCGGTGCTGCGTCGTCCTCTTTAAACTCAACTAAAATGTTAGGTGCAAAAAAGTCGGTAAGCATGCCTTTGCGATCAAAGTCTTCTTTGCTTTCTTCACTTTCGTCTTCGTCATCTAGCCATTCAAGTACCGCGTCTATAATTTCAACGCGTATATCTTTTAAATAACGCAGTACGCCAATATGAGTTGCGTATTTATGTTCTAAGTCTTTTAAAAGTGGTTTAGTGGCTTGCTCTGCAGTCGATTTTTTAAGATTGCGTTGTTTTTCTTTTGATTCGCGTTTCCAACGTGGCAGCTCTATTAACGCTTCTATTAATGCATCTTCTAGCTTTTCAATTTTTTCAAAAAACTCTTCACGTAACGTTTCTTCAAGTTCGCCAAATTCGCTGTCGCTTAATTGTTTACCATCTACAAGTGGTGCAAACCCTACTGAATTTTTTTCTTCAACTAATGCAACGCTTTGCTCAAACGCCGCAATTTCTACTGCGGTAATAGCACTGTCGTAGGCATCGTTAAATTCACGATCGATTGATTTTTTCTTACGCTGATACGCTGGGTTATCAAATGCCGCAGGAAAGGTGTCGAGCACTTCATCTAAAAATGAATCTATATCGTCACTAAGTTGCTTGCTTTGACCTGGTTGCATAAACAGCGCAATAGGTTCTCTGTGGTCATCGTAATTGTTTACGTATAACCATTCGTTTGGCGTTGAGCGGTCTTTTGCGTGTTGTTTAAGTTTATCTTTAACAAGCGTAAAGCGCCCGTGAGCGGCCTCGCCCATTACATAAACGTTGTAACCCGGCAGTTCCATCCCTAATGAAAAATCTAAAGCACTTTGGGCGCGTTGTTGGCCTATAAACGTAAGTTGCTCTGGGTATGGATTGTTCATACACGTGTTTACGTGATTAGTAGAAATACTCGGTGCGAGCTTTGAAACAGATAGTGGCAGCAATTTTTTCGTCATTCTAACTTCTTTTTTTACCAGCATATTCGCTGGCCTTTGGGCGTATTAAGTGGCCCGCAGCCACTTAATACTTATATTTAAGGGTGCAGTGCCTTACGACTAAAATAGATTCCATCACATTCAATACACGGTGTAATTTGTGTAGCGTGATAAACATCGTAACTATGGGTGCAATTCTTACATACTAATGTGCCCATGGCTATCCATTCGCCTGCGTGATACACACCATTGTGCTTAAAATCTTGGCTAAGAGATTGCCACTCAAGTTGAGTTTTATCTTCTATGTGCGAAAGTTCAAACCAAAGAGACTCTTTAAGCTCTTGCCATGCAAGCGAATTATAGTGTGATTCGTTCTCTACTATATGTTCAATATCATTCTTTAAATAACTTTTGTAGAGCTCATATCTTTCTTGACTTAAATCTTTAAGCGCCTGCTCAGATTCAACAAACCCAGAAACCACATCTTTTAAACCATGCTCTTTCACATCTTTTATCCAATGGGTAAAACTGCTAAGCCATGTTTTGTAATCAGTCATTTTTTACTCCTTCAAAATTGCTGTTAAATCAGTCTGTAACTTGTGTCTTTAGTTAACCACACTATAAAAAGGCAGGTTAACCTGCACTGAAAGTTACAATTTAATAAAAGCATGTTTTTGACGCTGTGAATAGTGTTTTATTTGGGGTATCCTAACGGCAATTTTTTATTAGTTTGCAAGAAGTCTGGAACCATAGATGCAAGAGCAATATAACCCGCAAGATATAGAGTCAAAAGTACAAAGCTACTGGGAAGAAAACCAGGTATTTAAAGTCACTGAAGATGAGAGCAAAGAAAAGTATTACTGCCTTTCTATGTTCCCTTATCCGAGTGGTCGACTGCATATGGGTCATGTGCGTAACTACACCATTGGTGATGTTGTTTCTCGTTTCCAGCGCCTGCAAGGCAAAAACGTAATGCAACCTATGGGTTGGGATGCGTTTGGTTTACCTGCAGAAAACGCTGCTATTAAAAACAAAACAGCACCAGCTAAGTGGACATACGAAAATATTGATTACATGCGCACTCAACTTAAGCAATTAGGTTTTGGTTATGACTGGGATCGCGAAATTGCGACATGTCATCCAGAATACTACAAGTGGGAGCAGTGGTTTTTCACTAAGCTTTACGAAAAAGGCCTAGTGTATAAAAAAATGTCGACAGTTAACTGGGATCCAGTGGATCAAACAGTACTCGCTAACGAGCAAGTTATTGACGGTCGCGGTTGGCGTTCAGGCGCTGTGGTTGAGCAAAAAGAAATTCCACAGTGGTTTATTAAAATTACCGACTACGCACAAGAGCTACTTGACGATTTAGACAAGTTAGAAGATTGGCCAGAGCAAGTTAAAACAATGCAGCGCAACTGGATTGGCCGCTCTGAAGGGTGTGATATTGAATTTAAACGCACCGATAACGACGAAACATTTAGCGTATACACAACACGTCCAGATACCTTTATGGGTGTTACGTATGTTGCTGTTGCTGGTGGTCACCCTATTGCGCAAGAAGCCGCTAAAAATAGCGATGCTATTGCAATGTTTGTTGAAGAATGCAAAAACACCAAAGTTGCCGAAGCAGACATGGCAACAATGGAGAAAAAAGGCATAGCAACAGGCTTTTACGCAACTCACCCATTAACGGGCGAGCAAGTACCAATTTGGGTTGCTAACTTTGTATTAATGCATTACGGCTCAGGCGCTGTAATGGCAGTACCTGCGCACGATCAACGCGATTTTGAGTTTGCAACAGCGTACGGCCTAGATATAAAACAAGTCATAGCGCCTGCTGAAGGTTCAGATCTTGAAGTAAACCTAAAAGAATCAGCATTTACCGATAAAGGCGTACTTGTAAATTCGGGTGAATTTAACGGCCTTGATTTTGAAGCTGGTTTTAAAGCGATTGCCGATAAATTAGAAACACTCGGTGTGGGTGAGCGTAAAGTAAACTTCCGCCTGCGTGACTGGGGTGTGAGCCGTCAGCGCTATTGGGGTTCTCCAATTCCTATGCTTAGCGATGAAGATGGTAAAGAACTTGCTGCAACAGAAGATATGCTACCAGTTCGCTTACCAGAAGATGTAGTGATGAACGGTGTAACTTCACCACTTAAAGCAGACCCAGAGTGGGCTAAAACAACAGTTAATGGCGCACCTGCGTTTCACGAAACTGATACGTTTGACACCTTTATGGAGTCGTCTTGGTATTACGCTCGTTACTGTAGCCCACGCTACGATGAAGGCATGCTAGACCCTGCTGCTGCTAACTACTGGTTACCAGTAAATCAATACATTGGTGGTATTGAGCACGCTATTTTACATTTATTGTACTCGCGCTTTTTCCATAAATTATTACGTGACTTTGGTTTAGTTAATTCTGATGAGCCGTTTGACCGCTTACTTTGTCAAGGTATGGTACTTGCTGAAACATTTTATCGTAAAGATGAAAAAGGCGGCGACATTTGGATTTCGCCAACTGATGTAAACACCGAAACCGACGAAAAAGGCCGCGTTACTAAAGCATGGCATAAGGAAGACGGCGAGCCGGTATTCTCATCAGGTATGAGTAAAATGTCTAAGTCTAAAAACAACGGTATAGACCCACAACATGTAATTGCCCAGTACGGTGCAGATACAGTGCGTTTATTTATGATGTTTACAGCACCGCCAGAGCAAACGCTTGAATGGTCAGACTCAGGCGTTGAAGGCGCACATCGTTTCTTAAAACGTGTATGGAAATACGCGGTAGACGTTAAAACAGTAGGTTACCAAGCACTTGATAAATCAGCGCTAACTAACCCGCAAAAAGTACTACGTCGCGACTTACACAAAGCAATTGCTAAAGTGACTGATGATGTTGAACGTCGTCAAACCTTTAACACCGCTATTGCAGCCATTATGGAGCTTTCTAATAAGTTATTAAAAGCACCACTGAGCGACAAACAAGATGTAGCGATTGCTAACGAAGCACTTGAAGCATTAGTTATTATGCTTGCACCTATTACTCCGCATTTATCGCATGAGCTTTGGAAAGAGCTTGGTAAAAAAGGCGAGATTTTAGATGCTGCATGGCCAAAAGTTGACGAGTCTGCACTTGTTGAAGATGAAAAACTAATCATCGTACAAGTAAACGGCAAGCTTCGCGCTAAGTTAACAGTGCCAGCTGATGCAACTCAAGAGCAAGTAGAAGCCCTTGCGTTTGCAGAATCTAACGTAACTAAATTTACTGATGGCTCAACCATTCGTAAAATCATTTACGTACCAGGCAAGCTACTTAACGTGGTAGCTAACTAATATGGCTGCATTTAACGCCATTAAAAATGGACTAGCCTTAGTGCTAGTCTGTTTTTTGTTATCAAGCTGTGGCTTTCATTTAAAAAAAGCCTCTAGCCTGCCTGATAACTTAAAACAGCTAACACTTGTAGGCGATGACGAAAAATCGACTTTATTCACTGAGCTTAAAAAAGAGCTTAAAGCGAGTAACGTAGAGTTAGTATCGTCAGCTAAAGATAAAGCCCAATTGTATTTACGCAAAGAAAGCATTGAACGCCAAACACTTTCGCTGTTTCAAAACGGCCAAGTTGCTGAATATGAGCTCGCTTATGGCGTATCGTATGTAGTTAAACGCCCAGGTGAAAAAGCGATAGAAAAACGTTTTGAGCTTTACCGTAATTACCAAGACGACCCGGATCACGCATTAGCAAAAGCAAAAGAGCTTGAGCTACTTATTAGCGAAATTCGTGAGCAAGCCAGTCGTCGTATTGTTAGAGAGCTGTCGCAACTATAATGCGCTGCTACGCTAATCAACTACCGAGTGAATTAAATAAAGGGCTAAAGCCCTTTTATTTAGTATTTGGAGAAGAGCCTTTTCAAGAAGCGCAGTGCGTACAACAAATTCGCGACAGTGCTAAGCAACAAGGTTTTGATGAAGTAATTAAGTTTACTTTAATGCAAGGATTCGATTGGCAAGAAATTATAGCCCAGTACCAAAGTATGTCGCTGTTTAGCGCCCGCACTATTATTGAGCTTGATTTAAACCAACAAAAGCCAGGCGTTATTGGCAGCAACACCTTTAAAAAAGTAGTTGAGCTGGTTAATCCCGATACTATTTTAATTGTTAAAGGCGCTAAAGCCAGCCAAGAAGTACAACGTGGAGCATGGTTTAAAGCTCTTGATAAGCAAGGTGTATTTGTACCTTGCTACCCGCTTACGGGCTCTCATGTAAAACGATGGCTTGATGAGCAATGCCAACGTTTATCACTTAATATGCAAAGCGACGCCAAAGTAAGCTTAATAAATGCCACCGAAGGCAACTTGTTAGCCTGTTTTCAGGAGCTTGAAAAGCTCTCGCTGCTACACGGCAATGCATTAATTACTCAGCAATTAGTAATGCAAGGCCTATTAAACCAAGCCAAATTTGATATTTTTGATTTAAGCGATGCGCTATTAAATGGCCACGCCAAACAAGCTATAAAAGTATTAAACAAACTTGCCAGCGATAACACCGAAGTGGTGAGCATTTTGTGGGCTATAACCAAAGAGCTTAATACACTTATAAGTGTGCAACTTGGTTTATTAAATGGCGAACCTATCGCTAATTTATTTAAACAAAAAGCAATTTGGAAAAACCAACAAGGTCCAGTTCAAAACGCAATTAACCGTTTAAACATGCACACACTAGAACAAATAAACAGTGATGTTGCATTGTTTGATGCCAGTTACAAGCAAGGTAATTTAATTGCACCTTACCAAGCGCTTGCTCATATTTGTATTAAATTTTGCCAGCCGCTCAACATTCCTATGCCGTGCCACGCGGTTAATTAATAAATAGCTAATGGGTGTTAAATGATCGCAATTTTTGGTGGCACTTTCGACCCAGTCCATTTAGGCCATCTAAATATGGCGCAGCAATGCGTAAATGCGTTTAATTTAGATACGCTTTATTTTATGCCCTGTGCATTACCTGCACATAAAGCAGCTCCGGGTATTAGTGCAGAGCACCGAATTAATATGCTCAACGCAGCTATTGCTCCTTATCCTCATTTTGAACTCGATTTAAGAGAACTTAATCGAACCGGTCCATCGTATTCGTTGCTGAGCTTACAAGAACTTCGTAAAGAACACCCCACTACACCTATTTTATTTTTAATTGGTATGGACTCATTTAACAACCTAGATAAGTGGTTTGAGTGGAAGGCAATAACGCAGCTTTGCCATATTGTGGTGTACCAGCGCCCTGCTCAACATTGCACTATAACAGGTGAGCTCAAAAGCTATATGCAACGCGCAAATGCCGACGAAGTAGCGGCACTTAAACACTCACTTGCGGGTAAACTTTATTTTTTACCGGGCGAAATGCTCGATGCGGCCTCAAGCACCATTCGCGAACAACTGAAAAAAAGTAATAAAAAGAATGAACTATTGCCCGATGCAGTGAGTCATTACATAGAAGTGCATCAGCTCTATCAAATTGATGCTTAAAAACTCCTAGCGTGTTAAAATGCGCGCCATTAAATTTTTAAATTGAGACAAAACCTTGGATTCAAAACAACTACTCGCCTTTGCTATGGACAAAATTGACGATATGAAAGCGCGTGACATCGTTCATATTGACGTTACTGGAACATCAGATATCACAGATTACATGGTAATTTGTTCTGGTACTTCTAAACGCCACGTACAGTCAATTGCCGATCACTTAGCAAAAGAAGCGCGTCATGCAGATTCAGAGCCATTAGGTTATGAAGGTGAAGGCGACGGCGAATGGGCACTGGTTGATTTAGGTGATGTGGTTGTACACGTGATGCAAAACGAAGCACGTAGCTATTACGATCTAGAAAAACTGTGGGGCTAAACGCTCACTCATTTTAGACAATGCTTGGAAGTAATACGTGAAAATACAAATGATTGCTGTTGGTACTAAAATGCCAGCATGGGTAGAAACGGGATTTGCAGAATATCAGCGACGTTTCCCTAAAGATATGGCCCTAGAGTTAATTGAAATTCAAGCCGGAAAACGTGGTAAAAATGCAGATATAAAACGTATTTTACACATTGAAGGTGAAAAAACATTAGCGGCTATTCCAAAAGGCAATCGTATTGTAACGTTAGAGGTAACAGGGAAAGCGCTGGATACTCACCAACTTGCTAAAAATATGGAAAAATGGCAACTCGATGGCCGCGATGTAAGTTTACTTATTGGCGGACCTGAAGGACTTGCTCCAGAGTGCATTGCAGCTTCTGAGCAAAAATGGTCGTTATCTAATTTAACATTGCCGCACCCTTTGGTGCGTATAATTGTTGCAGAGAGCCTTTACCGAGGCTGGAGCTTAAATAACAACCATCCTTATCATCGCGAGTAACCCCTTGCCATGCTAAAACATAGACCCACTATTCGTGACCACTCCGCAGAAGCAAACTTATTTGCTAGGCGAGCATTCGTGGGTTTTGTTTTTGTATTAGGATTAGTCGCTGTATTACTTTCTAATCTTTATACTATTCAGGTAGAAGATCACCAAGACTACCAAACCCGCTCCAACGATAACCGCATTAAAGTTATTCCTATTGCACCCAACCGTGGTTTAATTTACGACCGTAACGGTGTGCTACTTGCTGAAAACAAACCTGTTTACAACCTTGAAGTCATCCCCGAAGAGGTAGATGACCTTGACGAATCGCTTGATCAAATAAGTAAAATAATTGCGATTACAGAGCAAGATAAACAAGATTTTTTAAAAGATATAAAACACACCCGTCGTTTTAAATCACAAGTATTAAAAGCCCGCTTAGACGAAACAGAAGTGGCGAAATTTTCGGTTAATCAACATAAATTCCCTGGTTTTAGTATTGAGGCACGTCTGGCTCGCTACTACCCATTTGGTGACACGCTAACGCATGCGCTTGGATATGTTGCCAAACTTAATAGAAAAGAGCTAAACCAACTAGAACAAGAAGATCGTGCAACCAATTACCGCGCTACATATGATATTGGCAAGCTCGGATTAGAAAAATACTATGAAGAAACATTGCACGGTAAAGTGGGCTCACAACGGGTAGAAGTTAATAACCGTGGCCGTGTAATTCGCACTCTAAGCATGACCCAGCCACAACCTGGTAGCGATTTAGTACTTACCTTAGACATTGGCTTGCAACAAATTGCACAGCATGGGCTTAAAGATATGCGTGGCGCTGTTGTAGTTATGGATGCAAAAGATGGTGGCGTGCTGGCGCTTTATTCAAACCCAAGTTACGACCCAAATTTATTTGTACACGGCATTAGCAGCAAAAATTATAAAGCGTTACTTAACCAAGACCGTCCGTTAATAAACCGTACTACGCAAGGTCGTTATGCGCCTGCCTCTACGGTAAAACCCTTAATGGCTGTATTAGCACTTGAAGAAAATATAGTAAATGAATCAACATCAATGTGGGATCCTGGTTTTTTTCAAATTCCAAATGTTGAACACAAATGGCGAGATTGGAAACGTTGGGGCCATGGTCATGTGGATGTATACAAGGCGATTGAAGAGTCGTGCGATACCTATTTTTACGATGCGGCTTATCGATTAGGCATTACTAAAATCAGTGATTTTATGGCCCGTTTTGGCTACGGCGATTTGTCAGGTATTGATATTCATGAAGAAACTACTGCTATTCTACCTTCAAAAGAATGGAAAGAAGGACGCTTTAAAGAGTCTTGGTGGCGTGGTGATACTATTTCAGTAGGTATTGGTCAAGGTTACTGGACTGCTACACCAATTCAAATTGCAAATGCGACTAACATATTAGTTAATCGTGGTATTAATCATCCACCTCATTTGGTGCAAGTAATAAAAAAAGATAGCGACATAACGCAAATTAACAACGAAGAAAAACCCCCTGTTATTTTAAAAGATCCACGCCATTGGCAGGTATCGTTAGATGCAATGCATAATACAGTTCAAAAAATATCAGGCACAGCGCACAAAGCATTTAAAGGCACTAACTACGACTCGGCTGGTAAAACGGGTACTGCACAGGTAGTTAGTATTGCCCAAGGTGAACGCTACGATGCAGAATCGCTTAAAGAGCGCCAGCGTGACAACACAATTTACGTAGGGTTTGCACCTTACAACGATCCTAAAATTGTGGTTTCTGTTGTATTAGAAAACAACCACGGCGGTATTCAAATTGCTCGCCAACTTATGGATTACTACTTTGCAGCTAATCCAGTTAATCTTGCAAGGAACGATACACCATGACCGCTTTGCACGATAAACGCTCTATTTGGATACGTATGCATCTAGACCTACCACTGCTTATTGCATTACTCATAATGATGGCTGGTAGCATAATGGTTGTTTACAGCGCAAGCGGCCAAGACTCTTCAATGATGATTAGGCACATGACTCGTATGGGCGGTGCGGTTGTTGCTATGGTTGTTTTGGCCCAGTTTTCGCCTGCCACATTAAAGCGTTTAGTGATCCCACTTTATTGCGTTGGTTTATTAATGCTAGTGGGTGTACTTTTATTTGGCGTAAGCTCAAAAGGCGCACAGCGATGGCTCGATTTAGGGGTGACACGGTTTCAACCTGCAGAATTAATGAAGTTGGCAGTCCCGATGATGGTAGCTTGGTATATAGGGCGAAATCACTTACCTCCTCGGCCAATGCACTTAATTATTGGCTTTATGATTGTAATGCTCCCTACATTATTAATTAAAGAACAACCCGATTTAGGTACCGCTATACTTATTGCAAGTTCAGGTATATTTGTTTTGTTTTTGTCTGGATTAAGTTGGCGTTTAATCGGCTTTTTAAGCTCTATAGTAGCGCTTGCCGCATGGCCATTTTGGCACTACGGTATGCACGATTATCAAAAGCAGCGTGTACTCACCTTTTTAGACCCTGAGAGCGATCCGCTCGGTTCGGGTTATCATATTATTCAATCTAAAATTGCTATTGGCTCAGGCGGTATAGAAGGTAAAGGCTGGCTGCTTGGTACGCAATCGCAATTAGAATTTTTGCCAGAGCGCCACACTGACTTTATATTTTCGGTTTTAAGCGAAGAATTTGGTTTATTTGGCGTATGTGTTTTACTTAGTCTCTATTTATTTATTATTGGCCGTGGTTTATACATTGCTGTTAATGCACAAGATGCATTTGGTAAATTGCTCGCAGGCGCACTCACCCTCACCTTTTTTGTGTACGTATTTGTAAACATAGGCATGGTATCGGGTTTATTACCTGTTGTAGGCGTACCTTTACCACTGATTAGTTATGGTGGCACATCGATGGTAACGTTAATGGCAGGATTTGGCATTATTATGTCAATCGCGACAGATAAAAGGATGCTTTTAAAATAATGCGACACACTAATCAGCTTATATTTACTACATTATTAATTTTACTTTTAAGTGCTTGTAGCAGTGGCTCAAGTAGCCGTTATAGCATGCGCCATGATGCAGCACCACTTAGAGCCCCGACTACACTTGAGATGCAAGACGCGATAGTTACCGAAGTAACTAAAAGCGCCAGCGCTAGCCGCCCATATACAGTGCTTGGTAAAAGTTATTCGCCCATGCTTGATGAGACAGGCTTTAGTGAAGAAGGCATTGCCTCTTGGTATGGTCGTAAGTTTCATGGTTATCACACCTCAAATGGTGAAACGTACGATATGTTTGCCATGACCGCAGCGCATAAAACGCTGCCACTACCTAGCTTTGTTAAAGTAACCAATACAGCAAATGGTAAATCGGTAATCGTACGCGTGAACGACCGGGGCCCGTTTCATGACGATAGAATAATTGACCTTTCGTACGCAGCCGCTTATAAGCTTGGCTATTACACCCATGGTACAGCAAAGGTTAAGCTAGAAGCCGTTACGCTTGCGGGCGCAACTGCGCGTCAAACCTATATTCAGGTAGCTGCAGGTAGTACACTTGCTAATATTGAAGCACTTGCCAGCACATTGCGAGAGCAATACAAATTACCAACAAATATTGTGCAAAAAGACGATATTTACAGACTGCATTTAGGGCCAATAAAAGACACCCCTCATGCAGACGAAGTATTAAAAAAATTAAAACAAAATCAATTTCAAAACGCGTTCTTGCTTTACACTCAGTAAGACTAATACCCAAACTACCCCAGGATGCTCGCATCTTGGGCTGGTTTGGGTATAAAATGGCGTAACGCGAATCTTTAACTTTAACCATTAATGAGTATGATGAAATCTATTAAACATAAAATCCTCAAAGGTGTATGCGGCCTAGTTTGTACAGCCGCCGTATTTTCAGCCAGCGCCCAAATTATTCCGGCACCACCTCAAGTTAATGCAAAAGGTTATTTTTTGGTCGACTTTACAACAGGTAAAGTTATTGCTGAAGGTGAAGCCGATACACAGCTAGCACCTGCAAGTTTAACTAAAATGATGACCAGTTATGTAATTGGTACTGAAATTAAAGCAGGTAATATTGCCACTACCGATATGGTAACGGTAAGCGAAAAAGCATGGGCTAAAAACTTCCCAGAATCTTCAAAGATGTTTATTGAAGTAGGTAAGCAAATTAGTGTTGATCAGCTTAACCACGGTATTATTATCCAATCAGGTAATGATGCATGTGTTGCAATGGCTGAGCATATTGCTGGAAGCGAAAGCGCATTTGCTGATTTAATGAATGCCCATGCTGCTAAATTAGGTATGAGCAACAGCCACTTTATCAACAGCCACGGCCTTGATACTGACGAGCACTTCACAACGCCTCGCGATATGGCGACACTTGGTGCTGCACTTATTCGTGATGTGCCAGATGAATATGCACTTTATAAGCAAAAATCGTTTACTTATAACGGCATTAAGCAATATAACCGTAACTCATTATTGTGGGACGAAAGCTTAGATGTTGACGGTATTAAAACTGGTCATACATCAGAAGCTGGCTACAGCCTAGTTACCTCAGCAACTAAAAACGATATGCGTTTAATTGCTGTTGTTATGGGTACTACCAGCGAACGAGCTCGTAAAGTAGAAAGTAAAAAACTACTTAACTATGGTTTTCGTTTTTATGAAACAATTACTCCGTACAAAGCAGGCGATAGCTTTGCAGAACAACGTATTTGGATGGGTAACAAAGAAAATGTATCTTTAGGTATTTTAGAAGATACACCGATTACTATCCCACGTGGTCAGCATAAAAACCTTAAAGCTAACTTTGAGCTAGATAACACGCTTGAAGCACCACTTGCTAAAGGTACTAAAGTAGGTACGTTATTCTTACAACTAGAGGGCGAAGATATTGCTCAATACCCACTGGTAACACTTGAAGAAGTGGAAGAAGGCAGCTTCTTTAGCAAAATTTATGATTACTTACGTTTACAGATCATGCAGTAATTTATAGCTCCCCTATTAACTAGGGTAACTAATTTAAACGTCTCCACTGTGAGGCGTTTTTTTTTGCTTGAAAAATGTTAGAATGCGCCCCATATAAGCAAGACTGCTAATTGCCTATCTGTATTAAGCTTCAAGCTTGCATAGAGTCCACACTTTTGTATGAGGAGTCACCGTCGTGGTTCAACCTGTTAAAGATACTAAATTTGATGAGTACCTAGAGTACCCTTGCCCATTTACATTCAGAATAATGGGTTTAGCTAATGTAAACTTAACTGAGCAAATTTTAGCTAAGTTACAACCAATAGCACCTGGCGATTACGCCCCTAAAGTAAAACCAAGCAGCAAAGGTAATTACGAGTCAGTAAGCCTTGTAGCAACGGTTACTAGCGGCAAACACATTGAAGAAATTTACAACGTGATCAGCAATATTGATGACGTACGCCACATGCTTTAAGCCATAGTTGAGATTTGTTGTGAACGAAAACACTTTGATCGTACGCCAACTGGGTCGTCAGCGTTATATGCCAATTTGGCAAAAAATGCAGGACTTTACCGACACCCGTGATGAAAATACGCCAGATGAAATTTGGCTTGTAGAGCACGAGAGTGTATTCACCCAAGGTCAGGCTGGTAAGGACGAACACTTACTGGCTCCTGGCGACATTGAGGTGATTAAAGTTGACCGTGGCGGACAAGTAACTTATCACGGCCCTGGCCAGCAAATGATGTATGTATTATTTAATCTACGTCGTTTAAAGATTGGTGTACGTGAACTGGTTACATGGCTTGAAGAGTGCATTATTGAATCACTCGCCGAGTATGGTATTGAAGCTTATGCTAAAGCTGATGCACCCGGTGTTTACGTTAACGACAGCAAAATTGCATCCCTTGGGTTAAGGGTTCGTCGTGGTTGCTCGTTTCATGGCTTAGCATTAAATGTTAACATGGACCTAAGTCCATTTTTACGCATTAACCCATGTGGTTATGCGGGCATGAATATGGTGCAAACTAAAGAATTAGATGGTCCTCAAAACCTAGAAAGTGCAGGTGAAGGATTGGTGAAACACATGATCAAGAAGCTTAATGCAACACAGGTTAAGCATACTGAAGGGTTTGAAAACGAATGAATAAACCAGTCAAAATGGAACCAGGTGTAAAACTACGCGACGCAGAAAAAATGGCGTTGATCCCAGTAAAAGTTTTACCTACAGAAAAAACTGAAATGTTGCGTAAGCCAGAATGGTTAAAAATTCGCTTACCTAAATCAACCGATCGCATTGACGGCATTAAAAAAGCGCTACGTAAGCATGGCTTACACTCGGTATGTGAAGAGGCTTCGTGCCCTAACCTATCTGAATGTTTTAACCACGGTACAGCTACCTTTATGATTTTAGGTGCTATTTGTACTCGTCGTTGCCCATTTTGTGATGTTGCTCATGGTCGCCCATTAAAACCTGATGCCACTGAACCTGAAAAGCTAGCACTTACTATAAAAGATATGAAGCTAAGCTACGTTGTAATCACTTCAGTTGATCGTGATGATTTACGTGATGGTGGTGCACAGCATTTTGCCGATTGTATTCGCGAGATTCGTAAGCACAACCCAACTATTACTATCGAAATTTTAGTACCTGATTTTCGTGGTCGTATGGACCGCGCACTAGAGATATTAATCGAGACGCCACCAGATGTGTTTAACCACAATCTTGAAACTGCGCCACGTTTATACAAACTAGCTCGCCCAGGTGCTGACTACAAATGGTCATTAGAATTACTTCGTCGCTTTAAAGAAGCTCACCCAGAAGTAAAAACTAAATCAGGCTTAATGGTAGGTTTAGGTGAAGAAATTAGCGAAATTGAAGAAGTACTTCGCGATTTACGTGCACACAACGTTGACATGCTAACTGTAGGCCAATATCTACAACCTTCTAAGCATCACTTACCAGTTAAACGCTACGTGCCACCAGTAGAGTTTGACGGCTTAAAAGCGTATGCAGACGAAATTGGCTTTACTCACGCGGCTTCAGGTCCGTTTGTACGCTCAAGCTACCATGCTGATCAACAAGCAGCGGGCAAAGAAGTAAAATAACCACTTTTATCAAAGAATAAAAAAAGCCGTTAATAATGCATAATTATTAACGGCTTTTTCATGCTAATTGATAAAATAGCTTACTGCGCTAACTTACCTCTTGTGATAGAAAAATCAGCAAACCTAACACGTTCTTCATCAACTCGAAGGCTGTCGGTTTCAACAATTGAGCGGTATATTCCCCACTTAGGACGAGCAAAATCATCATCATTAAAGCCGCGCCACATATCTATGTTTTGCTCGCTTATATTAAATATCTCTGCGTTGTCGCTTAAGCGCGTTAATGTCATATCAAGCTTACCACTTTCACTAAATGTAGCTTGTACAAATACCTCGACCCATTCATCTGTAATTAAAGACCAGTCGGTTTCAATTAAGTTTTTATCAAGACCCGTGCTGTTACCGTTTTCGTCAAAGCCTGCGCTATACCGCACTTGCAGTTGATTGCCTGTACTGTTTTTTTGCGCACCCGAGAGAGTGATAATAGGCTGATCGTCATTACCATTGGTGTTGTCGTTACTCTCGTTACGGGCTTTTATTTGAAAAAAATGGCTAAACTTACTCGTAAGCTCAAGCTCGCTGCTTACTTTAAATTTCCAGCTGTATTGAAATGTCTCCCCCTCAAACGCCAGTGTTTCTTGCGGTGATTTATCGTAGGTTTTTATTTCGTTGCGTTGCCTGTCACTTGCACCTTTGTCTTTATCTTGGTCATCATCTCGGTGGGCTAAAAATACAAAATGGCTACCAATTATCGTATCGGTATCTTCGATAATATGGACAACACTTTCATGATTGCCAGCGTATAAATCTGGAGATTCAATTGACCCTTCGCCGAATGCATTTTCAATAAGTGTGTATGCGTCAAGTCCCGAATCTACGCCATCTGATTGCAATAACACGTGCGAGATGCTCTCAAAGCCATCAGCTTGAGTTATTGGTGCACCAACAATTGTTATGATAATTTGTGCGCCAGTACCATCTAAAGAGTTTACTGTTATTGTGTCTTGCAGTGTTTCATCTTCCCTTAAAGATGTTATTGAAGCATTTAAATCATCAAGTGTGTATGACCAATCTCCACCAGCATTTAAGCTAAAAAAACCATAGCTTGTAGCGCTATTTTCTTGTGCTATAAAAGCAGCCTCACCGGATTGTTGATCAGTAATGGTTAATGAGCCTGTTATTGCATCATTACTATCACTAATAACTTCGCCTCGGCTATTACCACCAATTATTGCAGGAGTTTGTAAAGTAATCGCTTCATTATTTTGCACCGTAGAATCAGAGCCAGAGCTGCCACAACCAACAACTAAACAAGATAGAAGTGCGGTTGTAATTACATTACACAGTTTAAGATTATATTTAGGCATTGTTAGCTTTATAGTTAATAGTAAGTTAATAAAACATAACTTACCAATTAACTATGTAAATAACCACAACTCAATTACCAATTAACATGACCAATTTGATGGCAATCCATTTAAAATTATAAAGCTATGTTTTTTCAGTGTGATACAAACAATTATTCCTATAGAACGTTTATTTATATATGTTTTAAAATAAAATTAGGTTAAAGCTGAGTTACTTGAGATAATTAGTACTGACATAATTATTTAGGTTCATTATGAAACTATTAGTTCGTAACTTGTCTCGTGCTACCACTGAGCATGAGCTTCGTACTTTATTTGCAGAGCACGGTAAAGTGACTACCTGCAACTTGGTACTTGATAAAGAAACTGGCCAATCTAAAGGCTTTGCCTTTTTAGAAATGCCAAACGACATAGAAAGTAAAAGCGCCATTAAAGCACTTAACCAATCTACTGTTGATAAAAGTAAGATCCGCGTAAAGCTTGCAGACGCATAAAGCTAACTGCAACTTATACTAAAAAACCAGCTAATGCTGGTTTTTTGCTTTTAGTGCCAAGTATTGTATTTAAGCTTTATATTTAGCTAAAAAAACTAAGCGGTTATTAAGCCGCTTTTTTTATACTTATAGTGCCCAATATTATAAAAGAAGCAGACAGCACAAAAAATGTCTCCTGCTCAGCTAATATTGCAGCAGCAAAAAATGCAATGCCACTAGCTATAAATAAATACCCACTTTTTTTACATTGGCTCATTATGTGTTCCCTTAGGTTGTTCGTTATTTATACACCTTATCAAATCAATCTGCAATTGAATGAAAAGTTCTCTATAAAAATTCGACATCGCTGCGGTGCTTCCTTTATATTGAAAGCCTAATTAAATAACAATATGAAGACTATGGCATCTACTCTTTTAAAAAGCGCTAGCCTAAGCCTGCTAGTTGCACTCTTTGGCTGCTCAGAGCCTGCAAGCCAACAAACCCCATTAGAAAATACAGCCGGTGTAAGCCTTAGCAATATTAAACAGCATATTAAAACGCTAGCCTCTGATGACTTTCAAGGCCGAGGCCCGCTTACTCATGGCGAAGTGAAAACAGTAGGCTACTTAAGCGAGCAATATAAAGCGCTGGGTTTAACCGGTGCTTATAAAGGTAAATACTTACAGCCTGTAAAAATGGCAATGGTGACAGCTAATCAGGACATGCAGTTAAAGGTAGGTGATTTGAGCTTTGAATCAGGCAAAGACTTTACCGCACGTACCGAGCAACTTCAGCCATTAATTGATGTAAGAAGCTCTGACGTTGTATTTGCGGGCTATGGTATTAATGCGCCAGAATATAACTGGAATGACTATAAAAATATTGATGTAACAGATAAAACAGTGGTTGTGCTAGTTAACGATCCAGGCTTTGCTACTCAAAACAATGCCCTTTTTACTGGTAATGCAATGACCTACTACGGTCGCTGGACTTATAAATATGAAGAAGCCGCTCGCCAAGGTGCAAAGGCTGTATTTATTGTTCATGAAACAGCACCTGCGGCATACCCTTGGGGCGTAGTTGAAAGTTCAAACACCGGCACTAAATACACGTTAATGGATAACAATTTAAACGCGTCTAAATTACCGGTTATGGGCTGGCTAACACTTGATGCGACTGAGAAAATGTTTAACGCCGCAAAGCTTAACTATCAAGATTTAAAACAAGCAGCATTAAATGATGACTTTAAAGCGACGCCACTTAACTTAAAAGCAAACCTTGCCTTTAAAAACGAAGTATCTCATGCAAAATCGCATAACGTAGTTGCACAAATTACAGGTAGCGAATCACCTGACGAATACGTTGTTATTAGCGCTCACTGGGACCACTTTGGTACTAAACAAACGGATACTGGCCCTAAGATTTATAACGGCGCAGTAGATAACGCTTCAGGCACTGCAGCCACGCTTGAAATAGCACGCATCATGAGCAAAATGAATAAGCAAAAACCATTTAAACGCTCAATTATTTTTGCTAACTTTACAGCAGAAGAAACGGGGTTAATTGGTTCTGAAGAATTTGCATCGGGTGCGGTTGTACCTACAAAAAAAATGGTCGGTCTATTAAATATTGATGGCATGAACGTGCTTGATGGTACTGACTACATTTTACAATACGGTAAAGATTTATCGACAATGGAAAACTATTTAGCAAAGGCTGCAAAATCACAAGGCCGTGTTGTTAAAATGGATCCTCGCCCGCAAAATGGCTTGTTTTTTAGATCTGATCATTTCTCACTTTCTAAGCAAGGTGTGCCTAGTCTATTATTTATGAGCCTGGGCGATACCGATCCTGAGTACATTGCGCATAAGTACCATAAAGAAGCAGACGACTACTCTGCTGATTGGTCGTTAGGTGGTGTTAAGCAAGATATAGATCTTATTGTTGATATAGCCACTCAACTTGCAAACAATGGCGATTGGCCAAAGTGGACGAGCGAGTCTGACTTTAAAGCCAAACGCGCGCAAGATAAACAATAAATAACTATTAATAGTTATGTAATATAAAAATCCTCCTACTTGGAGGATTTTTGTTTTAAACGAGCCCGCATTAATAGCGTTTCGGCCTTTGCTCCTAAATAAACATAAATAGCTAGTGCAATTAAAAGCCCCACTACTGCAAGCATCATCGCTATTGCAGGCATTAAATACTCCGATTGCCCCAACGCCGCTTTAAACATAGTTAACAACGCCTCAATTGATATAGCAATTAACACGGTAGATATAAACCGTGTAATAGTGCGCCGCGTAGATGAGTGCCTAAAAATATCCTTATGCATAAGGATTTCTTCTTCGAGTATTGTTTTACCTAAATCGAATACTGCTAATGCTAGGGTGATGTAAATAATGATACTAAAGGGTTCAAGTGGGTCTGATGAGGTATCTACATGGGTTAATAGCGCGTATATATCATTAAAAACGATATTCAGTAAAAATAATACTAAGCAAAATAAGCACGCAACAATAATACCGTAACCCGCTTTAAAGTAAGGCGACATATTAGCGCGCGCAGTATCACCCATTACAAACTCAATAAGCTGCGTTAAGCTCACATCAACGACCAAGTAATGTTGATTATTAATTGGTTTTTTTAGTTCTTTAATCGCCGATATACATAAATGGTTAGTCGCTATAGAAATGTAGGGATCAGTAAAGCACACCCTATCACTTGTTTTAGCGTTCAAAAAATAGGGGCGCTCGCTTAAATCTTGTTGATTACCACTTTCACCTAGTTTTTTTCTATATGCCCGTTTAAAGCAGACATTATTACCCTGCTGCAAACCTTCTGCATTTAAATAATATTGTAATTCTAAAAATGGGTACTGCTTAATCAGGTAGCGGGTATCACGCTCCTTAGTTAACCCATCCTCAATACTCATCAAAATAGATTTAAGTAAGCTGTGTATTACATGCTCATATTCGTGGTAGCGCTCAACACTACTGATATAACTCATTCGCGCCATTTTAAATACTCATTAACCTAAGTTATAAATAGATTTGCAAGTTTAAAACCAATAATAAAACAACTTAATAATCAGTAACTTAATTAAATTAAAACTCGAGTTTTGCACTGTTTTGGTGACTAAACAGTAATATATTAAGTTAAATGCACAAAAAAGCAGCTAAGTATTAATTACTTAGCTGCTTTGTGAGTATGACTGGTAAGGCTTTACGACTAACTTAAATATAGAGCCTGTTACTGAACCTTCGAAAACTCTTCTTTAGATAATTCGCCATTTCCATCTGCATCTAATTGATCAAAAAGCTGTACTAGTTGCGAGTTTACTTGGGCTTCTGTTTTACTAATTACGCCGTCGCCATCAGTATCAAAAGAATCAAAATCTACCGCAGCAAACGCCGCTGAAGAAGAAGCAAGGGCTACAAGTGCTAGAGTTTTGTGTAATGTTTTCATAATCGTTTCCTTAGGCTTTGAGCCTGATTAGGGGTAAGAAGTCCTTTTCAAAGATCCTTTAGGAGTAAAGTGTTTATAAATTAATATTCAAAAAAATCATTTTCTGTCGGACCACCGCTACTTTGAACATTCAGCTCGTCAAATTGCTCTATCACTTGCACCGATTCTTCAGAGCGGCTAATTGAAGCGTTGTCGTCTGCATCGAGTGTTTCAAAGTCTGTGTTTGCAAATACTACTGACGAAGAAACAATAGCCATAAGTACAAATGTTGATTGTAGCTTTTTCATAATTTAATCCTTCAAAAGTATGCGGTGTCCTAAATAAATTTGCTCTATAGTGCTCTCTAGTCACTTCCTGGTTATTCTTTTTAGTAGGCTCCCTTGCCTACTTAGGTTGTCTTTGGCAACTCAGAATTTAGATAACATTACAGAGCATTAACTGCTTAAGGCTTTAATTTTAGGCCTTAGAAAACTCATCTTCAGATAGCTCACCATCTTGGTTTGTATCGAGTTCTTCAAATTTGCTTAAAAGCTCAGCATCCACTGATGCTTCGGCTTGGCTGATTGCGCCATTACCATCTACGTCTAGCGTATCAAAATCTGTTGCTGCAAAAGCCGCTGATGAAGAAGCTAGCGCCATTAGTACTAGTGTTGATTGAAATGTTTTCATAATAGTATTCCTTCATTGGGTTGTTGCGATTAAGGCCTTTGGCTTTCATCACGTTTTGCTTAATACACTCTAGGTATTACAACTTTGGTGCCACTTTTTATTTATTATTTAAAAACAATGAGTTAAACAATATAAAGCGAGAGAAGCTTAATTTGAGGAGGTGTTATTGTTGCTATTTAGCAACAGCCATTTACCTAAAAATAATAAACCGATATAAATCAATTAGTTAGGTTTAGTTAAAAAGACACACTTTTGCTAAAAAGCCAAAAAGGGGGGTGTTTGGGTTAGTCTTCAAAATAAACTGAATATGAACATGGAAGTAACATAGGATTTGTTCGCGACTATTAAATAATTAATTCATTTATAATTAGTCAGTTACATTATTTTTGAGATTTATTATAAAAATTTTGAAAGGATATTTTGAAATTAACTGTTTTGTTGCCAAATGGCGAATTACTCAGAAAGAATGTGATATATGAGCTAAGTTATAGCATTGAGTTCATAACTTAATGCGCCGTAAAATATAGGTTCGCTTGAGTTAAGCAAACCTACATCGTGTGCCAGCTATCTGCAAATGTGCCGCTATTGGAGTGAGGTAAACTATGTAGATTTAAACTACTTCCACCCTTGCAGCCACTTTTGGTTATCTTTTAAATCTCGCCAACTAATTGGATATTGATTTTTTGACATAACAGCCTCGGTAATACATTCAATTACGTTGCCATCTTCATCAAATTCCACCTCAACAATAATGAAGTGTTTTTCTTTATTTATAGAAGGTGTTGCGGTCCATTTACTATTCAATAATTTTTTAGGGTTTAATTTATTCATTTAATGTAACCACTCCTACTCATAACTTATATAAGGCAACTATACGACCCCAACACCTACTTAGTTCAGGTTACTGAGCAACTAGCTTGCCTTTGTACATTTTCATTTGGCAATGAAAGTCATACTCACCGGCTTCAAGCGCAGGTAGTTTAACTGTATTGCCATCACCCATTGCCAGCGTTTTACTTATATCAAGCTGTGGAAATACCACGGTTTCGGCGCACGGCGCGCCATCTTTTCTATCAAAGGTAAGTACAACCTCTTTGTTGGCTGCCACTTTAATGTGTCCTGGCTTATAAACACCGTTATCAACGACTATCGTTACTTTGTTGTCATCACTTTGTGTTTGCTCTGGTTTGTATAGCCAAAACCAATAAATAATTGCGGCTATTAACAGTGCACCACCTATATTAATCATCAACATAATGTACTCCTTAGCTTAAATTACGATTTATTTGGTTTGAAAAAACGTAAGCGATTAGCGTTACTTACCACTGTAAGCGATGAAAGTGCCATAGCTGCACCTGCAACAACAGGGTTAAGTAGTATGCCAAAAAATGGATACAACACGCCGGCTGCAATCGGAATACCCGCCACGTTATAAATAAAGGCACCAAATAGGTTCTGTTTAATATTTAAAATAGTTGCACTACTCACTGCAATTGCATCAGCAAGGCCATGTAACGAACCACGCATTAAGGTAATGTCTGCACTTTCTATTGCAACATCGGTACCTGTGCCAATTGCAAACCCTACATCGGCTTGCGCAAGTGCGGGGGCATCGTTAATACCGTCACCTGTCATACCCACTATTTCACCGTTTGCTTGGCGCTTTGTTACTTCGTTTACTTTGTCATCAGGCATGACTTCTGCAATAAAGTCATCAATACCAACTTGCTTAGCAACGGCTTGTGCAGTGGCTTTGTTGTCACCTGTTAGCATAACTAGGTGGATACCTTTATCTTGCAGGCGTTTAATAGCTTCAACTGAATCCTCTTTAATAGGATCTGCTACTGCAATAATAGCTTGGAGCTTATTATTACTTGCAAAATACATGGGCGTTTTAGCATCACTGGCAAGTGTTTGAGCTTGCTCGGTTGCATCATCAACGGCTACATCGTATTTATCCATTAGCGCTTTATTACCAAACAACAATGTTTGCCCGTCAACACTGCCAGTTACACCTTTACCTGTAATTGCGTTAAAGTCGGCTACTTTGCTTAAAGCTAATCCCTGCTTTTTAGCATGTCCCGTAATTGCTTCGGCCAGTGGATGCTCTGAGCTACTTTCAAGGCTTGCAACACGTTGCATTACTGTATTTTCATCACTGTTGTTAAACGTAACTACATCGGTAACTTGCGGTGTGCCTTGAGTAATAGTGCCTGTTTTATCTAAAATCATGGTGGTGATTTTAGATGTTGTTTGCAGCGACTCACCATTTCGAATTAATATTCCTGACTCTGCAGCTTTACCAATACCCACCATAACCGACATAGGGGTTGCGAGTCCTAGCGCACAAGGACACGCAATAATAAGTACAGTGGTTATTGCAACAACGGCATAAGCAATTGATGGCTCAGGTCCAAAGTTTAACCATGCAAGGCCAGCAAGTACTGCAATAATCATGACTGTTGGTACAAATATTCCTGATATAACATCAGCTAATCGCCCTATTGATGGCTTAGAGTTTTGTGCACGCTTTACCATATTGATAATATTGGCAAGTGTGGTTTCGCTACCAATGTGCGTGGCTTTAAATAATAAAGTGCCACTTTTATTAATACTTCCGGCAACGACTTTGTCGCCCGTTTTTTTGCGGACGGCCATTGGCTCACCAGTAAGCATTGACTCATCAACCGTACTGCTGCCTTCAATAACATCGCCATCCACAGGGATTTTTTCACCCGGGCGTACGCGTACTTCATCATTTTTTACAACATCACTAATGTCGATGTCTTGCTCTTGCCCATCGCGAATTACGCGTGCAGTTTTTGGTTGCAGGCCAATTAAGCGTTTAATTGCTTGTGAGGTGCGCCCACGTGCTTTTACTTCAAAAGCGAGCCCTAAACTAATTAAACCGATGATCATCGATGACGCTTCAAAATATACGTGTCTTGCAACTTGTGGTAATAAGTTTGGTGCTATTACTACAAACATTGAATACAACCACGCAGTACCTGTACCAAGCGCTATTAATGTATCCATATTGGCAGCATGGTTTTTAAATGCCTGCCATGCACCGTTGTAAAATTGTTTACCTGATATAGCCATAACCACAAGCGTGACTATACCCACTAAAAACCATGCCATTCGTTGTGTGTCGGTGGTCACACTCATGTCAAAAATAAGCCCGTATATCATTAACGGCGCACCGACCCCTAACGCTAATATCATATTACGCATTAGCTTTTTGTAATGTGCCTCGTCCGACTTTGCTTTTTCATCAAGTGCATCTTGATCAGACTCGTTACTCATTGGCTTAGCTGAATAACCAATGTTTTCGACTGCTTTAATAAGCGTGCTTTCGCAGGCTTTACCTTCTACACGTACTGTACGCTCAGCAAAGTTCATTTCCACGTTTTGCGCACCTTGAACACTATTGAGGGCTTTTTCAATTTTGGCCACACAACTGCCGCAATTAGCGCCTTCAATAATAAAGTTTTGCGCGGTGTCTTTTGTATTAGTCGTCATTACGCTGCTCCTTATTTGCAGAATCGTTTATTGGATCAACAAAAGATTCTATTAAACTACACACGTCACTGGCATTTGCACCATCGGCTGATGTATCCCATTGCGCCAGAGCTGCATGCATTCTGTTTCGTAATTTTAATGTTTCTTGAAATAGTGCTTCGGTTTCTTCTAGGCGTTTAGTAATGAGTTTACGCGTTAACGGACAAGGACAATTCCCCTGCTCTGACTCGCCTATAATGTGTTGAATATCTTTGAGTGAAAAACCAAGTTGACGAGAGCTAATAATAAACTTTAAACGCTGCTGGTCTTGCTTTGTATACTCTTGATAGCCATTTTCTTCACTGCGTATTGGGTTAAGTAACCCAACACGTGTGTAATGACGAACAGTATCGGCAGTCACGCCCATTAACTTGGCGAGTTGTTTAACATACATAATTTAGCTCCGTCGTGTTTCAGTAGCTTCATAATAAACCTAGGTGCAACACATAGGTCAATGACTATTTTAAAACTAATAAAATAATACCAATTCGCTTAATTAAGTAACCTATTTAAGACAAGAAAATCGTGTTGATAACAAGGCAAAGGTTTCGTTATTTAGTTGTTATCACTAATTGCCTCTGCATCCATGCAGTCGTATATCAAAATGTTTAACGCAGTTAACGCCGAATTTAATCCCTCAAATTGATTAAGTATTGTTGCTCATTAGTATAGTGACACAAACATAATTAACTTAAGCTGATATCGGGCGTGTATTATCTGTAGGGGATGTAATTCAGGAGAGAAGCGCCTAAGTAAGGCGCGTATTAATCTAAGGGCGTGTTGATCATTGGTGGTTTAATTTACAGCAGACTGTTTGGTCTTTAGGCAAGGCAGAGCCTATGTAGTGTGGTTATTCCCATAAATAGGCGATAACGCAGCATAAATACCAAACATGCGCTGCCCTAGTTTGATTCGCTACGGCTTTGCTCTAATTCGTCGCTTAGTTGCTGCGCTAAAGTTTGTATTTTAGGCATAGCATCTTTCATTAAGCTTTGTGACATTTGCATAGACTCTTGCATTACAACAGGCATTTTTTCAAGTATTTTTTGCCCTGTATCTGTTTTATAAAACGCTAACATATCGGCAATTTCTTGCTCACTAAAATGTTTGTCGTACACGCTAATCATCATCGGCTGCATTTTGGCCCAGCTCATTTCGGTTTTTAATACCGTCGTCATGTCGCTGTAGTATTTATCAAAAATTGCCTGTTCAGAAGGCTTAACGCCCATTTGGTCTGACATGCCTTTCATCATACCTTCAACCTGGCCGTACATAGAGTCAACCATTGAATCTAAATTCATTACACTAATAAGTTCATCTATTTTTTGCTGCTTAGTATTTTGTTCAGCATACAAACTACTAGAAAAAATCAGTAATGATAAAAGTAGTACCTTACCCATAATAATATCCTTTCATATAAATAATCGTTTTATAGTTACATTATTAATTAGTCTTGTAAAGGGTACAAGCAGTCACTAAAAAGGCCGAATAAAATGAATTTATTCGGCCTTTTATAAATATATTTTTATGTTAATCGTCTTCTACATTATCTAGGCCTTTAGTGCCTTCTTTGGCTTTTAGCTTATGATGAATAGCTGACTTTATTAGCATGTAACCACTAATCGGTGCCGTAATTAGTAAAAATATAGTAATGAGTATTTCTTTAACACTTAGGCCATGTCCTGAATTTGCAAAATAAACCATAGCTGCAATTAGCATACTTGCCATGCCCAACGTTGTTGCTTTAGTTGGCCCATGCAAACGCATAAAAAAGTCAGGTAGTTTAACTAAGCCTATTGAGCCAATTAAAATAAACGTACCACCAAATAACAATAATATTGATACAACCCATTCGCTGATCATGTTTTCACCTTATTCAATTATATCGCCACGTAGTAAATACTTACACACTGCAACTGTACTTATAAAACCGAGCATGGCAATAAGCAGTGCAGCTTCAAAATAAAGCCCTGTATCCATACTAATGCTATATAAAATAATCAGTGCAATGACGTTAATGTACATTGTATCGAGCGCTAAAACACGATCAGGCACTGATGGACCAATGATCAATCGCCATAAATTAAGCAATAATGATAAGCCAATCATCGAAAAAACAATGAGTAATACGGTGTCTAACATTGAAATATCTCCTTTAGTGGAGCTTCGTAGCGTTGTTTTATTTGTTTGATAAGTGCTTCTTCATCTTTAAGGTCAAGCACATGTATTAATAAGTAGCGTTGTGTTGGCTCTTCACCCTCAGGTAACGATTCAGCAATTGGGTAAACCTCTGCACTCACTGTACCGGGTGTAAGCGATACACTACTGGCCAATATGGTAATTGGCATATCATGAGTTAAATCTATCGGTACTTTTATAAATGCCGGACGCAAATTTTTAGATGGCCCAAGTATAAGTAAAGCCACTTGTAAATTTGCTACGACAATATCGTACAGCACAATAAGCAACTGCTTAAGAGCCAAGCCCGGCTTTAAAATTAGTGGCTGAGGCTCGCGAAGCGAAAAACTTAATATTGGGATAAGTATTGCAAAAATAGTCGCTAATACTAAGTGCCCTACCGACACGCTATTATTTAACAATAGCCAAACCATAAACAAAAATAAGCTACGAAATGGCGTTGGTAACCAACGAAAACGGGCTTGTAATCTCATCACATGCCTCCTTTAAGTACAGCATTAATACCGCCGCTTATATCATGTAACTGAGTAGCAGCACCTAGCATGTATTCACTTATTGGTCCGCCAAAAATAACGAGCAATGGCGAACACGCAAGTAAACCTATAATTACAATTACCTGCAACGGGTGTGCATTTGCACAATCTGCGTTTTCGCTATTTTTACTTTTATGCTCCCAAAACAAGGTCGTGCCAGCACGCGAAAGCGCTACCAACAACGCAAAGCTTGTTACTAAATATACAGGCCAAAATAGTAAAGCTTGCTCACTATTTAATGTGGCTTTAAGTATCCAAATTTTACCTACAAAGCCTGATAGTGGCGGCATACCAACTACAGTTAAAGCTGCAACAATAAAGCACACACCTAATAAAAATGGTTGTTTAACAGAGCGACCCGCTACTAGCCTATCACCAACTTTACCGCGCTGGATTGAAACTAAGTCTGCTAGTAAAAACAGTGCGGCACTAACAAGTGTTGAATGCACTAAATAATATAAAAGTGCAGCAGTGGCATTTACATTTTGCAATGCAATTAGCGCAACCAACGTACCTACCGATACTAATACTAAGTTAGAGGTGAGTTTACGTAAGTCTTGCGCTGCCATAACGCCAATGGCACCCACTATAATGGTGGCAATTGCTAAGCCCCAAAGCCAAGGCTGCGCCATATGTTCAAGCGCTCCTGCTTGTTCGCCAAATATCACCGTGTAAACACGAAGCATGGCGTAAACGCCTACTTTGGTCATAATCGCAAACAATGCTGCAACTACAGGTTTAGCGCTTGAATACGTATTTGGAAGCCATAAATGCAGAGGTAATAGTGCGGCCTTTAAAGCAAATACAATTAATAGTAATAAACCACCTGCTTTTGCTAGGTATACATCATCGCCCGAAAGCTGTGATACTTTTTGCGCCATATCTGCAATATTAAGCGTACCAAGTACACCGTACAAAATACCCAAACCGATTAAAAATACGCTTGAGCCAACTAAATTTAATATTACATATTGCAGTGCCGCACGAGTGTTTTGTTTATCACCTGCATGCATTAACAGTGCATATGATGCAATCAGTAACACTTCAAAAAATACAAATAGGTTAAATAAATCGCCAGTTAAAAACGCGCCATTTACACCCAATATTAAAAAATGAACAAGTGGATGATAAAAGCTGCCCTTTTCATCATCGCCAGCACTACCATATAAAATAGCGCCCAAACCTAAAAGTGAAGTTAACGTAACCAATAAGGTAGATAACATGTCAGCGACTAAGACTATCCCAAATGGTGCAGACCAACTACCAATAGCGTAAACATTAATACCTGTATTATTAATATGTACAAGTAAAAGCACACTAATGGCAAAAGTAGCTATTGCCATTACAATTGAAACTAAGCGGCGAATTTTGACGCTTTTACCACATGGCGGCAGCAATAAAATAACTGCCGTCAACATAGGTAATAAAATAGGTAGCGAAGCTAAATGTTGGATCATTTTTGCTCCTTATTATCTGCAGAGGTGTTAGGCACATAACCATCAACATGGTCACTACCTAAATCGGCGCGCCCACGTATTGCCAAAATAACCACAAATGCGGTCATCGCAAAACCAATCACTATTGCAGTTAGTACTAATGCTTGAGGTAGAGGATCGGCGTATTCTGTGCCAGTACCAAGTACTACCGCTTTATTAATAGTAAGGCGACCTGCTGAAAACAAAAATAAGTTAACAGCATATGAAATCATAGTAAGCCCAAGTACTACAGGGAACGTACGAGCTCTTAGCAGTAAAAACACACCGCAACTGACCAATACTCCAACGCAAGATGCGTACAATAATTCCATTAAATATTTACCTCTTTTTTCTGGGTATCTGCTGTCATATTACCTAAGCTTGCTAAAATCATTAATGTAGCGCCTACAACAGTTAAGTAAACACCTAGGTCAAATGCAATCGCGCTGGCAAGCTCTGTTTTACCGACAAACGGAATATCAAAGTAGTCAAACCAAGTTGTTAAAAATGGCTTATCGAAGAACCAACTACCCACACCTGTAAACAAAGAAATACCAATGCCTGAAGCTATAATTTTGCGATAATTAACATCAAAACGTTCGTTTATCCATGCTGTACCATGCGCCATGTATTGCAAAATAAACGCGATTGACGTTACCAGTCCTGCAATAAAGCCACCACCAGGTAAGTTATGCCCACGTAAGAAAATATATGCAGAAACTAATAACGCAAGCGGTAATAAACTTTGTGAAATACTCGCCAGTAATATTGGATGGCGCTCTCGTGCCCATGGGCGCCCTTCGCTGTCGCTTGCTGGCATAAATAATGGAATTCGAGAAAGTACTTTAAATATACCTAATGCGGCAATGCCTAATACGGTAATTTCACCAAGCGTATCAAAGCCCCTAAAGTCGACTAAAATAACGTTAACTACGTTAGTACCACCGCCACCAATTTTAGCGTTAGCAATAAAGAAGTCTGAGATTGAATCTAGCGGGCGTGTAAGTAATGCATAACAAATACTCGCGATAACTACACCTAACGTAGAGGCTATTGCTAAGTCTCGAAGTACGCGTAATGAACTTGATTCTTTTGGCGTATGCTGCGGCAAGAAAAACAATGCCAGCATAAGTAAAATAATAGTAACAACCTCAACAGTTAGCTGCGTAAGCGCTAAATCTGGAGCAGAAAAGCGTGTAAATACAACCGACACCATTAATCCTACAATTGAGAGCATTAATAGCGATACCATTCGAGAGCGATGCCAAATAACGGTGGCAAGAGCACCAATAATCAATAAGCCTGCACCAATTGCATTGTGCACATCAACAGGCGTAAGTGGCATGCTACCGGCAAGTTGTTGCATTTCAAATAATGGCCAACCCGCACACAGTAATACCACCGCTAACATAATTACAAGATAGCGCTGTAGCGATCCATTTTCGATACTGCTTACCTTTGACTGACACCAAGCAATAACGCTTAATATCACACGTTCAAACGTTTTTTTAGCGTTTAGAGGTGGTAATGATGCTTGAAACTGAAATAGATATTTACGATTAATATAAATAAATAAGCCGCCAGCAATCGCCATCGCACTCATTAGTAGAGGCAAGTTAAACCCATGCCAGATAGCCAATTCGTACACCGGCATTTCTTTTCCAAGTACAGCTAAAGACGCCGCAGATAAAATGCCATCAATTGTAAAGTGCGGGAACATACCCACTAACAAACAAATCACAACGAGTATTTCTATTGGTACACGCATATAGCGCGGTGGCTCATGCGGCGTACGAGGTAAATCAATTGGTTCACCATTAAAAAACACGTCATGAATAAAGCGTGCTGAGTACGCAACAGCTAATGCACCTGCAACAGTTGCCAGTACTGGAATTAACCACGACATAGAACCAAGCACTTGCTGATGCAGCGTTTCTGCAAAAAACATTTCTTTAGACAAGAAGCCATTTAGTAAAGGAACTCCTGCCATTGCAGCCGCCGCGACCATCGCAAGCGTTGCAGTGTATGGTAAGTATCGCCACATACCATTTAATTTACGCATATCGCGCGTGCCCGTTTCGTGATCAATAATACCAACGGCCATAAATAACGACGCTTTAAACGTTGCATGGTTAATTATATGAAAAATAGCAGCAACAGTTGCAAGCTCAGTATCAAGTCCGAGTAATAGCGTTATTAAACCCAAATGGCTTATTGTTGAATAGGCTAACAAGCCTTTTAAGTCGTGTTTAAATAGTGCTATATAAGCACCAAACAACAGCGTAGCTAAACCCGTTAACCCAACGAGCAAGAACCAAGTATCGGTGCCGGCTAAAGCAGGATGAAAACGTGCTAACAAAAATATACCGGCTTTTACCATCGTTGCAGAATGTAAATACGCGCTTACTGGCGTAGGCGCTGCCATTGCATGAGGAAGCCAAAAGTGAAATGGAAATTGTGCCGATTTAGTAAACGCACCCAGTAGCACCAATACCAATGCTACTTCGTATAAATCATGAGATTGAATTATTGCTTTACTCGCTAGAATAACATCTAGGTCGTAACTACCAACAATATCACCTAATAGCATCAATCCAGCAAGTAACGCTAAGCCGCCCGCGCCTGTTACAGCAAGCGCCATACGTGCGCCTTTTCGCGCTTCTGATTTATGCCACCAAAAACTAATTAATAAAAATGAGCTGATGCTCGTTAATTCCCAAAACAACCACAGTTGAATGACGTTGTTAGACATAACAATACCAAGCATTGCAGTCATAAATAGCATTAAGTAACTATATAGCTTAGCCATTGAGTCATTAGCGCTTAGGTAGTAACGGGTGTAGAGGATAACGAGCAAGCCTATGCCTAAAATCATAAACATAAACAATAAACTGAGGCCGTCTAACCGCAGAGACAAATCGAGTCCTATTGACGGGATCCAAGCTAAAGAATAACGAATGGTTTCGCCCGCTAAAACGGCAGGTGCATGGTATAGAGTAATCCCCAAAGCCGTCAAAGGCGCAAGAGCCGTTAAGCTAGTGCTTAAATTGCGGGATAACTTACCTGTGCATGCAGAAATAACACTGCCAATTAAGGATAACAAGGGTATCCAGAGCAAAGTCATAATGTAGGGCCTTTTATTATCATAAGTTTATCAGGGCATCTCTTTTTAATACTAAGTGATGCTTTTACTGCCTGTTTTTAAACGACATTAATGACTATAGTTATACTGAAAAACACTGATTTTGTCTATAAAAAGCGGTTCTGCATGGGTGTTTTTTAAACAAGAACTAACAATTTATTAAGCCTAAAAAAACAATTAATTAATACTGATAATTGTTAATTTAATATGGCCTTATTTGCAAATGTAAGCGCGCCAGGGTGGCGATGAAAGTTACCATTGGTCATATCTAAATGTTTCAACCAAAGTTGTCTATACTGCGCTGAGAGCCCTAACTGCTGATATTGCATAATAGACCAATTTTCACTAGGTTTATAAGCAATACCCCCTACCTGGCAACTCTTTGCTTTATGCCAACCTGTTGGCGGCGACTCACCATGAGAAATAAATAAATTAGGTGCAACAAAACCCGTTTTTGCACACAACCATGCTTGCTTAGTTTTAGGCAAAGCGTATTCATCTTCAAAACCGTTAAAATGCATCAGCTCATGCAAAAATATACTGTATTTTGCTTTTGAGTTTATTAGCATTGTTCCCTTCGTGACATTAGCCGTTCCATCTTTAGGCATCATCACTATAAAATCAAAATTATTAGGAAGCTGGCTATTAAGTTTAGATGATTGCCAGTCACACTTTGCTATTTGACTAGTACTACTTTTACACTCAAGCATACCCGCAACGTAAACGGGTTTTGAAAAGCAAAAAATATTTTCACGGGGCTCTGGTTGTTTGTTATAAGCATTAATAAACTCTGTAAGTTTATATAAGCCACTGCGATGATCGCTCATAGTCAGCACGTTAAACATACATTGCTTATTAGGTTTGCTTATATTTCTTAAAGATGAAAAACCGAGATCGTGGATAAACGCGGTAGATATTTTACTCTGTGGTATTTTTAACTGAAGTTTTAGATGATTTAGTACATCCCCTGCTGGTAATTTGTTTTTACTAGCGAGTAACTCTAAATCGCTCCAACGTGATTGCTCAAGTAACTTTGTTGCTAATATTTTACGCTCTGGGATTGTTAAGTCATTTATAGCGGAGAGCCAAAATTGTTTTGCAGTATCACTCTGACTGCTTTTAATAAGCTTAAGAGAATACATATATTGTGCTGAGGAAATTTTACTGCGAGCAAGTATAGCTAAAGAGGTCTTTGGTAACTGCTCTAGGTGATCAGAAAAATAAGCTGGTGAATTCCAATAACTTTGTAGAACATTGGCTTTTGTATTTAAAACATGCCAAAAGCCAATAGCGCCAAGGTGATTACTCGAGCCTGTAATTAACAAACAACATAGTAATACACCTATTAATTTAAAACGCTTAACTTGCGTCAACACCTTCCATCAACTCAAGTTCTAAACGCGCATATTTGTACTCAATAAACTCATGTACATTGGTTGCTAGCGCAAGCCTAAAATAGTCTGATGCTAAGTACAGCTCACCCGCTGCTTGATGCATTTTGGCTAAGTAAAAATAAGCTTCACATAAACGTTGCGCATATTCTTGCTCAGTTCTAACACCATCACTAATGCCTGATAAAAATGCATGTTCACTCATATCGCCCGTATAAAGAGAAATTAACTGATACGCCCATTGTGAATCATCAAGCGCAGTCGCATTTTGTTTAAGGGCATCAAGTGCGATTACTTTATCCTCTTGTGCCTGGGCTAAATAAACCCATAAAACACGGTACGGATCGTTAGGAGAACGGGCTAAAAACTCGTTAAAGTCATTTTTAGCAAGGCCAGCTCTATCGCCGTAATACAGTGCAATTCCTCGATTTAAATAGGCGTATTCATGCTCTTCATCAAGTTCTAGAGCTGAATCGAAAAACTCATAGGCTTTTTCGTACTGCTGCATAAGCGTATGTTGAATACCTAAAAAATTATATACTTCAGCTAAATCAGGCTTAAGTTTTACTGCGCGGTTAAAATCAATACGCGAAAGAGTGGTCATACCTAGACTATCGAAAAGTACACCACGGTCGTAATAAAGCTTAGCTTGTTGCTCTTCGCTTAAGTCAGCCCTATTCAATAACTCTGAGTAGCGTGCAATAGCAATTTCACTTCTGAAGTCAGAGGCTAAAGGTGCAGTAAATGGCACATTAACAATCGGGGTTGGTTCTGATTCTGTTGTAGTTTGGCAAGCGCTTAAAGACAAAATAGCAAAAGATGCCAAAGCTAAATGTTTGAGTATCATTAAAATCCTTAATACCAAGATATATCGCGATTAATATAAGACAGACCTTGTCCAATAAGGTTTCATTAAAGCATAAAAAAAGGGGCTAAACAGCCCCTTTTTTATCATCTAGCTAATATAACTAGATTAATAAGTTAACAATTACGCGTCAGTTGGCGCGTCAGCTGCAGGTGCTGCTGATTCCATTGCTTCTTTAATACTTAGACGTACACGGCCTTGGCGATCTACTTCTAGTACTTTAACTTTAACTTCTTGACCTTCAGAAAGGTGATCAGCCACGTTATTAACGCGCTCAGTACTAATTTGAGAAATATGTACTAGACCATCTTTACCAGGAAGAATGTTTACAAACGCACCGAAATCAACAATACGTACAACTTTACCTTCGTAGATAGTACCTACTTCAAGTTCAGCTGTTAATTGCTCAATACGGCTAATTGCATTAGCTGCACTTTCGCCATCAGTAGCGGCAATTTTAATTGTACCGTCGTCACCGATTTCAATCGTTGTACCAGTTTCTTCAGTAAGCTGACGAATAGTTGCGCCACCTTTACCGATAACTTCAGCGATTTTCTTCTGTGGGATTTTCATTGTGTATATGCGAGGAGCAAACATTGATAGCTCTTCAGAAGGAGCAGAAATTGCTTCGTCCATCACTTCTAAGATATGTAAACGTGCAGCTTTTGCTTGTTTAAGCGCAATTTGCATGATTTCTTGAGTGATACCTTCGATTTTGATATCCATTTGAAGTGCAGTGATACCTGCAGCTGTACCAGCAACTTTAAAGTCCATGTCACCTAAGTGATCTTCATCACCTAAGATGTCAGAAAGAACAACGAATTTATCGTCTTCTTTAACTAGACCCATCGCAATACCGGCAACAGACGCTTTAATTGGTACACCGGCATTCATAAGTGCAAGTGAAGTACCACATACAGAAGCCATTGAAGATGAACCATTTGATTCAGTGATTTCAGATACTACACGGATTGAATATGGGAATTCAGTCAATGTTGGCATTACAGCAGCAATACCACGCTTAGCAAGGTTACCATGGCCGATTTCACGACGCTTAGGAGAACCAACAAAACCAGTTTCACCTACACAGAATGGAGGGAAGTTGTAGTTAAGCATAAAGTGGTTTTTATGAGTACCAGTTAAATCGTCGATTAACTGTGAATCACGTTCTGTACCAAGTGTAGCTGTTACTAACGCTTGAGTTTCGCCACGAGTAAAGATAGCAGAACCGTGAGTACGCGGTAATACGCCAGTCATTACATCTAGTGCACGAATCATATCTGGTTCACGACCATCGATACGTTTTTCGCCAGAAGCGATACGGCCACGAACGATTTTCTTCTCAAGTGAACCGAATATTTTACCAATTTCTTGCTTATCTAAAGACTCGCCTTCAGCAAGTTCAGCTGTTAACACTGCAACAACTTCATCTTTAGCTACGCCAAGTGCTTCTTTACGCGCTACTTTATCAGTGATTAAGTAAGCTGCGCCTACTTTATCAGCAGCAATTGCTGCAACTTTATCTTCTAGTGCAACGTTTTTAGCTGGTGCAGTCCAATCCCAAGTAGGCTTGCCTGCTTCTGCTTTAAATTCTTCGATTGCAGTGATGATCGCTTGAGATTGCTCATGACCATATACAACAGCGCCAAGCATTACGTCTTCTGCAAGTACGTTAGCTTCTGATTCAACCATAAGTACCGCTTTATCAGTACCGGCTACCACTAAATCAAGTTGGCTTTCTTCAAGCTCTTTTAATGTAGGGTTAAGTACATATTCGCCGTTGATGTAACCAACGCGAGATGCACCAATTGGACCACTGAACGGGATACCAGAGATAGCAAGTGCTGCTGAAGTACCAATCATCGCAACCATATCAGGTTGGATTTCAGGGTTAACAGAAACAACAGTAGCAATAACTTGTACTTCGTTTACAAAACCGCTTGGGAAAAGTGGACGAATTGGACGGTCAATAAGACGTGCAATAAGTGTTTCGCCATCGTTAGGACGACCTTCACGCTTTAAGAAACCACCTGGGATACGACCAGCAGCGTACATACGCTCTTGGTAGTTAACTGTTAGTGGGAAAAAGTCTTGGCCAGGTTGTGCTTCACGCTTACCAACAACAGTTACTAAAACTGAAGTGTCGCCAATGCTTGCAAGTACAGCGCCGTCTGCTTGACGAGCGATTGCACCAGTTTCTAGAGTCACTGTATGTTGACCTAGTTTGAATTCTTTAATAATTGCTTGCACTTAAAATATTCCTTAAATGTATTCTAATAAGTTGTCATCAAAGTACCAATTACAGTACATAATTGTATTCAGTTGGAAATCAATTAAGTACTACAATTGGCAATGATGTGAATAAGCGTAGATAAACCTTTTTACCTACGCGCATAGTATATACCAAAGCTGCTTCAAAATGCGAGTCTAGGGTGTGTTGATCTTTGTGGATTGAAATTTGTTCAATCTAGGGTCGATTTAATCACGGCGCGAGATTTGTAACCTAGTGGGCTAAGTAAAAATCGAGCAACAAAGAGTTAATCGCCCCTAGGATGAACCCGCAGGGCAGCGCATGTTTGGCATTTATGCTGCGTTATCGCCTATTTATGGGGAATAACCACACTACATAGGCGCTGCCTTGCCTAAAGACCAAACATACAGCTGCAAAATTAATCACGAAAGGTCAACACACACTAGCTACTAGATTTAAACTGGGCTAATTAGCGGGTAAATACAACAGCTATTGGTAGGCTATGAAATGGGGGTTTTATATTATAATTCAATAGGTTTAAGAATTTTCTTAATTTGGAAACACAAATTTCAGGCACAAAAAAAGGAGCTAAAAAGCTCCTTTTTCTATAATCTAGTTCTTAGCGACGTAGGCCAAGTTCTTTGATTAACGCAGTATAACTAGTGATGTCTTTACCTTTAAGGTAATCAAGTAGTTTACGGCGAGTGCTTACTTTACGAAGCAGACCACGACGTGAGTGGAAGTCATGCTTGTGATCAGCAAAGTGACCTTGAAGCTTGTTGATGTCAAAAGTAAGTAATGCTACTTGTACTTCTGATGAACCTGTATCGCCTTCTGCACGTGCAAATTTAGCAATGATATCGATTTTTTCTTGATTGCTTAGTGACATAGTAACTCCAAAAATTAAATTTAAAAGGTGTCTTAGCCGATCACTAATTCAGCCAAAACGATTAAGCGGGCGTATTCTACCAACTGTAGGAATAACTACAAGCTAATTATCCCCAACTACAACTAATAAGCCACCGTTAGGCACATTAGTTGCTTATTCAGGCTTCACGTAATCGTCTTGCTGACTAGCAAGACCACGTTTAACCTTTAAATGACCGTTTGAGTTACGCTCACCAGTACCAATAAATATATTATCCGCAACAACTTTAATTGCACCATCAGGTAAAGCGATTGATAATTCTACAGCTTGCCCGTGACTAAAAATTCCCCCTTGTTCTTTTGTAATTTCAACAACGGGTAAATCAGTTAAAGCAGTATCAATTGGTAGCAATAGCGAGTCTAAATAAGTTGAAGGCGCAAGCTCTTCTTCTTTCGCTTTAGCAAGCAACGCTTCAATCTCATCAAGCGAGACCATTTTATCTGCCGGATACTGACCAACAGCGGTTCTGTGGAGCATAATAACGTGTGCGCCACAGCCTAGGTTTTCGCCTAAATCATCAACGATTGTACGAATGTAGGTCCCTTTAGATACATGGGCCGTCATTTGTAATACGTTGCTTTGTTCATCAAATTCGTCAAACGATAAGCTAAACACGTTTATTTTTCTGCATTTACGAGGAACTTCAATACCTTCGCGCGCGTACTTATATAACGGTCTACCTTGGTACTTAAGAGCTGAGTACATTGACGGATATTGTTCAGACTCACCAACAAAAGCAGCTATTTCTTTTGTTAGCTGTTCACGCGTAACGTTCACATCTTTAGTGCTAACAATTTCGCCATCAGAATCTGATGTTGTTGTACGCTCACCCAGTTGTGCACGAACGATATAGGTTTTATCTGTATCGAGTAAAAACTGCGTAAACTTAGTCGCTTCACCAAAACAAATTGGCAGCATACCTGTGGCAAGTGGATCTAAAGCACCTGTGTGCCCAGCTTTTTGCGCAAAATAAACACTTTTGGCTTGCTGTAATGCTTTATTTGATGAAATGCCTTCAGGTTTGTTTAACAACAAAATACCGTCAACTGCACGGCCTTTACTGCGCTTTGCCATCTGTATCAGTGCCTTCTTCGCTATCTGTATCGTCTACGTGATCAGTACCTTCTTCGCTATCTGAAACATCAGCAGCATCAACACTTTCTACGTCTTCATCTACATGCTTTGCGTTATCTTCGCGGATAATAGAATCCACTAAGTTAGAAATACGCATACCTTCCATTAATGAGTTATCAACTACAAACTTTAACTCAGGCATTATACGTGCACGGATACGCTTACCAAGTAACGAGCGAATATAGCCCGTTGCTTCATTAAGTACTTTTGCGCTTTGCTTTGCTGCGTCTTCATCTTGTGTGTTAAACACAGTAATGAAAATTTTGGCATAAGATAAATCGCGCGATACTTCTACCGCTGACACTGTCACCATACCTAAGCGTGGATCTTTAATTTCGCGTTGTAAAATTACAGCAATCTCTTTTTGGATTTGCTGTGCAACACGATCAGTGCGAGAAAATTCTCTCATTATACTTGTCCTAAAATAATAACTTATTGAAATTAAATAATAAGTTAACTAAATAATGGATATGCAAATGGGGGCTAAGCCCCCATTTAAAATCTTAGCGTAGGGTGTGTAGAACGTCCGGCGTTAACCTGAGCGTTCGATACTCCCTAGTAACAATTATAGAGTACGTTGTACTTCAACTGTTTCAAATACTTCGATTTGGTCACCAACACGTACGTCATTGTAGTTCTTAACGCCGATACCACATTCCATGCCGTTACGAACATCAGCAACATCGTCTTTAAAGCGACGAAGTGACTCAAGTTCACCTTCATAGATAACAACGTTTTCACGTAGTACACGGATTGGAGCGCTACGTTTAATAACACCTTCAGTAACCATACAACCAGCGATTGCGCCAATTTTTGGAGACTTGAATACGTCACGAACTTGAGCAAGACCAATGATTTCTTGTTTAAACTCTGGCGCTAGCATACCTGACATTGCTTGTTTAACTTCGTCAATCAAGCTGTAGATTACGCTGTAGTAACGTAGGTCTAAGTTTTCAGTCTCGATAACTTTACGAGCTGAAGCATCAGCACGAACGTTAAAGCCAACTACAATTGCGTTAGACGCTGCAGCTAGTGTTGCATCAGTTTCGGTAATACCACCAACACCTGAACCAACAATCTTCACTTTCACTTCATCAGTAGAAAGTTTAGTTAGTGAATCAGAGATTGCTTCGATAGAACCTTGAACGTCTGCTTTAAGTACCACGTTAACTTCAGAAACATCGCCTTCAGTCATGTTAGTAAACATGTTTTCAAGCTTAGCTTTTTGCTGACGTGCTAGTTTAACATCGCGGAACTTACCTTGACGGTATAAAGCAACTTCACGCGCTTTACGCTCATCTTTAACTACAGTCGCTTCGTCGCCTGCAGCAGGAATACCAGAAAGACCTAAAATCTCAACTGGGATAGATGGACCAGCTGACTTAATGTCTTTACCGTTTTCATCGCGCATTGCACGAACACGGCCATACTCAAGACCACATAATACAATGTCACCTTGGTTAAGCGTACCAGATTGAACAAGTACTGATGCTACTGGACCACGGCCTTTATCAAGACGAGATTCAATAACAACACCAGCCGCCATACCTTCAGTAGGTGCAGAAAGCTCTAAAAGTTCAGATTGGTTCAATACTGCTTCAAGAAGGTCGTCAATACCTAAGCCAGTTTTAGCTGAGATATGAACGTACTGTGTATCGCCGCCCCATTCTTCTGGAATAACGTCTAGTACAGCAAGTTCGTTTTTAACACGATCTGGATCTGCGCCTTCTTTATCCATTTTGTTTACTGCGATGATTAAAGGAACGCCAGCTGCACGAGCATGCTGTACCGCTTCTTTAGTTTGTGGCATAACGCCATCATCTGCTGCAACTACTAGGATTACGATATCAGTCGCTTTAGCACCACGAGCACGCATTGAAGTAAATGCAGCATGTCCTGGTGTATCTAAGAAGGTGATCATGTGACCGTTTACATCAACATGGTATGCACCAATATGCTGTGTAATACCACCGGCTTCGCCAGAAGCAACCTTCGCAGAACGAATGTAATCAAGAGTTGATGTTTTACCATGGTCAACGTGACCCATTACAGTTACTACTGGAGCACGTGGCTCTGACTTACCATCTTCGTGGCGGTCATTAAGTACTGTTTGCTCTAATTCGTTTTCTTTAACAATGATAACCTTGTGACCCATTTCTTCTGCAACTAATTGTGCAGCTTCTTGGTCAATCACTTGGTTAATAGTAACCATGTCACCCATTTTCATCATTGTTTTAACAACTTCAGCGCCTTTAACGGCCATGCGTGATGCAAGCTCAGCTACTGTAATTGTTTCGCTAATACGCACTTCATTTTTAACATCAACAGTTGGTTTTTGGAAACCATGTTGTAATGATGCAGGTGCTTTTAACTTAGACTTGTTACGGCCTCTTGACGCTGCAAATTTATCTTTTGCTGGCGCTTTTTTCTTTTTCTTAGCACGGCGTGTACCTTGCTCATCACGAGCATCGGCAACATCTTCTGCTTCACGTGCATAAGTAGAAGTCGTAAGATGGTGATCCGCTGTTTCTTCGCGTTTCTTACGTTCTTCTTCTTCTTTCTTCCAGCGTGCCGAGTTTTCTTCAGCTAGCTTTCTTGCTTCTTCTGCTTGACGTTTCGCTTCTTCTTCAGCTTTCTTCAATGCGGCCTCTTCTGCTTCTTTTTGCAGACGCTCAGCTTCTATGCGATCTTTCTCAGACTTAGCACTTTGCTCTGGGGTCATCTGCTTTTGTTTCGCTTTACGCTCTGCATCAGCTTTGCGTTTAGCTTCTTCTTTGGCTTTACGGTCGGCTTCTTCTTTCGCTTTGCGTTCTGCCTCTTGTTTCGCTTTTAATTCTGCGGCTTCTTGGTCAGCTTTTTGCTGCTCTTCAAGACGCACTTTTTCTTCAGCAGCTAAGCGAGCTTGCTCTTGCTCTTGTTCCATTGCGCTTTTCTTCACGTAAGTACGTGTTTTGCGAACTTCAACTTGAACATCTTTTGCTTTACCAGTAGAGCCCGTAACACTTAAAGTGCTTTTGCTCTTACGTTGTAAAGTCATACGCGCTGGGCCATCTGAACCTGTACCGCCATGATGCTTGCTTAAATGATCAAGTAACGTTGCTTTTTCAGCTTCTGTTACGTTATCAGTTGCTTGCTTAGTGATACCTGCTTGTGAAAACTGCTGTAGCAATTTATCAACAGTCGTACCTATATCGCCGGCTAGTTTTTCAACATTTACTTCTGCCATAGTGTGTAATACCTCCGTTAATAAATTACTCGTCTGCAAACCAACAAATGTTTCGTGCAGCCATAATCAGTTCACCCGCTTTTTCAGATGAAAGTTCTGTGATATCAACTAATTCGTCAATACCTTGCTCTGCCAAGTCTTCAAGTGTAACAACACCCTTGCTTGCCATAACAAATGCTAAGTGGCGCTCTAAGCCTTCAAGCGCAAGTAAGTCTTCAGCTGGCTCTGCGCCATCTAAGCTTTCTTCCGTTTTAAGTGCTTTAGTTGTCAATGCATCTTTTGCGCGTGAGCGCAGTAAATCTACAGTCTCTTCATCAAGACCATCAATTTCTAAAAATTCAGACGCTGGTACATACGCCACTTCTTCAAGTGTCGAGAAACCTTCGTTGATAAGTAATGATGCAAACTCATCATCAATTTCTAAATTTTCAGTGAATAAGTTAAGTAACTTATCAGATTCAGCTTCATTTTTAGTACGCATGTCTTCAACAGTCATTACGTTTAGTTCCCAGCCAGTTAACTGACTTGCTAAACGAACGTTTTGACCATTACGACCAATTGCTTGCGCTAGGTTATCTGCTTCTACAGCGATATCCATTGAGTGAGTGTCTTCATCCATTACGATTGAAGCAACTTCTGCTGGCGCCATTGCATTGATAACAAATTGTGCCGGGTTGTCATCGTAAAGTACGATATCAACACGCTCACCGCCAAGTTCTGACGATACAGCCTGAACTCGTGCGCCACGCATACCAACACATGCACCAATTGGGTCTATGCGTTTGTCGTTAGATTTAACAGCAATTTTAGCGCGTGAACCTGGATCACGTGCTGCTGCACGTAATTCAATCATCTCTTCGCCAATTTCTGGCACCTCAATGCGGAATAATTCCATTAGCATTTCAGGTTTAGAGCGCGTTACAAATAATTGTGCACCGCGTGCTTCAGGCTTAACTTCATATAAAAGACCACGGATACGGTCACCCGGGCGGAAGTTTTCACGTGGTAACATGTCATCACGGTAAATTACCGCTTCTGCGTTGTTACCTAAATCAAGCACGATTGCATCGCGAGTTGCTTTTTTAACAACACCCGTTACCAGCTCGCCTTCTTGATCTTTGTATGCTTCAACAACTAAAGCGCGCTCAGCTTCACGTACTTTTTGTACGATAACTTGCTTAGCCATTTGTGTTGTAATACGGTCAAATTTGATTGAGTCGATTTGCTCTTCAACATAATCACCCATTTGCAAATCAGGTTCTTCAACCTGTGCTGCTTCTAGAGTGATTTCGCTGTATGGGTTCTCTAAAGAACCATCTTCTAATACAGCGGCAATCTGCCAACGACGGAACGTATCGTAATCACCGGTTTTACGGTCAATTGCTACGCGTACTTCAATTTCGCCATCGTGTTTTTTCTTTGTAGCTGTCGCTAAAGCGAACTCTAGAGCTTCAAAAATCTTTTCTTTTGGAACCGCTTTCTCATTGGAAACGGCTTCAGCAACCAATAATATCTCTTTTGCCATGGGTAATGCCTCGCTTGCCCTATTCCTTCGCACTCGAATTTAAAACTTCGCGATTAAATTCGCACGTTCGATGTTACTAAGCATGATCAGATGCTCTGCACCATCGCTAGATAGTGTGATCATATCGCTGCTAACTGCTACTAAGTCGCCTTTAAAATTACGACGACCATCCTGTGGAAGTTTAGTACGCACGCGTACTTCCTCTCCTTGCGCCTGCTCGTAGTGATCTTGTTTGAATAATAGACGATCAACACCAGGAGACGATACTTCCAAATCATATTCATTTGTAATTGGGTCTTCGACGTCTAAAATCGCACTAATTTGGCGACTTGCATCCGCACAGTTATCAACTGAGATCCCATCCTCATGAGCAATATATACTCTTAAGGTAGAATGGCGACCCGCTTGCACAAATTCAAGACCATGCAATTCAAAGCCTAACATTTCTACCGCAGGCGTTAACATGGTTACTAAATCTTGTTCAAGTTTTGTCACGAAAATCCTCCATACAAACAAAAAAAGGGCTTATAGCCCTAAAATACTGAGTTTAAGTTTTAATTTGATGACAATTGCCACAAATCGCAAGGTGCAGATACAACAACGCCCCGAACCAAGCGGGGCGTCACACCAATAAAGCATAAAACTGTGTGGCCTAGGGCCAAGCTTGGTTGCGAGTCAGTAAACTGACCTAATTAAACTACATAGTCTAAAACGCAAAACGCGCATTACTTAGAATGCGCGATATAAATTAGTAAGGTAATACCTACTAGTAGAATTGGTTGCGGGAGCCGGATTTGAACCGACGACCTTCGGGTTATGAGCCCGACGAGCTACCAGACTGCTCCATCCCGCGCCAATAGATATCAAACTTTAAATTTAATATCGCTGTTAGCTGTTTTACAACATGCTAAACAATGGCCGCTATTATAAGGATGTACGGGATGATTAGCAACTATAATACGCAATTAGTTTATAAAATTTCCAATTCGTCAAGATGCTAATTTAATGTATATATAAGTAACATAAGTAATCAATCAATTTTATAAAATGCTGTCTCTAAATTATTAAATATTACAGCTTATTATTTTTGAGTGAAAATCAAACAAACTAAATTTGAGCTACCTTAGTACCTTCTAGATGCTTACAATTTACCAGAAAATAAATTGATATAACTAAAACCCATACTTTAACACTAAAAAAACGTGCAGAATTTTATCTGCCCGCTATAATCAATTTTATGCCACTTAATAATAATAGTTATTACTCACTGCAGCGAGATAAAAATGAATCAACAACAATCAGCATTGTTAAATAACTTAACAATTATTAAGCCAAATTTTCATGCATTCACGGCTCGATTTCACAGTAAATTGGCTGAATCTAGCATTGAAATGAATTACCCAACAGCCTTACAATTTAACGAAAAGAGTTTTACCCTTTTTTGTGTGTTAGAACGAATTGTTAAACATTTAGATAAGCCAGCATCAGTAGCTCCTTTTTTAGCACATCATTTGATGTACCTAAAAAAAAGCAGTGTTTCACAAAATGACATTGCACTATTATCTGATGCGTTTTACGAAACCCTTAAAGAGCACCTTGGTAAACACTTTACTCCTGAGAGCCAGCTCGCTTGGAAAAAAGCCCTTAAATATTTTGAAAACTTTGCCAGCAATATTTTATTTAATGTATCTAATGTGGTTTCGTTACAACAAAAAATGCAGCAAAAGCAAAGTAATAAAATTTAAACATAAAATTTTAGGGGTGGCAATTTAACTTACTTAACCTCCCCATTAATTAAACTCATTTGCACACCATGATCCAGCACGCCTTTATTGCCTTGATAATCGGTTAAGCCTTTTTGCTCTATTCACTCGTAGTTAAATAGTAAAACGATCCTTTAATTAAATACGTCCGTATAAAAAAATTTGGCTTTACTATGACCCATCACAAAACACTCAGACTAATACTAGGCGATCAGCTAAACCCATCTCATTCATGGTACAAGCAAAAAAACGACGACACGCTTTACCTCATCGCAGAACTAAAACAAGAAACTGACTACGTTAAACATCACATTCAAAAACTGTGTGCTTTTTTTAATGCTATGGAAAACTTTGCAACTGCATTAAACACGGCAGGTTTTAATGTTTTGCATTTAACACTTGATGATACCGATGACGACAAGGACTTGATTGAATTACTCAAGCGAGTTGCCGATAAATATCAATGCGACTCTATTGAATATCAATACCCTGACGAGTTTAGGCTAAAATCTCAATTAGCTAAGTTTAAAAGTGATAGCTCATTAAATGTAATTGCTACAGATACTGAACACTTTTTATTACCGTTCACCGATATAAAAACACGCTTTACAAAAAACAAGCATGTAACAATGGAGCACTTTTATCGTGCTATGCGTAAGCAACTTAATATATTAATTTATGATGCAAAGCCAACTGGTGGCAAATGGAATTTTGATAGTAATAATCGTAATAAATTTTCCAAAAAAGACTTAGCCGACATCCCACAGCCTAAGTTATTCAATACTGATGTTAGCAGTATTATTTCTCGTTTAAATAAACACAACGTCGCTTATTTGGGTGAAATAAATGAACATTCACTGGAGTGGCCAACAACGCGTAAACAAGCGATTGAATCTCTTGAATACTTTTGTGAGCACTTACTTAGTCGCTTTGGTCACTTTCAAGATGCGATGACAGATCAAAGTAAAAATAATACCAGCCTGTACCATAGCCGTTTATCGTTTGCCCTAAACGCAAAAATACTCCACCCGTTATATGTAATCAAACGTGTAATAAGCGAATACGAACAAAGACCCAATGAAATATCCCTCTCGCAAGTAGAGGGCTTTACCAGGCAAATATTAGGCTGGAGAGAGTATGTACGTGCCATTTATTGGATTAACATGCCCGACTACGCAGTTAAAAATCAATTACAAGCCAAAAATAAACTGCCATCTTATTTTTGGAACAGCTCTACAAAAATGAATTGTCTAAGCCACTCACTCAAGCAAAGCCTTGAAACCGCTTATGCTCATCATATTCAGCGCCTAATGGTTATTGGGAACTTTTGCATGCTCACAGGAATAAACCCTGATGACGTAGACAACTGGTACTTAGGCGTTTATATAGATGCCATAGAATGGGTAGAAATGCCCAACACCCGAGGCATGAGTCAGTTTGCCGATGATGGAATAATTGCAACAAAGCCTTATGCTGCAAGCGGTAACTACATTAATAAAATGAGCGATTACTGCAAAAGCTGTCAGTACGATGTTAAACAAAAAGTAGGAGATAAAGCCTGCCCGCTAAATAGCTTGTATTGGCATTTCATGAATAGACACAGAGACAGGCTAGAAAAGAACCCACGTATTGGTATGGTATATAAAAACTGGGATAAACAAGATGAAACACTTCAAGAACAAACGCTGCAACAAGCAACCTACTACCTTAATAATTTAGAAGCGCTTTAAGTAAAAAAACCGCCTCAAATGAGGCGGCTAAATAATCAGGGGAATATGTACTTTAGAAGACTATTTACCTTCAATTAGATTGCTATTACCAATTTCTATTTTACGTGGTTTAAGTGCTTCAGGAATTTCACGCTGTAACTCTATGCTCAATAAGCCGTTAGCTAAATCGGCACCAAGTACTTTTACATGGTCTCCAAGCTGAAATTTACGTTCAAAGTTACGCTCTGCTATACCTTGATGAATAAACTTACGTTCATTATTTTCATCTTTATTAGCTTTAATACCTGCAACTTTTAATGTGTTGTTTTCTGACTCAATGGTTAATTCACTATCACTAAAACCGGCAACGGCCATAGTGATTCTGTATTTGTCTTTATCGAGTGCTTCTATATTGTAAGGAGGAAAACTCGGCTGCTTGTCTGTATTAGCTGCCGCATCCATAAGTGATGCTAAATGTTCGAAGCCGATAAATGAACGATAAAGTGGTGATAAGTCTACTGTACGCATAATAATATCCTCATATTTAAGCGATATTTTGCATGTGCTTTTCTATTGAACAAGCTCAAGCAAAGTTTAATTAATAATATAAATTTCAATTGTTTAAGTTTAATTTAGGACCCATCAGGCGTCCTACTTAACTATATATGGACGGTAAAATTGTTTTCAAGTAAATTTATTAAAAATAAATAAAAAAGGCACTGAAGCCAAGACCACAATGTATTCGTTAATTTAAGATTACTTTAAACAACAAAGCCGCTTATTTAGCTGTCTCTTGATCACAAGTCTGACTCAAGAGATTTTGCTAAATCGTAGCCTTCCAGGATGGCTTGTAACTTAAGCCATCCTTGCCATAACACTTTCACAGATGCACGCCCTGTGCGCTTGGTATCTTTCCAGCCTCCTAACTTTGCCAGTTCCTGATACGCCCATGACATATTTGGAGCAGTTTCAGGCAATGGTGTTTTTATTCTCTTTAACCACAATAACTTCCATGCTTTGGGAGATAACAGTTGTTCACAACTTGGAGAATCAGGCTGCTCATTGGTGAACTTTAGTTGCAATATTCGCGTCGCAATAAAGCCATTAATCGTCACCAATCTTTCCATGTTATCTTGGCTTTGAAGGCGTAAACTTTCGATATCCGTACCATCACTTTTCCAGACTTTATGGTATTCCTCTACAAGCCAACGGTGCTCATAGTAGGTGATGATAGCTAAAGCGTCTTCTTTGCTGGTGACTGGTTCACTGGTTAATAGGTGCCAGCTTAAGCCGTTCTCAGCGTTTCCTCGCTCTGCACAGCCGACATAGTAAACTGGGAGGGAGTGTCCTTTCTTATTGTAAGGCGCTTTGAGTGTCACTGGCGCATAGGTGATATCCAGTGTTGCGCTTCGGGCTTTTCTTCCTCCTTTTTGTGCAATGTGGATGTGTTTGGTGCCTGCACTCATCAGCTCGCTTGCAAACGCATAGAGCTTATCCTCACCTTCTTCAATATGACGACTTTGCATCGAGCGTACGACGAATCGTTGCTGCTCGCTCAGTTTATACTGCAAGTATTCGTAGATGTCCGCTTCGCGGTCACACACCGATATCACGTTCGCCATTTGTCCTTGCAGCCGCTCTGCCATCGCTCGTGACGCTGACTCCCACTTGTAACTTTCTTTTTCTTCGTAAGAAGTCGTCGCGTGTTTTTCTCTTTTTCCAATCGTGTTGATATCACGACTCCAGCGAGACTGTTCAATTAATCCCACAACTTGCTTTGTGTCTGGCGCAAACAGTAATACGCTATGAGCTAACAAGCCTCGTTGTTTTGCTCCTCGTCCGACATGACCCAAATCATCTCGAATGGAGGAATGTTTATAAATTAGTGTGGTCGTGTCTTCTAATGCGAGTAATAAGTTATGACTTTTTGCTTGTTCAACCGTGGCTTTAAAGCCTGACTCTGCTATAGCCGTTGCGTCAATATTCTCGTTGCGAATAAAGCGGTAGGCACCTTCCATATCGGCGGGGGATTGAGTGATGTTCACAAGTGGTTTTCCTGGTTCATTTGCAAGCGTTGATGCTAACTTTACCAGACGCGCTGTTCTTCTTGGATCACCTAAGTCCGATTTACCGAATTGTTGTTTTGCCCAATGAGTATGTTCGTTAATCATAATGTGCCCTCAAACAAGATTTGAAGATCTGATCATGACATTGAGATTTAGTTCAAAAAAATCCCCGCTAATTTCTTAGCAGGGATTTGTGTATAAGAGACAGCTGAAGAGTGCCTTTTTTGAAACCATTTAAAATGAATACTATTTAATAAATGTGCCCCGGATTGGATAGTCGTTTTCTCTTGAAAACTTAATCCCACCTAGCAGTTGCTCTAAATCAGGACGAACAAACGGGCTGTTTGATATATCTACCATTTGAAGCTGATTTTTTTCATTAAGCACATAAATTCCTGGTTCAGCAAATGGATGATCTGTTTCTGCACCACTGCGAGGCTCGCTAATATGTAGCCCTAGATCAGTCATTTGTTCGATTGTTAAACCATAGTAAATTGGGAAGTTAATATCTATTTTTTCAAGATGTTTATTAAGCTGCTCATGGCTATCACCACTTACTGCAACCACTTCAACTCCAGCCTCTTTAAAGTCTTTATGAACTTTAGCAAGCTCGTTGAGTTGCGCAGTACATTTAGGGCAGTGCTGGCCTCGATAAACAACAATCATTTTCCACGGAGAGTCACTTATTCTGTCAACTAAATCTACCTTTTTCTCATCAACATCACTCACTACTAGTGATGGCATAATATCCGCAGGTTTTAAACTAGTGTTACTCATTGCGATCTCCTTTTACTATTTCAGATTAAAAATTAATTTTGCTCTTACACATAGAGTTTAGGGTAACTTTTATTAATTCAACCTAAAATTGCAATTAAAATCTATTAAAGCTTTAAGACCATCCCTTTATTTTTCTATAAATGGTAGATGCACTTACCCCTAAATAAGCAGCAGCAAGAGGAATGTTGTCTTCGCAGCTTTTGATTGCGTTTTCAATAGCCCTTTTTTCAACTTGCCATAATGGTTCTATATCGTGAACCGACATAGGAGATAATTGAACACTCTGATCGTTTGTATTGTGAATTGACTTAGTTGAGCTTGAGTGTTTTACAGCGCCTAGACCAAATGAATTTGGTAGCATATCTCTTTCTATTACATCGCCATCATTAATAACGACTGTATTTTCAATTACATTTTGCAGTTCGCGTATATTACCTGGCCAATCGTAATTACAAAAAAGCGCCTTAACTTCATCAGAAAAGCCAATAAAATGTTTAGCGTTGCTATCGCTTTTTTGTTTTAAAATATACTCAGCGAGCAGCAAAATATCGTTTCCGCGCTCCCTTCGGAGTTTTTCAAGTTAGTTGTCGCATCAAGTTAAATTTTATGCCGCCCGCATTGCTTCTTTTTTTTCTGGATTTAAATTTACTTCATTGATCATTGTCCAATCTCGAGATTTTCCTGACCAACGACTTGGGTTCTGTAATTTCGCCATTTCATTTACCTGATGACGTTTCGCTAGTATCGCTTTATCTAATCCTAAATGACGCTGGTTTGGCGTGACAAATTTAATACCGCTGTGCAAGTGCTCATCGTTGTACCAATCAACAAATCCGCTAACCCACTTTCTTGCGCTACCCATGCTTTCAAAGGCTTTCTCAGGGTATTCCGGGCGATACTTTAACGTCTTAAATAGCGATTCAGAATAAGGATTATCATTACTCACAGACGGTCGGCTAAATGAAGGAACAATACCTAACTCCTGCAATGTCGCTAATAACGTTGCCCCTTTCATTGGACTGCCATTATCCGAGTGCAGTGTGACTTGCTCAGGCTTTACCTGCTCTCGCCTGCAAATATCTACCATTAAATCAGCCGCCAGTGTGCTTAGTTGTGTGTCATGAACCTGCCAACCAACTATTTTTCGACTATAAATATCCATCACTAAATATAAGTATAAAAACTGACCTTTAACAGCTGTTGGCAAATACGTGATATCCCATGTATAAATTTCGTTTACACGTGTTGCCCTGAGCGCTTTTGGCTTTTTTATCTTTTTATTTGGTTTAACTTTTTCTCTGTGTGTTAATAATTTATGCGATTTCATAACGCGATAAAACGAGCTTTCTGATGCTATCCACACATCTTTATCCAATAGTTTAGGGACTATCTTGCTGGGTGGTAAATGTCCATATTCTATTGAATTAACAGTCTTAATTATACGCTGTTGCTCTAATTCAGTTAGCCTGTTAGGTGGTCGCTTTATCGTACTTGTTCGCTTATCTGTCATATCATCAGCTTCAATCCAGCGTTGAATTGTTCTTGCCGTTAGACCAAGTAACTCACATGCTTTTTCTTGCCTTGCCCCTGATTTCTGCGCGTCGGTAATGAGCTTTATCAATTCATGACGCTCAGTTGAGCTGGTTAATCGTCCTCGTTGAAACCCCAGAGCGCATCGGCTTTTTTTTTGAGTACGAGTAAGGCGGCTGTTTCTGCTAACGCTTTGTCTTTACGATTAAGCTCTTTTTGAAGCTGCTTAATTTCTTGTTTGAGCTGTTTACTGTCTGATTTTACGGGCTTCGTTGAAGGCCCTTTAGCAAAATTTTTCTTCCACTGCTCGATATGATGTGGGTAAAGCCCTTTACTACGGCAGTATTCATTAACGGCTGTGTCATCCAAACGTCCACATTCAATAATTGCGTTAAGTCTTTCTTCAAGATCCCAGTCTTGTGGTCGTTTTTCTGATGTCATTTGGCTGCCTGTATAGTCCGTTTCAAGTTCATGGTTTTTAGCAAGCGCTATCCAACGTTGCAAGGTTGAATAACCGATGCCTAAATCAAGTGCAATATCTTCTAGGCGAACATCATCACATTGAGATAATGCTTTTTCAACAGCTTGAACTTTAAATTCTTGTGTAAATCGACGTCTCATTTTATCTGCCTCTATTAAAAGTTAGAGGCGACAACTATCCTGACACAGGGGGCCTTAAAGGCGGGAGCTTTACGGGGATAACATTTAAACGATAATATAAATCTTCTCTAAAGCGCCCCTCTGCTACCTCTATTATTGGATTTCTGTTGGTTGCACATACCAAGCGAACATCGCTGTGTAATACCTCGCTGCTACCAACCTTGCTAAATATGCCAGTTTGTAAAAAGCGCAATAACTTAGCTTGTAAGTTAAGCTCCATTTCACATAGTTCATCTAGAAATAACGTACCGCCGTTTGCCACTTCAACTGCGCCCTTACGATCGCTTAAAGCGCCACTAAATGCCCCTTTAACATGCCCAAAAAATTCTGATTCAAATAACTCAGCAGGGATCGCAGCACAGTTTATAGCAATAAAAGGGCCTTGGCTGCGAGGGCTCGAATCATGAAGGGTTTGTGCGCATACTTCTTTACCGGTTCCACTTTCACCTGTAATAAATACGCATGCTTTGCTTCTAGCTGCGCTATCTAGCAATCTAAAAACGGTTTTCATTGCGAGAGATTCACCAACAAAATCTTGGCTTTTATCACTGCTTTGAACCAAAGGTTGTACTTTAGCTTGCTCTTTGGGTGTTAACGCACTTTCTACTGAGCTAATAAGTCGCTGACTTGTGAAGGGTTTTTCTAAAAAATCGAAGCCACCTAAACGCATAGCTTCCACTGCAATATCAATAGAACTATTTGAGGTGATCATGACTACATTAGCAGGATTTTTTTGTTTATTTACAAATTGTAAAACTTCAAGCCCACTTATATCAGGCAAGCATACATCTTGTACTATCACCGCAGGCATTTTTTCTTTAATACCGACCAAAGCAGAATATCCATCTGCGAAATGCTTACATTCAAAACCTACTTGCTCTAGCTGACTTGCGTACAAAGCACCACTTGCGATGCTATCTTCAACAATATAAACAAGGCCTTTACCCATTATATCTGACACGGCTTTCTCCTAGATAGCTATACTATTACTCATTATTTGATATGCATCTCGGGTTTTATCCAAGTTATGCTTAATAACAAGCGCTGCGTGCAAATTTTCTTCTGTGGTTGGTGGTGGTGAATCGTGTAACTGTGTTGCCAATGCAGCTAAAGGAGCGGCTCCATATAAGGCAGCCGAGTTTTTCAAAACATGCATTATTTCTCTAATTTTTATAATATCTGCATTACTAATTGCCGTATCTAATTGGTTAGCCATAGTAACTAATTCATCGATAAATAAGTTTACTAATCGAGCTAAAACGCTTATTCCAACATCCTTTTCAAGTTGAATTAAAACATTTAACTCCGTAATACTTTTATCGATAAACTGCTCTGATATAGGCATAGATAACCTTTGTGTAAGTTAAAGCTTCGTACACTAATAAAATGTAAGAATTGTAGTTTAAGAGTAATTTGTTTTTTGCATTTTGCAAATCAAAATGAATATAAACAATTACAGAGCCCAGGTATCAATACTTTTTGTTAATGTTTGCGGCTTATCGAGCAAGTACCCCTGAGCAATATCACAACCAAGTTGTTCTAATATTTGTAATTGCTCATTCTCTTCAATGCCTTCTGCTACAGTTTGTAAGCCCAATCGTTGAGCCATCGCAATAATTGCGCTACATAACGTAAAGTCTTCGTTATTAGTTGCAATACCACTTACAAAACTGCGATCAATTTTTAAACCATCGATATCAAATTGACGAAGTAGACCTAAAGACGCGTACCCAGTGCCAAAATCATCAATCCACACCTTTACGCCTTCTTTATGGAAGTTTTCAAACGCCTTAGCTATTTTGTCAGGACTATGAATGAGCGCTGTTTCCGTTAATTCAACTTTAATAGCTTGTGGTGGTATTTGGTGCTTTTCTAGCAAAGCCATTACTTTTGAAAACACATCACCATCTAAAATTTGTACCGGTGAAATATTTAAAGAAACAGCAATATCTGTCATACCAAAATGTCGCATCTGTTTTAAATCAGACAAACATTGCTCAAAAATCCAGTCACCTAATTCTAAAATCATTCCCGATTGCTCTACATGAGGTATAAACTCATCAGGGCCTACAATACCAAAGCGGGGTGATTGGCACCTTACTAGCGATTCAAAGCCGACCAACTTTCCCGTTCCTAATGATACAAGCGGTTGATAAACCATTTTAAAATAATTATTTTGCATTGCATCCGACATGATTCTCTCTAACTCATGCCATCTTGCGAGATTGACTGTGCTTTCTGCTTCTAGGTACTTAAATGCATTCATATTTTGCTCCGATTTTCACTCTTAGTGACTTATGTAATCAAGAGCAAGTTACAGACCATTTAGAAAGTGAATAAAATAAAAATAAAAACAGCAAATTCAAAAGGTTAAGTTTAGTTATTTGAGTATTTAAATTTTTCCATTTTATTTGCATTTTGCAATTCAATTTGCAATGCACCTAAATTAATAAATAAGAGCTTACTCAAGCCCAAACAGCACAGAGAAACCAGTTAGTAATTGTTGGCTAAAAGTAAGGGTTAGTAATTGAAAATGAGTATAAAGAAAGGCTGGATAAAACTAATTTAGTTACGCACAGCTTGAATTAAAAAGCGTACACGTAATTTTAAAGCTAGGGAGAAAAAGTTAAAACGGTGATAGGAAACATAAAAAAAACGCAGGCAACAATAAATAGTTACCTGCGCAAAAGTCTCTAGTTTGAAAGAGTGTCGTTATTTTCGTTTTTAGGGGCTGTTACATGTTGTGCATAGTTAGTATTTTGCGAGTCAAACGTATTACTCATCGACTGTGCATTTTCAACATCAGCTTGTGTAAAAGTAATCGGCTGTATGTCCGTTAACGGCTCTACAGATTCGCTACCGCGCAAAACTGTAATACCTATTACTAAGGTAGCTACAAGCAAAATAGACAAAACCATGATTTCAGGTGTAAGTACCCAATTATTACTTTTAGGTTGTTGTTTGGCTTTTGTATTTGTTTGCATATTGCACCTCTTAAAAATTTAACTAAATTGTCTTGATTTGATATTTAATATGTTGCGAAAGCCGTGCCAACTAAACAAAAACAAACGAAAGATAAAATAAACAACAAAATCAAAGCATTAAAAAAATTAAAAATGTAATTTAGAATCCAAAAACAATTCGTAACGTTGTATTTTTATTTTGAATTGCAATTTGCGAATCAAATTGAAAAACCACAATAAAAACACTCATTAAATACTAAAAAATAAATTTAACTTACTCCTAAAATACTAGGTTAATTTCTTCGTTTATCAAGTTTTATGCAACACAAACCCACTTTTTATATTAGGGTCTGTTGATCTTTGCGGATTAAAATTTGTTCAAACTAGAGGCGGTTTAATCGCGGCGCGAGGTTTGTAACCTAGCGGGCTAAGTAAAAACCGAGCAACAAAGAGTAAATAGCCCCTAGGAAGAACCCTTTGGGCAGCGCCTGTTTGGCATTAATGCTACGTTATCGCCCATTTATGGGGAATAACCACACTGCATAGGCTCTGCCTGGCCTAAATACCAAACAGACTGCTGCAAATTTAACCCTGAAAGTTCAACAGACCCTGACCTTCATTGCTCAACCCAGCTTTTCCCACACTTGCGCTAAACGAGTAAGCTTTAAATGCTTAGATTCAATAGCCTGCTTTGGTGCATATTTATCAAGCAATAAATAAAGTGTTTCACTTACAATTGGTTTAGCTAAATAATCATTCATCCCCGCTTCAATAAATCGCTCTTTATCACCATGAATTGCATTTGCTGTGAGCGCTATTATAGGAGTGGCTATACCTAACTTTCTGATTGCTTTGGTTGCAGAGATCCCATCTAGTATTGGCATTTGGATATCCATAAAAATAATATCAATTTTATTGTTTTTAGCCTTCGTTATTGCCTCTTGCCCATCGCTAGCAATATATACCCGACAACCTTTTTGCTCTAAAAACTGTCTTATTACTATTTGATTATTAGTATTATCTTCAGCAACCAATACATTGGTCCCATTCAACTGAGTTAACCCTGAAAAGCTTTCTAAGGCTTCTTTTTGTTCACGATTAGTAAATATAATATCTAAATGAAATAACTGCTCTTCCAATAAACTAATTGCTCGCGGTACATGCGATACTTTAAAAGGGCCATTTAACCTAAGCTCTCTGTCGTTAAGATTTTGCGGTAATAAGCTTTCACCTAGTAAGTCTAAGATAAGTAAACATGGTGAATTAAGGGAGTTATATGTATTTATACACTCGCGTGTTTGGGCTAGCATTGGAGGATCAGTTAATACAATTGCATCAGGAAAACTATCATACTCAGGGATATCTGGACATATTTCATAGTGCTCAAAAGCGATAGAAAACCGAGTGAGTGTGTGCTCCAACGCGGTTTTTAAAATTTGATTATGTCCTACAATCCATACTCTTGGCTTTTTACTTCGTGCTGCAAACCCCTCTCGCAATATTGAGTCGGTTGTGTCTATTTTTAACGGGTAATTAACGATAAACTCACTCCCTTTATTGAGCTCAGAGTTAACCGAAATATCTCCCCCTACTACATCACAAATTTGCTTACATATCGCAAGGCCTAAGCCACTACCACCATGTTTTCGGGTAATTGAATTATCTGATTGAATAAAAGGCATAAACATACTTTCTATTTTATTTTTTGCGATTCCCATTCCAGTGTCTTTTACTGATAAATGAAGATTTAAATTATTGGCTCCAATGTAAGTACATCTAACGGTCACCGTTATTACGCCTTGCTGAGTAAACTTAATCGCATTGGCCAATAAATTAATGGCTATTTGCCTTATACGTGCATGATCACCAATTACTTGAGCGGGGACATCAGGATAAAAATCAAAAACAACCTCAAGCCCTTTTTGCAAAGCACTTTGGGTAATAATATCTATTGCTTCTTCAATACACGTATCAATACTAAATGGCTGATTATCGAGTGTTATAGCTTGTGCTTCAAAACGCGAATACGTTAATACATCATCCAATACACTCAGTAATGCATCAGAGCTTGTTTTAATCATTTGTGTGTAACGCATTTGCTCAGAAGTTAAACCGGTATGATGCAAAATATCTGCAGAGCCAATAACGGCATTTAATGGCGTGCGAATTTCATGGCTAATATTTGCCATAAATCGGCTTTTAGACTCAGCTAATGTTTCTGCCTGATGTTTAGCTTCAAGCAATATTTGCTCGCTTTCAATACGTTCTTGTATATCAACAAGTGTTGCGGCAATAGATAACAAATCGCTTTCGTAGCCACCCACAATCGGAGTAAGTGTCATTTCAACCCAATTATTTATGCCTTGTGCATTAATCAAACGTATATCAAAGCGACGTATATCACGCTTACCTTGTTTATAATCAAGCAAAGTGCTACTAATTTTTTCTACATCTTCTTTTGCTATAAACTTAATTATAGGTAAGCCAAGGCTCTCATCTACATTGCTGTGTAAGACGCGTTGCCATGCTTGATTTATAAATAATAAATTACCAAATGTATCAAGGCGTAAAACAATATCAGGAATATTATCGACGACAGAGTGGTAGTTATATTCTATCTCTGCCATTGCTTGTTCAGCTTTAACTCGCTGCGTAATATTAGTTTCTATAGCGATAAAATGCTTTACTTTACCTTCATCATCTCGCACTGGATTTGCATCAATAGCAACCCAATAAACGTTACCATTTTTATCGTAATTTGTGGTTTCAACTTGAAAAGGAAGCCCATTTTTTACAGCGTGAGACATAACCTTACGACTTTTTTCACATGTTTTTGGCCCTTGTAGCAATTGACCAGGGCTAGTGCCTATAACCTCATCACAGGTGTAACCTGTAAGTACTTCAAAACTATTGTTAACCCACTCAATCACACCAAACTTATCTGTAATAATCACTAAGTTATTTGTATGGCTCGCAACAAGCGATAAGCGTTTAACATATTTTTGCTGTTGCGTTAGCAAAAATTGAGAATCTTTATGACGTTGAATGTCATAGAACGAGCCTATAAAGCCGCTTTTTTCATCATAAACTAACCTTAACTCAAACCAGTTCATGAGCCCGATGCTGCTTTTAATTTGTATTTCTACACTGGGAGCCTGCTTCCCTTCTAGTAAACAACAGCTGTATGCGACAAAATGCATAATATCATCGCAATTCATTAACTTAGTAATATTGGAGCCAATTAATGAATCGGTTGAGTAACCTAACTTCTTCTCCCAAGCTTCATTAATATAAGTAAAATTCAAATGTTTATCACACTCAAAAATACACTCATCTAAAATAGCTAATAGCTTTGCTTGACGTCGATTACTATTGGAAAGTTTTTCAACTAGTGCATATTGGATTTGAACTTGTAGCTCATCATTATTATTCATGATCTCTCCAATACTTTATAAAAGTATTACTCTGACAAACTCGTGCATAAAGAAGGGAAACCTTTTCACGGTAGAATGCTTGTTCAAAAGGAGTGCGTCTCGGTGTGCAGTCACTTAAAATAGTGGCATTAGAACCAAGTGCAACAGCAGTGCGCACAGTTGAATCAATACAGATAGAAGACACAGTACCCGCTAAAATTATATTAGTGGTCGCATGTTTTTTGATGTTTTCGGCTAAACCTATATGTGTAAAAGCATTTAAACTTCTTTTCCCAAATACCACCTCTATAATATTACTAAAAAGGTCTAGCTGCTTAATGGTTTGAGCACCGTACGAACCCGCTTTAAATGCCCCCACCGCAATGACTTTTAATATACCAATCGGATTTTTAAGCTCGCTATAGTTTTGCGTAAAGTGAATGGGTGTATTAATAACTAAAGCAAATTGCTCTGCGCAGAAGGTCAATAAATAGAGTGTATTTTCCCCCACGCCAGTAATTTTTGATGACTCTTCAACCTCGTCATACAAAATGCCTTTTGGCAAAAAGTAATTGTTTTGAAAACCAATTAAAATAGATGCTGTCTTAGAGAAATCATCCATAACTCTCTCCTTATTAATCAATTTAAGAGGCTAACTGCCAAGGTTTAATAAATTTCTCAAGTACCGCTTTTGTCACTGGCTTCTGTAAATAGTGAGTAATTCCTTTATCAAACAACTCAGCTATTTGCTCATCGCCTGTTAACCCCGTTAAAATAACTTTAGGAGTATTGTTATTAGGTGTATTTTGCCTAACTAATTGCTGCGCCACATCGCTACCAAACATTCCTGGCATACGCTCATCTAAAAGTAGCAAGTCAAATGGTTCATTTTGAGCAAGTGTTAATGCACTGGCACCATTTTCTGCACACGTTACTAAGCAGCCCAGCATTTCAAGCATTACTTTTGTAGCAATTTGGCTCGGTAAGCTGTCGTCTGCTACTAATACCGATAAACGTGTTTGTGTGTGAAATGTTGTTAAAATAGTAATTAAGTCGGTATCAAAAAATGGCCAGCCTAATATTTTTTTAGATAGTTTATGAGCTTGGCTCAGCTCGTAAATGTCGTTAATAGAGCACAGCTTTATGTGTGTATTTAAGCTGTCACTATTTAATTTATCAATTAATGCGTTACCACTAAGATGGCGTAAATCCTCTAGCTGTGCAGACTCTCTAAGCGTGCTATTAAATAATTTAAAATTTAAACCAAAACGATCGTGAGTATTAGCTGACATTTTTAAACAGCTTTTGAGTAACGCTTCGCAATCAGTTAAAACGTCTACATTTTGTCTAACATCAAGCGCTAAACTAACAGACTCTTTAGTTGCTAAGAGCCCGTGAAAATCCAACGTGTTTACTTGTTCAGAATCATCAATCTGATAGTGAATACTAACTCCCTGAATATTTGCTTCGAGGTTAAGTAAAAAGCACTGCTTTACTGCTGCTAGCGCCGGAGTAAGAAACGCCTCGCATTGTGCAATCATTTGCTCTGGCGGAATTTGCAAACAGACGTAGTTACATTGCAACTTATTGATTAAGGTAATAGAGAATTTTTGACTTTGGGTTTCACAATATTTACCTATTACCCCTTGGATAATTTCTAAAACGTGACTATTAATATTCATAAAGCATTCTCGTTAACCCAATGTATAGCTCTATATCATCAAGTTATGTGCCATAAATTAATTCTTGTAAACACACTTGCATTCATAGACTTAAGTATTAGACAAACAGGGCTCTGGTTTTTCATTCGCATTTTGCAAATCATATTGCTATGCATAATATGATTTATGCTTTTATTAGAATGGTGCAATCGATTTTTTTCTCTTTAAATAATTTTCCATTCATTTAAACTGATATTAATCAAATTGAGGAGAAAGCTATGTTAACCGTAATTTTTGGCCGTGAAGGTTGTCCATTTTGTGTTCGTGCGAAAGATGTTGCTGAGCAATTATCAAACGAACGTGATGACTTTAAATTTCGTTACATCGACATAATTAAAGAAGGTATAAGTAAAGCCGACCTTGAAAAGTCAGCGGGTAAGCCTTGCCCTACTGTTCCACAAATTTTTGTAGACCAAAATCACATTGGTGGATTTACAGAATTTGAAGCTTACGCAAAAGAAAACCTAGGCTTGTATAAATAAGCTTTGTATTAAATATGTTAACCAGTTTAATAAACCCTACATTGAGCTGGTTAAATTTCGACCAACATCAAACACATACAAATTAGTTTCAATTTATACAAGCATTTGCCTCGCGAATCCTATATAATGCGCGCCTCTTTAAATTCGTTGAGGCGTATTAATGTCAGAACCAGTCACGTTTGAATCTCTAAATCTTTCTCCTGCAATTTTGAAGGCAGTTGAAGAGTTGGGTTACAAGACACCATCTGAAATCCAAGCTCAATGTATACCGTTATTGCTAGAAAGAAAGGACGTACTGGGACTAGCTCAAACGGGTACAGGTAAAACCGCAGCATTTGCACTGCCATTACTAAATAATATTGACCCGTCTGTGAAACAGCCACAGATCCTTGTACTCACACCAACACGTGAGCTTGCGATCCAAGTTGCTGAGGCATTCGAACAATATGCTAAACATGTTCGTGGTATTGAAGTATTGGCACTATATGGTGGCCAAAGCTACAGTATCCAATTAAGCGCACTTCGTCGTGGCGCTCAGGTTATTGTTGCAACTCCAGGTCGTTTAATCGATCACATTAACCGTGGCACTATCAAGTTTGATGCTCTACAAGCACTTGTACTTGATGAAGCCGATGAAATGTTACGTATGGGCTTTATCGATGATGTAGAAAGCATCATGGAAAAAACACCGCGCGAAAAGCAAACATGTCTTTTCTCTGCGACTATGCCTAAGCAAATTCAAAACATCAGCAGCAAATATATGAACAATCCTGAACAGGTTCATATTTCTGCGCGTAACTCTACAGTATCATCTGTTGAGCAAGTGTTTTGGAATGCAAGCGTACATAAAAATAAAGCTATTGTTCGCTTCTTAGAAGCTGAACAGTATGAAGGTGCTATTGTTTTCGTACGTACGCGTAACGATACAGTACAACTTGCTGAGTTATTAGAGCGCGAAGGTTTCTCTGCTGCTCCACTTAATGGTGATATGAACCAGCAAGCACGTGAACGCACTGTAGAACGCTTAAAAAGCGGCATGCTAAATGTTGTTATTGCAACAGACGTTGCTGCTCGTGGTCTAGATGTTGACCGCTTAAGCTTAGTTATCAACTACGATATCCCACAAGATTCTGAAGCCTACGTTCACCGTATCGGCCGTACAGGTCGTGCTGGTCGTACTGGTAAAGCAATTTTATTCGTAAAACATAACGAACGTTATTTACTTAAAAATATCATTCGTCATACGAAGTCTGAAATTGCACAAGTTGAATTACCAACTGCAAAAATCGTTGAAGAAAAACGTATTGAAGCGTTACAAGCAAAATTAACTATTGCGCTTGAAAACAAAGATATTACATTCTTTAACGAGATAGCTACTAACATGGCTGAAAAACTTGAACTTCCTCTTGAAAGCTTAGCGGGTGCGTTATTGTGTTTAGCACAGCAACAGTCTCCAATTAAAGTTGAAGAAGTTAAGATTCAACCTCGTGAACGTAACGAGCGTAACGATCGCAATCCACGTAGTAACGACCGCAATGATCGCGGTGGTGACCGTGGACGTCGTAACGAACGTGGCGGCGAACGTGGTGGTGAACGCGCTGAGCGTAAACCTCGCGAACGTAACAGCCGTGATGCAGGCCCTATGGATACTTACCGTATCGAAGTAGGTCGTGAACACGGTGTTCAGGTTAAGAATATTGTTGGCGCTATCGCTAACGAAGCTGACATCTCAAGCAAGTTTATTGGTGATATTCGTTTACACGACAATCACAGTACGGTTCAATTACCGCAAAACATGCCTAAAGATGTACTTGATCATTTCCAAAAAGTGTTTATTTGTAAACGTCCTATGGGCTTAACAATTACACAAGATCAAGGCCCTGCTGAGCCACGTGCAGAACGCTCTGAGCGTCCAGCTGGTGACAAAAAGCGCACTTTTAGTAAAGATAAAGACGATAGCCAACGCGGTGATAAGCGTACTGGCCCTCGTAAAGAACGTCGCCCAGTAAGCTTCACAGCTAAATAAGCAACGACTCTTTAATAAAAAAACCTTGCCACGAAAGTGACAAGGTTTTTTTGTGTCTGGAGTTTGAAGGTAATAGATTCAAGGTGAAAGGCTTGAGCAACTCGCGTTATATTTTTAACTACATATTAAACTTGAGAAATTAACCGTAAAATATAATTTAACCTTTATTAAAAGTGACTCTTTGAAAAAAATTCAAATTTTATACGTTTGTAATTATTAGCTCCTATCTAGGCTGACTTCTCAATACTTCTGTTATAAAGCAATCATTTCGGAAATCCTCAGCAGTATATTTATCTCTATTAACATTAGAAATTGAACTATATTTAATCCATAAATTTAAAATATCGACTAAGGCACTTTGTCTTTTTTGAGAGAAATAAAAGCTACATTCAGATTCCCCATCGTCAAGAAAGCTAGTTTGTAATGCGTAAATATCTATAATTAATTTTATAATTAAAGTAATAGGCTCTTTTCCAATTGAAAAGTGGCGAATACCTGTAACATGGCACACTTGTAAAAGAGTCGCTTCCATAATTCCTAAAAGATATATTATTTTTAAGGTATATATATTTATAGAATTCTCTTGCTCTATTTTTTGCTCTTCCGAAAAGTCGGGAAACAATAAGTTTATAAACTTCAGCTTATTTCGTTTAGTGTTTGCTATTTTCCCGAATTCAAAAACCTTAGCCTCGAATAGTTTCATAAATTCATATATATACTCTATTTTTTCAATATCTATCTCGAAGTATGGATCTTCTTTTTTTGTTGGTTTTGGATAAAAGCGTGTAAAAATTAATGTGGCATCTTCAGGTCGAATGCATTTAAAGTTACCATTGAATATAACTGCAGAGAATTTTTCTTTAAATAGAGTTAACTCTTTATGATAGAGATCTATTTTATGCTCAAATTCTTGCCTTTCTATTGTTCTTTTCTGGTAATTCAAATTAGATTGGAACTGTAATGCACGAAAGTTAGCAGTTGCTAAAGTAGCAAGCGGTAATGCTGAACCTAAAATCCATAAAGGAACATTCATATATTCTAAGAAAACAGATAGGGTTTCTTTATTTGGCCATTCAATTGATAGGCCATCGTTTATAAAAATAAAACTCATCAGTAAAGAAGATAAGCTAACCGGTATAATTATAGCTATCCAAAAATATGAATATGTGAACACACTACTAATTTTTTTATTGTTATTCATATACTTTAAGTCCCTCAATGCACACTCAAGCTAAGAGAGTTATTATTTAATCCAATTAAATAAATATGCTTAATTTAAAGTTCTAAAAAGCCCTACCAGTTCATGATGGGGCTTTTACTTTTGTTATAGTGATTATTCTTTGTTACGGCGCTACTGCCGGATACACGTAGCTGGCATCAAGCCCTAGTGGAATACCAAGTGCCCAGTAACCTAATAAAAAGATACTCCAGCCAATCATAAAGGCGATTGAGTACGGTAGCATAATAGCAATTAAAGTACCTATACCTGTGCCTTTCACATACTTTTGACAGTACACCACCACTAATGGGAAATAAGGCATTAACGGTGTAATAATATTAGAACTTGAGTCACCTACACGATAAGCGGCTTGAGTTAAGTCTGGCGAAATGCCAAGTTGCATTAACATCGGTACAAAAATAGGGCCAAGTAACGCCCATTTTGCTGAACTTGAACCTACAAACAAGTTAACAAAGCCAGTTAAAAAGATAATGCCCACAACCGTTACTGCGCTTGGCAATTCCATCGCCTTTAATAACTGCGCACCTTCGATTGCGAGTAATGCACCTAAATTTGATTTACTAAATGCAGCAATAAATAGCGAACAGAAAAACGCCATGACGATATAATATGCCATGCCGCTCATCGCTTTACTCATAGCATCAATCATATCTTTTGAAGTTTTAAAGGTACCTACCGTAAAACCATATACAGTGCCAGGTAGCCAAAAAAGTAAAAATATTAATGGTACAATTGATTGCATTAAAGGAGAGCTAAAATTAGTAAGGGATCCGTCACTACTGCGCATTGCAGAATCGTCTGGAGCAGAGACAAATGCTAATAACGCAAGCCCTGCAATCATCACGGTACTGGCTATATAAAAGGCACGTTTTTCATCACTACGTGCATCTTCAAATACAGGTAAATCCTCTTTAGCACCATCAACCGCTGTTTTTTGTAAACGTGGTTCAATAATTTTATCGGTGATGTACCAGCCCAATGCCACAATAAATAAGCTAGATGCTGAAGCAAATGCCCAGTTATTTAACGGGTTAATTGTCATTGCAGGATTAATTATTTGCGCCGCACTTTGGGTAAAGCTTTGTAGCAATGGATCAATCCCTGATGGAATAAAGTTAGCCCCAAAACCACCACTGACTCCTGCAAATCCCGCTGCAATACCCGCAAGCGGATGGCGTCCTGCAGCATAAAATATAACACCGGCAAGTGGAATAACTAATACATAACCTGCGTCAGTAGCGGTATGGCTCACAATAGCCACTAAAATGATTGAAGGCGTTAATAGCTTTTTAGGAGTAACTTTAAGCATTAACTTAAGACCGGTATTAATGAAGCCCGAATGCTCTGCAACACCTACACCTAACATAGCTACTAAAACGACACCTAAGGGAGCGAAGCCGGTAAAGGTTTTTACCATAGAGGATAAAAAAGTAGCGAGCGAATCACTTGCCAGCATATTATTAATAATAATCGCTTCACCGGTACGTGGGTCTATTGCATCAAAGCTTACACCTGAAAACCACCACGACAAAAACCAAATTAATAACATTGCAAACAGAAATATTACGGCTGGATCTGGAAGCTTATTGCCAACCCGCTCAACAAAATTTAAAAAACGCGCAACAACCCCTGAAGGTAAAGCGTCTTGATTATTATTCATTTTTATTGTTCCTAAAATTTATTTTTAGTAACAATATCGCATAAAAACAAAACAGTAAATTAACATAAAAATCTGCTTTAAAAGTTTTGGACACAAAAAAACACGATAGTGATAAACAAATCGTGTTTTTTGTGCCACTTACTTTTAAGCGAGGGCTTTAACTTCTTCCCACAAGCGTGCAACTAATGTCTTATCTTCTTCGTTAAGCTCGCCGTTGCGATATGCTTTTACTAAGCTTTGCTCTACAGTTTCGTTTAGCTCATCTATACTGATTGTCAGCTTTTCTACTTCGGCATAACCAACTGCAAGATCAAAATGACCTCGTAAATAGCCGCCTGCAAATAACTCATCGTCAGTTGCTTTTATTACTAAATCATCGAAGTACTGCTGGGCTGCATCGATATAGTTCACTAAACTCATTTATTAATCTCCTGGTTTTGCAAAGCACCTGTATTTTCAAGGTTTTGGTGCCCTACTGCATACATAATATGGTCGTTAAATCCGGTGGTTACTTTAATATAACCCGTTAATTCATCATCTAATTCGCCATCGCCGGTGTCACAAATAAGGGGGCGGTTATTAAGCGCTTGTAGTTTTGTTTTTGTTGCTACTACAATAATGTTTTCTTTGCCAATTGCACGTATAAGCGCAGGGCTCAATTGCTGATTACCACGGCCAAATATATGCCCTTGCCCGCCAATGAGCGTAATGACTAACTTAGTACTTTGCTCATGAGTAAGCTCAAGTAATTGCTTCGCCGTTAAATCTTGAGCAACTAAGGTTTGATCTTTTATTAAATCAACGCCAAGCAACGTATTCTCAAGTCCCATTTCTTCCATTATGGCCTCAACCGTTGAGCCGCTACCCATTATATAAAATGTGTCTTCATCCATTTGCGATACAACATGCGCAGCAATGTCGGCAAGTACGAGTTCGTCGGTTTCTTTGCCGCCATTTTTAACCGCTTGCATATAGCGTACTTCGCTAGGTGTTTGCATTTCGCCGTAGCGCTTTGCTTTTACTGTGCCTTGTCTAAAGGCATCTTCATCTATATCCATTACATCTGCATCAGCTAAGGTAACTAACTCCCCCTTAACCAGCATTTCGACTACGCGCCCTGCAGCTTTTGGTGTAATGGCGTATACACCAGAGTGAATTTTACAGCCTGCAGGAATACCAAGTACGGGAATGGTATCCTCTATTGCATGGCAAATATTACGCGCTGTACCATCGCCTCCAGCAAATAAAACTAAATCAACACCAAAGTCTTTAAGTACTTTTGCTGCTTGTTCTGTGTCATCTGGAGTTGTTATTACTTCAGAGTTGTATACAACCTCTACATTAAAGCCCAAGGCTTTTGCTGTTTGCTCACCCATGTCACCGTTAACGGTGTAAATGGTTAAGCGCTCTTTATAAGGCAATAGCACTTCAAGCGCTGCTTTTGTTCGGCTATTTGCTTTGGGTTCTGCACCTAATTCGATTGCTTTAGCGGCTGTGTGTGCGCCATCACTACCTTTTAAAGCAACTGTTCCGCCTAAACCCGCTACTGGGTTTACAATTAAACCTAATCTAAACGCCATTACAAAGCTCCTTCGGATGTTGCCAATTAAATTGCTGCGCTGTTAATGGCCACTGTGTATTATAAAAATCAGAGAGTGCTTTTAAAAGTGACTCTGTACGAGAGTTAAAGCCATTTTCGATTAACGATAATACACGTGCATGTACTCGCTGCTGAAAATCAAACCGACATGTTTGCTCGCCGTTTAAGTTATCCACCGACACATTAAAATTAAACCCTGCTGCGGTGCTTAATAACCACTCTATAGCTTGAGGCTTTACTTCTACGTTTTCAAACTCAGCTTGTTTTTGTTTGTCGCGCCCATCAGGACAATACCAATAGCCGTAATCTTCTAATAAACGACGTTCATCGCCTGCAACCAACCAGTGTGCAACCTCATGTAATGCACTAGCATAAAAACCATGCGCAAATACAACTTGGTGATATGGCACGTGCTCTGTTGCTGGTAAATACACAGGTTCAAAATCGCCTTTTATCAGACATGTATTATGACTTTGATAAAAAGTGCGTTCAAAAATTGAAATTAGATCAGCTATTTGATGCATAAAATTAGGCTAATTTTTCTCGGTTGCAGCGCTATTTTGCGCAGTAAAAACGAGACGAATTGTACGGGCTTTTACAACTAAAGTAAAAATAAGCTCCTAGTGTTTACCACTTAAACAACAATACTTATAAATAAACTGCTTGCACACATAGATAGGAAACACCAATGCCACACGATCATAAAGCCAAACCTATTTGCTTATTACGGCGCATTGATTTATTAGGATTACTCTCTATGTTTAATAACAAAAGTATCAGTCTCAACTTATTTGCTATTCCTTAGGAGCTACTTATTAAAGCTGTTAGGTAAGTTAGTGATGGGCTAAAAGAATGGGGGATAAGCTCTTTTTATTATAAAGGTTTTAGTGTTTCACAAAGTATTACTTCGATTACGTTGAAAAGTAAAATAAGTGGCTAATGTATCGCTGCTGCACTACTAAAAATAGGCAGCCTTAATAAAGGCTGCCTGCCATTTCGCGTTTATTAATCGCGAGTTGGTGTTACCTTAGGTGAATAAACTTGTGGTTTTTTATGTACTTCTACAAACTTTTCACTAACATCCGATTTGTCTGATGCAGCTGCTTTAGTTAACGAAGGAGTTAATGCTTTGGTGCTCTGTAGCAGCTTAGAATCCGAAGCAAAGCCAAGCATTTCAAAGTCATCAATTATCCAGCCTCTAAAGCCATTGTAGAGCCCATCATTCGTTTGGAAGTCAAAACGTATGACAACTGATTGACCTACATAATCAGTTAGATCTAGCTCTTCAAGCACCCAAACAGGTTTACGATTATAACCACCCGATGAGAATGGTTTTGCCTTACGATCTGCCTCATTTGGATCAACAAAAGGGTTTAGCTTCTTAAGTGTTTCAAAGGTTTCACCACTGTCAGTACTTATTTGCACTTCCATGATATCGTATCCATTCTCATTAGGATTTACTGATTCAATTTCCCACCATGTTCTAAATTTAAGAAGTGCGGCACTAACTGATGTCAAGTCAATCGCAGGCGATACAAGCTGTCCTGAATTTGCTTGCTCTGAGCCCCCGCCACTAAGAAGGTAATCATTACTGTTTTGTGTGCCTATGAATGTACCCGTATCTTCTTGACCATACCACCACGCACTGTTACCGCTCGATGCTTTAGGTAATAACGCTTTTGGGCCTTCCTCATCTGGCGCTAGAGAAGTATATCCTCCATCAACTAAGGTATTAGTAATGCTATTATTTGCGAGGTCAACCTGGTTCCAAAATCCTGTAAATTGCCAGCTATTTTCACCTTCTTCAAAGCCATCAGAAAATATTATTTGCTCTTCTAAATTTTGGCTAACAAGTGTGAAATTCTCTAGACGCTCTTTACCTGCCAATATGATAACTTCTTCACGCACTGAGGTTGTATAACCAAATGCAGAAACTTCCATTATGAAAGATTCAATTTCATCACCATCCGAATCACTTTTTGAAATATTCGAAATAGCAAATTCACCATTACTATCAGTAGTTGAAGCGGCAAAGAAACCATTTGTTTGCTCACCACCAGAAATCCTTACAGAGGCACCTTCTAATGGATTACCGTTACCATCAACAATAAAACCACTTAAAGAGCCAACAGCACCAACTTCAGCAGATGCTAAATTTAAGGTTGTTTGAATTGTACTTTCATCATTAACGATGATTGAGGTAGCGGCTGTTTGGTAAGCTTCTTTAGTGCCATATGCTTTATATGATCCCGCTTCTAAGTACATATTACTAACACCTAACGAATCTGTGTAGCTAGACATTTCAAAGTTTTGTCCTGTGTCAGATTCAAGGCTAATTTGTACGCCCACTTGCGGCTCAAGGGATACAGTGTCTTTTGCGGTTAATATGACTGTTGAGTACTCAAATTCAAACTCCTTAACAACAACAACTTCTGATCCACTCGTAGGGTTAAGCAAGTTAATAGTTGCAAGCAAGCGATGCCTTGAAGCGCTCGTATCAAGATCAACTAGTAATTCGCTTTCAGTTGTTGAGCTAGCTTTAACCGTTTGCCATTTATCTGAGGCACCAAAAGACTGCAGTTCCCAATCGATATTTTCTACTTGTAAATCAGTATCTATCGAGTCAAATAATAGTTGTGTTTGAGCCGTAAAAGGATCGGGTATAGCATTTGAAATGATCACTTTGCTATCAATAATTGCCTGTGCTTTTTCTAAGGCTTTTTGTGCATTAACAATTGGAATTTGGTGAGCTAACGTCGCAATATTAGTCCCCTTATCCACACTCTCTGATGGAGTAATATAACGCTCAGTCACAAACTCTGTTGCACTATCAATTAATATATTTTTTACCTCTTCGCCTGTAAAATCTGGGTAAATAGAATATATGAGTGAAGCCACCCCTGTTACTATAGCTGCACCTGAAGATGTCCCCGAAAAAGCACTTGTACCATCTCCATATTGACTATCTGTATAATATTGAGAATTTGACTTCAAGGTTTTATAAGAAGTCGGTGCTGCTATATCTACTGAGCTCCCATAGTTACTATAAAAAGGTAAACGGTTATCATCACCAACAACGGCAACAAACATCACGTTCTGCTGCTTTTGTAAATTACCGTTACTAGTAAAGTGAAGAGCTGAGCTATGTAAGCGTGCATCCACACCGTAAACATTATTGCTGTTGCCCGCACCATTGCCGATGCCATTACCTGCAGACCACACTAATAACTTATCTAAATTACTTTCTGCTATTTTTCGGTAGGGTCTAGAAGCGACTAGAGCAAGCGTATTTCGCTCTTCTAAGCTAACAATGTTCGATGGGTCGAAAGAAACTGGAATATAACCAGGGATTGACCATGAGCTATTTACCGTCACAACACCTGCTTTTGATAATAAAGCTTTAAGGCTTTCTTTACCCCAATTACCTAAGATTAATTGAGAAGACCAGTTAATCCCAGACATGCCTGTCCCATTATTGGTAGCGGCACCAATAGTACCTGCTACAGCTGTACCATGATCAGAAACTTGGGACGTCAATACTTCAGAGTAGCGTCCTTTTAGCTCTGGATGGGTTGTATCAAAGCCACCATCAGAAATTGCTACTAAAACATCAGTGCTACCCGTTGTAAAGTCCCATGCAGCCGTTGCTAATATTTTCTCTAGATGCCAGTTATCGCCGCCATCAGTGAAGTCACTACCGTCATTTGGTATTGTATCTTCTTGTCGTAATACGTTCTGCCCTTCAAAAACACGGTTATCAACACTTGAAACGCCCTGCTCTAGCTTTAACAGCTCCATTGCTTCTTTAATCTTTAAATCACTTTCATCATATTCAACTAATAAGCCCTGTGTTTCGTCATAACCTTTTACAACTAACTGCTCATAATTAGCCACGAGCGTTTTAAGTGCATCCTTATCAAGTGAAGACGAGTAGACCCAAGATTGATTTGATATCGCCCCTATTAGCTCGTTAACTTCAGTAGTATCATCATTACCAGAAACTTTTAACACATCAAATTCAAAACTTGGAGTAATACTAAATGTTGTACTTTTAACGCTATCATTATCTTTTGACTGCGCAATTAATTTATACTCACCCACGGCAGTTGGAGTAAGAGTTACTGATTGATCTTCAGATTTAGTTAACGTTAATGCTGAAGTCTCTGGTTGCATTTCCACCTGCCAGTTAATTTCACCTAAATCATCGTCAGAAATAAAATTAATAGCCACTTCTTGGTTTTGTACTGGCACAGAACTAAAGCTAATTGCGGTATTGCTTAGCTGTGCAAATACCGGATTAACTGTAATAATCACACTACCAGTGACCACCTCACCTGCAGAGTCTTTGACTGATAACTGAAACTCTAAATTTGCTTGCTCAGAGACATCTGGCGCTATAAATGAGGTCGAAGCAGTTGTTGATGTGTTCAACTCAACACTTGTCCCATCAGTTTGAGACCATTCATATGATAACTCGCTGCCTTCAGGGTCCGTTCCCTGAGCAGTTAAAACAACTTCAGTATTTTCATCAACACTTTGATCATCTCCCATTACTAACGCTGGAGGCTTATTTTGTAATGCTGTTGGTTCGACACTTTTATCATCACTTCCACACCCAACCAAAGACGTTATAGTGATCGCAAGTAGTAATTTTTTAAAATATTTAACTTCTGTATTTAATCCAAATTTAGTTTGTCGCATTCCTGCTCCTTTTTAAAATCCATGATAAATATTTACTTAGCTAATAAAAAACGATTTTACGTCTCTATAAAGATAGATAAATCCTCATAGAAACACGCTAAAATTGCGAGAGTAAATAATAGATTGATTGCGGCAGGAAGTTACAGATCATGGTAAAGACGAGATCCAACTTCCTTGTTGCTATGATTAGTATTTAATATAGTTAAGCTAATAGTTTTATACCAATCAATTTCTTATTTAAAGAGTAATTCTTTGTATAATTATAAAGCACTGGTTTATTTAATAATAAAAAACAGAACTTAATTAACATTAGCATTACGAGAGAGAGAAAACCATAGTCTATTCTTCAAGATTGAATTTATATTAATATATTTTTTATTTAGCTGTTTTAGCTTATTTTTATTCAGTATTTGAGTCTATTCGATTTGAAAAAGACATCACCTTATTAAGCGTTGTGTTATGGTTTTGTAAAAAATAGAAATGAGATCAGTTATTTTCCGCACTAAAAAACGAGACGAATTGTATGGGCTTTTACAACTAAAGTAACAATAAGGCGTGATAGTAAATATAAGCAGACTAATCTTTCACTTTATTGATATTTTTAATAATACCTAAACAGTAAAGAGTATTACCAAGTTCTTTACGCTGTGTTTTTTCACCTGAGGTTTTATTGGCTAAGCTAGTTAACATATCGTACCGTTTACGTAGAGTTAGTATATATCTGGCATGTCTACGGCATTCAAAGCAATGAGTACAGTGTGAATCGACCCAAAATCTTAACGTTTCAAACCAATATTGCTGCTCTTGAGCAAAAAAAATAAATGCCTTAGAGCAAGTCCCGCACTTCTCTTCAATATCAACATAAAGTGCCCGAGGATAAATGGCATAGTTTTGCTTTTTTATATCAGCCAATATTACCGTATTAGGGAAGTATTTAAGGCTCGAGTAACGCCAGTGCGCATTCTCTATCGCCTCTATTGTCACTGGGGTATTGGTAGTTATTGGTGTATTGCCATACCTTGGGTGATTTAGATACATGAGCTGCCTAGTTTAAACTTATGATTTTAAGGTATAAAACATGCCATATAAGAAAACAATAATTATACAGGCGTTCCTGCTTCATCACACTCTACAATATCGGTCTCGGTTAATGCCTGAGTGATCCATGCTTGCAATACTGGGCAGCGCATAACAAAGTCACAATATTGTTGCGCCTCTGGCGATAACATAATTTGATAGGTTTTTAAACGCAATACAATAGGTACGTACATAGCATCAGCAATACTAAAATCACCAAAAAACCACTCATTTGGAAACACATCTTGTTGCTGTGCAAATATCTCGTCTATACGGGCTATGTCTTTTAATGCTTCGCTCGATAGGTCTACTTTACGGGTAGCTCTTATATTCATTGGCATTTCGCTGCGCAGCGCCATAAAGCCTGAATGCATTTCAGCGCTTAGCGCACGCGCTTTAGCTCTTTGGGTAATATATTTTGGCCATGCAGCGCCCGATAAGTAAGCATCGTTAATATATTCACAAATTGCTAGTGAATCCCATACCTGTAAATCGCCATCAATTAACGCTGGAACTTTTTGCACAGCAAAGGTCTTTTTTAGTTCATTGTAAAAATCAGGGGTGTCGAGTACCAGCTGGGTTTCACTAAACTCAACATCAAATTTACTCATTAAATACCATGCGCGTAATGACCAGCTAGAGTAGTTTTTATTACCGATAAATAATTGCATATTGTAGATACCAAAGTGAATAGACGCTCCTACCATACTAGGTGATTTAACAACCAACAACATTTTGTTTAAAGTCTCTTTGCTAACTGTTACTTAGAGCTATTAATTACTCACTCAACTGCTTGTTTAAATGCTTTTTTAATAGTTGTGTATTACGCGTGTTAGCTTTAAAAAAAGCATCAAAAACATCGCCAAAAAATGGCACTAAACCGCCCACAAAGTCTATGAGCATATTGATAATCATCTTAGTTTTTATACGTTTACTCACACCTAAACGCTGGGCTTCTATCAGCACATAACTTGATAAAATTAGCCCTGCGGCATCACCTATAACGGGAATTAAACCAATCACAGCCTCCAAACCTATATTAAATTTAGTAAAAGGAATACCAATGCTGCTATCAGTTAACTTACTGAATCGCTCTAAGCGGGCTATTGCAGCTTGGGCTTTCATTTGTGAGTGTTCATTAATATTATCGTTCATGATTACTACCCTCCTTCTTGCAGTATATAGGGCCTACTTGAACAACTCCTGAAAGGCTTTAAACTAAATTACAGACATAAAAAAACGCGGTAGTCCGCGTTTTTTATAATTATAAATACTTACACAGAGCCGTTAATTGGCCCGTGTTCGTGGTTTACATGTGGATTTTGTCCGCGTTGGCGCAGTAAATGATCCATTAATGTAATAGCCATCATTGCCTCAGCAATCGGGATTGCACGAATGCCAACACACGGATCGTGACGACCTTTGGTGATCATCTCAACCGCTTCGTTGCTTGTATTAATGCTGTTACCTGGGATGGTAATACTCGACGTTGGTTTTAGCGCAATAGAAGCAATAATATCTTGCCCTGTCGAAATACCCGCAAGTACGCCACCTGCATGGTTTGATGTAAAACCTTCAGGGGTTAGCTCGTCGCGATGCTCAGAGCCTTTTTGCTCAACTACGTCAAAGCCATCACCAATTTCAACGCCTTTAACTGCATTAATACTCATTAATGAGTGTGCAAGCTCGGCATCAAGGCGGTCAAATACTGGCTCACCAAGACCAACAGGTACATTGCTTGCCACTACTTTTACTTTAGCGCCAACTGAGTCACCTTGCTTTTTAAGGTCACGCATATATTCGTCAAGCGCTTCAAGCTTACTTGCATCAGGGAAGAAGAATAAGTTATTTTCAACTTCGTCCCAATCAAACGTTTCCGCCTTAATAGGACCTAGCTGGCTTAAGCATGCTTTAACTTCAATACCATGAAATTGCTTTAAGTATTTTTTAGCGATAGCGCCTGCCGCTACGCGTATTGCGGTTTCACGTGCAGACGAACGGCCGCCACCACGATAATCGCGCAGGCCGTACTTATGCCAATACGTGTAATCGCCATGACCTGGGCGAAATACATCTTTAATTTTGCCGTAATCTTGCGAACGTTGATCGGTGTTTTCAATTAATAAACCAATGCTAGTACCTGTGGTTTTACCTTCAAAAACGCCTGCTAATATTTTTATTTGATCGCTTTCACGGCGCTGCGTTGTATAACGGCTTTGGCCTGGTTTTCGGCGATCTAAATCAATTTGTAAGTCGGCCTCTGTGATTTCAAGACCTGCGGGAGTACCATCAACAACGCCGCCTAACGCAACGCCGTGGCTCTCACCAAAGGTGGACACTTTAAATAACTGTCCAATGCTATTACCTGCCATTAACTTTCCTCATTCCTAATGACTACCAATAGCCAAGCACACGGCTTGGCTATTCATTTTTTACTTATTTTGCAAAATACTCATCTAGCTGCTTTTTGCTAATTACAAATACACCTAAGCCGCCTTGTTCAAATTCAATCCATTCAAACGGCGCGCCCGGATACAGTGCATCCATATGTACCATAGAGTTACCAACTTCTACAAATAACAAACCGTTATCAGTTAGGTGTTCACTCGCTTCACTTAAAATAGTACGGGTTACATCTAAACCATCGTGGCCTGATGCAAGCCCAAGCTCTGGTTCATGATGAAATTCACGTGGTAAGTCAGCCATATCTTCTGCATCAACATATGGTGGGTTTGCTACTATTAGGTCGTATTTTTGACCTGGTACACCGCTAAATACATCAGACTGAATGGGTAACACACGATCACTTAACATGTAATCGTTAATGTTAATGTCTGTCACTTCAAGCGCTTCATACGATATATCTACCGCATCAACTTGTGCCTGCTCAAAAGCTTGCGCAAGTGCAATTGCGATACAACCCGAACCTGTACATAAATCTAATATACGGTTAACCGATTGTGGCTCTTCAAGCCAGGGTGTAAAGCGGTTGCTGATAAGCTCAGCAAACGGTGAGCGAGGTATAAGTACACGTTCATCCACATAAAATGGCATACCCGCAAACCATGCAATGTTTGTTAAGTAAGGTACTGGTGTGCAGTCGTTAATACGTTCTGCAATAAGACCCGCAAGTCGGTTTTTTTCTGTGCTTGTTAAACGCGCGTGCATTAATTCTTTTGGCGCATCAACAGGCAAGCTAAGCGCAGGCAGTAATAAGCTTACAGCTTCATCCCATGCGTTATCTGTACCGTGTCCAAAAAATATACTACTACTTGCAAATTGGCTTGTAGTCCAACGTAACCAGTCATGTAAAGTTGACAGTTCTGCAACGGCTTCTTCGAGTGTTGCTTCTTCTATTTGTAAATCGCTCATATATTTTTACCTGTATTAGCTTACTGACTGTTTTGAGTCTTTAAGACGATTGCATTGCCTATCTGCGCTGGGCAAATTACAATTGCCCCTCATTTAAGTATTGTACCGCCTTTTGCGCTGCGTTTTTACGTTTTTTTGTTTAGGTAATAGTTATGAAAAAAGACACTCCATCACATTCGTCCCTAAGCAATGACGACATAAGCTTATTTCGTCAAACGATCACAGGCGCCAAAGTATTTAAACAAGATACTCATCGTTTTGATACAAAGCCTAAGGTGTCACAAGCTAAGCAATTTGCCCAGCAAAAAAAGCAGGCTCAATCTGAATTTTTCTTCTCAGACGTTTATATTCCCGATATAGACACCCACGGCACGGTTAAATATGTAAAACCAGGCCAAGATACCTTCCTAGCTAAACAGCTTCGCCGTGGTGACTTTGCACCCGATTTGACGCTAGATTTACATGGCTTAAATAAAGAACTTGCTAAAGATGAACTCGCTGGACTCATTCACGAATGTAAAAAGCAGCATTACTATTGTGCATGTGTAGTGCACGGTATTGGCGGCGGCGTACTAAAGCACAAAGTGCCTCAGTACTTAGTACAGCACCCTGACGTAATAGCGATGCACCAAGCCCCTCTCGAATATGGTGGTAGAGGCGCTGTACTCATACTAATTAATTTACCGCAAAGTGATGAATTTAGACGCTAACTATAGCTATTACTAGGATGTAACTACGTGCATATTTTTTCAATTATTTTTCCGCTCATTTTTATTGTTGCGTTTGGTTATAGCTGTTGCCGATTAAAATTTTTCGAAAAGCAGCATATTGCAGGCTTAAGTAAATTTACTTTTTATATTAGTTTGCCTGCTTTTTTATTGTTAAATATGTCGCAAATTAACTTACAGCAAAGCATTAGCCTTTTTGCATTTTTGAGTTTTTACATACCCGTTCTGAGCGTGTTTGGGGTGGGTATTTTAATTGATCGCTTTTATTTAAATAAAAAGTATTTAAAAAATTACCAACAACACGGCGTCTTTGGACTTGCTTCTAGCTATTCAAATATGGTGTTAGTGGGTATTCCTATTGTTATTGCATCGCTTGGCAAAGAGATGATAGCCATTGCGTTTATGATCATTACTTTTCATAGCACATTGTTATTTGCACTTACTTTTTTAATAGGCGCTAAAGGCAGTAGCGATAAATTTTCGTGGTCGCATTTTGGGAAAAGTATGGTGTTAAATCCAATAGTACTGAGTATTGGGTGCGGGCTTATATTAAACATATTAGGAGTAACACTGTTCACCGACTTAGCAAATAGTTTGGAGCTATTAGCTAAACCAGCAATTGCCTGTGCGCTATTTGTACTTGGTGCAAATTTAGCTTTTTATAAAATAGCAGCAAATTGGCAACCCGCGTTAATAGCATCAATTTTAAAAATATTTTTATTGCCTGCGCTAGTTTTATTGGTAGGCACCTATGTATTTAAGCTAGACACGCAAATACTTAATGTATTGGTACTTTTAAGTGCGTCCCCTGTTGGCGTAAATGCTTATCTTATTGCGACTCAAATAAAGCAGCATGAAGCTACTCTTGCTGGGGCTGTCGTACTTTCTACTATCTTAAGTGTTATTAGCTTTACGTTTTGGCTAGCTTTACTACTTTAGCTTACAAACCGCCGGCTACATCAACAAAGCTACCCGTTGTAAAAGAAGCGTGCTCTGAAGCTAAAAAGTAAATTGCTGCAGCAACCTCTTCGGGTGTACCGCCTCTGCCAAGGGGTAGTTTACTTTTAAGACGATCGACTCGATTTTTTTCGCCACCATCGCTATGCATATCAGTGTAAATAAGCCCAGGTCTAACCGAGTTAACTCGAATGCCTTTACCTGCCACCTCTTTTGCCAAGCCAATAGTAAATGTGTCCATTGCACCTTTAGATGCTGCATAATCAATGTACTCATTAGGAGAGCCCGTTTTAGCGGCCCCCGATGATACATTAACAATACTACCGCCATTTCCCATTCGCTTTATTGCCTCACGGCTACATAAAAAAGCACTGGTAATATTTGTAGTCAAAACTTCGTTTATGCGCTCAGCACTCATTTCTAACAAAGGCATTTGTGGTTTTAAAATACCGGCGTTATTTATTAGTACATCAAGTTGGCTAAATTCTTTATCAATAAAATCAAACAACGCCAAAACATCTGCCTCTTTCGATACATCTGCTTTTATAACTTGAGCTCTAACGCTAAAGCTTCTTACTTGATCGGCTACTAGCTTCGCACTAGCTAAATCAGCTTTATAATTAATGCAAACATCATAACCATGCTTTGCAAAATATAATGCGGTAGCTGCGCCAATACCTCGACTAGAGCCAGTGATGAGTACAACGGGGGAGCGAGTCATTAAAGCTATTATTCTTTTAAAGCTGCAACGACTGAAATTTCAACAAGCAGTGCATCACGTGCCATTTTAGCTTCTACGCAGGCACGTGCTGGTGCACAACCCTCGGTTACCCACGCATCCCATACTGCATTCATATCAGCAAAGTATTCCATGCTCTTTACATAAATAGTCGCGCTAAGCATATGTTCTTTTGAACTTCCCGCTTCATCAAGCAATGCCTCTACTTTATCAAGCATAGTTTGAGTTTGTTCTTTGATATCTTTTTGCGCGTCGGCGCATACCTGCCCACATAAATACACAGTGCCGTTATGTTTTACAATGCGGCTCATGCGCGCACCTGTTTGTAAACGTTCTATTGTCATTTTACTTTACTCAATTATTTATATTTAAACGTTTTCTGGGGCATTTATACTTAAATAACTACTACGCTGGGTTTGCTCATCGTAACTAATAACAGCAACAGCACCCGTATTAAAAATGGGCATATTGCCAGGGCTTAATTGGTCCACTAAGTAACTTACAATAGGCATGTGTGCCACTATAAGCCATGTATTGCATTGGGGGTGCGTAGCAATAAGTGTTTCGATGTAGTCAGCAGCAATTTGAGGTTTGCCTTCGGGAATTATATCAGACGTGGTTTCGCTAAATTTAAATACGTTATTTTTAGCCACACCTGCAGCTGTTTGCTGTGCTCGAATGTAAGGACTAACTAACAGTGCATCAGGGTAATGTGCTTTACTGAGCCAAAGGCCCATTTTTTCAGCTTCATCATGCCCTGCTTGGGTTAAATTTCTACCTGCATCATCAGCCTGCATGGGTGTTGCTTCGCCGTGGCGCATTATTAGGATTGTTTTCATAAAAAATCAACCGATTAAAGAATATAAAACAGTAGCCAGTTTGCCCGTTTGTCAGCTATATTAACAATATAAATCTATTTATTTCTAAAATAGTTCTTTCATGAGATTCAGGTAAATCTTTAAGCTGTACTTCGCTTTCCTGAAGCCATCATCTGTTGTTAACAAGTAAACGTTTAGTTTCAGGAGCATCATTTGAATATCAGCCGCAATGATAACAGAGCATACCGCGCCTTTACACTGGACAATGGTCTAAAAGTACTATTAGTGCAAGATAAAGATTCTACAAAAGCGGCAGCATCAATGGCAGTTAACGCCGGACATTTTGACGACCCTCTTGATAGGCAAGGCCTAGCACACTTTTTAGAGCACATGCTTTTTTTAGGCACTGACCAATACCCAGATTCAGGCAGTTTTAATAATTTTGTTTCGCAAGCTGGCGGCAACACCAATGCGTGGACCGGCACTGAGCATACCTGTTACTTTTTTGATATTAACAATCAAGAATTTGAACAAGCACTTACCCAATTTAGCCGTTTTTTTATTGCGCCACTTTTAAATTCAGCCGAAACAGAAAAAGAACGTAACGCAATTGAAGCCGAGTTTAAACTAAAAATAAAAGACGACGGTCGCCGTATTTATCAAGCCCATAAAGAAACGGTAAATCCAGCTCATCCATTTGCTAAATTTTCTGTAGGAAACCTACAAACCTTAGCTGACAGAGAGCGCTGTATTAGTGATGAGCTTCGTGACTTTTTTAATAGCCAGTACCAAGCTCAGTGGATGACTTTAGTTATTTGCGCAAACGAAACACTAGATACACTACAAAGCTGGACTCAAACTTACTTTGGCGCAATTAACGGCAACAAAAACCTTAAAAAGCCAGAGATCAGTGAGCCACTTTATCGCAAACAAGACATAGGAAAAATACTCCATATTGAGCCACATAAGCATATGCAAAAACTTATTATAAGTTTTGCTATGCCTAATATTGACGACTTTTATCGCCATAAAACAGTAAGTTTTATTGCCCACTTACTTGGCTATGAAGGCGCTGGTTCTCTTTATTCTATTTTAAAAGAGCAAGGCTGGATCAATGCACTTTCTGCTGGCGGTGGTATTAATGGCAGCAACTTTAAAGATTTTAATATTAGCTTAGCGCTTACCGATGAAGGTATTGAATACTTCGAAGACATTATTGAAATGGTGTTTGAATACATTTGCTTAATTAACGATAACACCGAAAAATTGCCACGCTTATACCAAGATAAAAAAAATCTATTACAAATAGCATTCGATAACCAAGAAAAGTCACGCCTGATTGATTGGGTCAGTAATTTAAGCATTAATATGCAGCATTACGATGAAGCAAACTACGTGCAAGGCGACTATTTAATGGAAGGCTTTAAAAAAGCGACCCACGAAATGGCCATGCAGTGGTTAACGCCACATAATATGCGCATCGTACTTATACATCCAGATGTAGAGCCTGAACATAAAACGGCATGGTACAACACACCATATAAAGTAGAACATATTTCACCTAGTTGGCTTGATGCCCTTAGCGAGATAAATAAGCCGTTGAGCGAAATGCTGCTACCTACAGCTAATCCTTATTTAACAAAAGAAGTGGTGTTATTTGATGTCGTAAAACCACAAACAAAACCCGAGTTATTAGTAAAAGAACCCGGTTTTGACTTTTGGTTTAAACAAGACAACACATTTCGTGTTGCTAAAGGCCATTTTTATTTGGCCATGGATTCTGATTTTGCCGTAAAAGATGTAAAACATATGGCACTCACCCGCTTATTTACAGATTTATTTATGGATAGTGTGGGCGAGCAATTTTATCCAGCAGAACTTGCGGGACTTAGCTACCACTTAACCTCGCATCAAGGTGGATTAACTCTACATACCGCGGGGCTTTCATCTAGCCAGTTAGAGCTTGTTGATCAATTAATAGATGCTTTATTTAATGTAGAGATCTGTGCAAAACGCTTTGCTGAATATAAAAAACAGCTTGTAAGGCATTGGCGCAATAGCAACCAAAACAAACCAGTCAGTGAGTTATTTAGCATTTTAGGCGCAAAAATAATGCCTTGGAACCCACAACCTGGGGAGCTTGCATCGGCATTAAAAAACACCTGTTTTCAGCAATTTAATGAGTTCAGAACAGACTTTTTTAAAGCACTACATGTTGAATCATTTTTACATGGTAACTGGCAGCAAAGTGATGCAATAGCCTTTCAAAAAAAGGTCGCAAATCACTTAAAAAACGCAACCATAATTGAAGATTTAAGACGCCCTCTTTTTGAAATTAAAAAAGTAACTCGCTACGAGTTAGAGCTTCCTTGTAACGACCATGCAATGGTTATTTACTATCAAGCGCAAACGGATTGCGTGGCCGAAAAAGTAAAAATGATGGCGTTAAATCATTTAATTAATCAAGATTACTTTAATGAATTACGAACTACACAGCAACTTGGCTACTTAGTAGGCGCAGGTTATGCACCATTTAATACGCGTGCTGGTATAGCATTTTATGTGCAGTCACCTAAGTTTGATGCAAAAACTTTATTGCATCGACATAACCGTTTTATTAAAAACTACCTTGATAACATTGATGCACTTGATGAAAACGATTGGCAACAGCAAAAACACGGCCTTAGTACTCATATTGCAGAAAAAGATAAAAACCTGCGCCTACGCTCACAACGGTTATGGCTTGCTATTGGTAACAGAGATCATGAATTTCATATGCAACAACGACTTTTAGATGCCTTAAATGCGCTAACCCTAAAAGAACTAAAAGTTTATGCACTAAGCCTATTTGATGATAATAGACCAAGATATGAGCTTTTAAGCTCGGCAAAAGTCAATAAATCTCAAAATATGCCCGTTTACTCTCAATCTCTTTGACACTAGGTTTAGCTTGTTTTAAATTATCATTTGTAAATTAGAAGTAATAAAAAAATGATAAAAATAATAATAAAACTAAGCATGCTTGTAGTACTTGCTTACTCATTTGAGCTTTTTGCCTTTGAGTCATCATTTAATTACAACTCCGACAATATACTTATACTAGCAAGCGCCATTATAGCGCTTGCTTTGCCCTATCTGTTATTTGTAATCCACAAACTTAGACGCTCACGCCGCCAACTCCGCCTTTCGGAAAAACGCCTTAAAAGTACTGTAGAAGGTAGCGGCGATACACTTTGGGACTGGAACATAAAAACAGGCGAAGTTATTCGTATTAACGATAAGTACTTAATGGATTCGACTACCTTAATGGGGTTTCCGCCAAACAAAGGCCTTATTCACCCTCACGATATTAATAACGTTGAGCACTTGTTAAAAGTACACTTTGCAGAGCAATCTGCTTTTTTTGAAGCCACCTACCGAATCAAAGATACATTTGGTCGTTGGCATTGGGTACTCGATCGCGGAAAAATAATTGAAAAAGACGCCAACTTATCACCCCTTAGAATGACAGGTACTGTTCGCGATATATCACAGTTAAAATCAACGGAAGAGCGCTTAAACCTTTTTGCTAAATGTGTTGAATCACTCACTGACGCCTTAGCAATTTACGATAAAAACTTTAAACTGGTTGATATAAACCCGAGTTTTTTAACCTTGTTTGGTGGCGTACGCGAGCAATACTTAGGAAAAGATTTCAACCTATCTGGGTATGAACCAAGCTACACAAACAGAATTATTGAAATAGTAAAAGAGCGCGAACATATCCAACAAGAAGTGAAGCTTCGTAATAGTGAGCGTGTTTTATTGCCTATAGAAATATCGATAGATGAAATTAAAAACGATCAAAATCAAATAACTAATTATGTCGTTGTTTATTCAGATTTAACAGAGCGTAAAAAAGCCGAATCGCAGTTACATAATTTATCGAATCGAGATCGCACAACTAGTCTGCCTAACCGAAATTTATTTTTTACTGATTTGCAAAAGCTAGTAAAGCTCAACTCGCATCACGCCTTGCTTGTATTCGATTTAGATAACTTTAAAAAAATAAATGACTCGTTAGGGCATCAACTAGGTGACAGCTTGTTAGCTAAACTAGCAATGCGCTTAAATAAACTAACCCGCGAAAATGATGTATTTTATCGTTTAGGCGGCGATGAGTTTGCTCTTGTAATGTCTGACACTAACGACATACATGTAATTACACGTATGGCAAAACAGTTTTTAGCAGCCATTGCTACACCATTTAAAATGGCTGGCCACGAACTGGCAATCACCTCAAGTGTAGGCATTGTATTATTTCCAGAAGACGGTAATACGCCTGAACTGCTCCTAAAAAATGCAGATACCGCGATGTATCATGCTAAAAAGAAAGGTAATAGCTACCTATTTTTTAACGACACGATGAACCGTCAAGCCGTTAAACGACTGCAAATAGAAAACCTTATGCGCTTTGGTTTAAAAGAAGATCATTTTGAAGTGTACTATCAACCAAAAATGAATATTCGAACAGGCAAGCTAACCGGAATGGAAGCATTAGTGCGCTTTATTACACCCAAAAAGGGCATTATTAGCCCAGGCGTTTTTATACCCATAGCCGAGGAAACGGGCCAAATAATTGAAATTGGCGAAGTTGTATTAAACAAAGCCTGCAGAGACGTAAAAGAATGGCTAGATAGCGGTTTATTTAGCGGCCGAGTAGCTGTCAACTTATCAGCAAAGCAATTTAGCCTCCCCGATTTAACTTCTCGTATTGACGTTATTTTGCAAAAAAACGAATTACCTTCTTACTTTTTAGAGCTTGAAATAACAGAAGGTACTGTAATGGACGACCCTAAAGAAGCCATTGCAATTATGCGTTCGTTAAGTGCCCGAGGTATTCATTTAGCAATGGATGATTTTGGTACTGGTTATTCATCATTAGCGTATTTAAAGCAATTTCCGCTTAATACACTTAAAGTAGATAAAGCATTTATAGATGACATGACCAACGAACGTGGGCGTAATATGGTCGACTCAATAGTCACTATTGCGCATAACCTTGATTTGCATGTAGTTGCTGAAGGTGTAGAACAAGCTCATCAAATTGATATACTTAAAAAGCTTAATTGCGAAACAGTACAAGGTTATTACTATTCTAAGCCACTATCAAAAAGTGAATTTACTGATTTTTTAAAGCAGCAACACACTAAAGCAGCCCCAAGCTTAATTAGAAAAAATAAAAATGTGGCGTCGATAAATTAAGGGCGCCATATACACGCATTTATACCTACATTTCTAACTAAAGCACGACGATAATGTAGATTAAATAAGCACCAGGCCACAGGCCCAAGTAAACCGCCTAAAATAAGCCATCGCTTAATTGGCATACCTTTTTTAATGGCTTCTAAATACATTAAAGCTATAAATATACTGCTTAGTAAAACTATAAACAAAATTACCCTTTAAAGTTGCTCAAAAATACGGCACTTATTCTAACGCTAACGTGATTAAATTTAAAGCAACAAATCCCCCGCGTGCACAAAAAAGCCGAATCTGTTAAACACAGATTCGGCTTTTAAAATTATAATTTATACCAATCTGCTTATATATGGGGTCTATTTAACGTTAAGAAAATTACGCTAGAACTAGGCAAAAGTTTTTATATCTAGTTGTTCTCGGCAATTGCTCCCTGCATTGCTCTACCTCCTGCATCCATGCAGTCGTAAATAAAAAACTTTTAACGACGTTATAGTGCAATTTAATTCGTTAAATTGATCAAAGATTTATGCAGGTTGGTATTACAAGTTACTTTTCAGCACGACCCATAAATTTGTGTTCAACAGTATTAATACGGATACGGTCACCTGTTGAAATATGCTCTGGCACAGAAATATTTAAGCCAGTAGACATACGTGCAGGTTTTGAACGAGCACTCGCAGATGCACCTTTGATAGATGGGTCTGTTTCTTCAACAACAAGTTCAACACTTGACGGTAAATCAAGCCCTACTGGCGCGCCATCAATAACAATTACGTGTACGCCTTGTGTTTCTTCATTAACAAATAAAATTTCTTCGCTAATAGCATCTTTGCTTAAGTTATAAGGCGTGTAATCTTCATTATCCATGAACACATACTCGTCACCATCAATGTACGATAGCATTACTTCACGGCGTGTTAAATCAGCCAGCGTTAGCATGTCACTGTCTTTGAATGTTTCGTCAACTTTACCACCGGTTACCACATCGTATAAACGCATACGGTATAAACTACCACCAGCACGACCTTGCGGCACAGAGCGCACAATATCTTTTACAACTAAAACGCGGCCATTGAAGTCAATAGCAGTACCTTTTTTAACATCACTCGCCTTTGGCATGTGTGAATTCCTATTATTTTTTTGATTGCCAGAAACATACCACGAACTGGATTTTGTTCAACTAAAATTACGTTGGTTTTACGCTACATGTTGTATTAGCTTGTAAAATTTTAATTTATACTAAAATACATATAATCAAATGTGAAAAAAACTGCTATGGTAGCTTTACCGAGTATGACTTCAAGGAATGGATCATGGACCAGAAAAAAGTACATGAGTATTTAGTTAAAAAACCACTTGTTCAGGTTACAAAACCATTTGCGCAAGAGGTTGATGTATATAAAGTGAATCATAAAATGTTTGCGACTCTTGCTATTGGCAATGACGGTCAAACTAATGATGATGGTGAGGTTATTTGGTGGCTTAACTTAAAGTGCGATCCTGATGAAGCAATATCATTGCGTGATATTTTCCCGGCAGTGATCCCTGGTTACCATATGAATAAACGCTTATGGAACACAGTAATTTTAGACGGCACAATTCCACAAGGTGAAATTGAGAGAATGATTGATAACTCATTTAATTTAGTCGTAGAAAACATGCCAGAAAAAGACCGAAAAGCTATTTCACTTCACTTGTAAACACTTTTTGGGCTAGGCTACTAGCCCATTAAAACCCTACACCTTAAGCGTATAAATTAAATCGTCATATAACTTTTCACCTATTGTATGCACTTTAAAAAGTGTATCTGTATGGGTTAAACCGCACTTACCAAGCACCTTTTCAGAACCAATATTGCCACGCGTTACGACTGCTTTAAACTGCCTAATACCACATTCTTTCCAAGCCCAGTCAATCACAGCTCTTAGGGATTCTGTCGCGTAGCCTTTATTAAAATACTCTGGCAGTAATAAATAACCAAGCTCCGCGGTTTCTCCGTCATAGGCAAAACCTGTAACACCCACAGGTTGTTTTGTTTGATTATTAATAATGAGTAAACACAGGGGATGACGTGATTTAGCATTCCACTTAGGCAAGCGTATCTCAAAGCGGTTTCTTACCAGTGACTCCATTGGCATATCAAAACAAAACTTAAGGACTTGAGGATCGCGATGAAGCGCTAGAAAAAGAGGCCAATCAGATTCTTCCATTTGGTACATGCTCAATCTTTGTGTAAATAATGTCATTAAGCTCCTCATTTATTTATAAAAACTATAAAAAAACCGCATTTAAATGCGGTTTTTTTAGATAGCAGAAACTTTATTCTTTCGTTTCAATCTCTTTAATAACTTCAGGCTCAGTTACACTTTGCTCTTGTGACTCAGTGCTTTGTACTTCAGGAGCTACAACCTCAACATGTGTTGCGTTATAAAAAGTAGCACCAGAGCTTGCCATAGTTACCAGTGATTCACATGGTGCAAAGTTAGCATCGCTGTTAGCTAATGTAGACATATCAGAGCTTATTTTACTTGCGCCTAATTTATCCATATAGCTAAACGGGCCACCTAAAAATGGTGGAAAACCAATACCAAATATTGCACCAATGTCGCCATCACGTGGGCTGGCAATAATGCCATCATCTAAACAGCGTACTGCTTCGTTAAGCATTTGCGATACACAACGCTTAGCAATTTCGCTCTTGTTTAAACGTGGAGCCGGGGTAACACCCAATAGTTCGTAAACTGACTCATCAACCTTTTTGCCTTTTTTATCGTATTCATAAAAACCACGACCAGACTTACGGCCAAGGCGTTTTGAATCAATCATACGCATAAATGCATCAGGGCCTTTAAAACGCTCGCCTAATTCTTTTTCAAGAATTGGGGCAATTTTAGAGCCAATATCAATACCTACTTCATCAAGTAGAGCCAGCGGGCCTACCGGAAAACCGAACTCAACAAGCGCTGCATCAATCTTTTCAATTGGCTCGCCTGCAAGCATCAAATTAGCAGCTTCGTTTAAGTAAGGCGCTAAAATACGGTTGACGTAAAAACCGGCCATGTCTTTTACAACAATTGGCGTTTTACCTTGCTTACGTGCAAAGTTAACAACGCGGGCAATGGTCTCTTGAGACGTACCTTCGTGTGGAATAATTTCCACTAATGGCATTTTTTCCACTGGTGAAAAGTAATGCAAGCCAATTACATTTTCAGGACGTGCTGCCTGCGCTGCAATTTGCGATATTGGTAATGATGACGTGTTACTTGCAAAAATTGTATTTGCTTGGCATTGCTGCTCTACGTCTGCAACCATACCTTGCTTAAGTGCAAGATCTTCAAACACCGCTTCTATTACTAAATCAATGTGTTTAAAGCCACTGTAGTCAGTTGTACCTGTAATACGGTTCATCGTTAACTGCACATCAGCTTTAGACATAATACGACGCTTAAGGCGCTTGTCTAAAATTTTATAGGTGTAGCTCATTGCATTACTAATGCCCTGCTCTGCTACATCTTTAATACGTACCGGTACTTTAGCTTTAACAGCACTTACGTGCGCAATGCCTGCGCCCATTAGTCCACCACCTAAAACAGCAGTTTTGCTTATTGCGGGTGCGTCATCATTGCGCCACTCTTTTTTCATTTCAGTGGTTGCAAAGAAAATACCGCGAAGCGCTTTCGATTCGTCACTCATTACAAGTGTTGCAAAGCTTTCAGCTTCTGTTTTATACGCTTTTAGCTCATCAAGCTCTACACTAGCTCGCACTGCTTTAATAATAGCTAGTGGTGCTGGGTAGTGCCCGCCCGTTTTTTTAAGTACGTTTTCTTTTGCTTTTTTAAAGATAAAGTTACGACCAAACGGGTTTGACTCTAGTAATTTACTAATATTGTCGAGCTTTGGCTCTTTTGCTTGTGGCTTTTTCTTAGTCGCAAATTCTTTTGCAACTTTTAGCAGCACACTGTGCGGTACACAGTCATCAAGCACACCTGCTTTTTTAGCTTGCTTAGGGCGAATCTGTTTACCTGTTAGCATCCACTCTAGTGCTTTTTGAATACCAACAATTTTAGTTAAGCGTTGGGTGCCGCCGCCACCAGGAAGTAAACCAAGTTGCACTTCTGGTAAGCCAATTTTTGTTAAATCACTGTCGGTACCAACACGGTAATCACATGCTAAAGCAAACTCTAAACCACCGCCTAATGCAGCGCCATGAATCGCACTTACTGTTGTGTATGGCAGTTTTGTCATATCAAAAAACGCTTGATGACATAGCTCGCTAATAGCTAAAGCATCTTCACGCTTTTGAACACTATCGAGCATTTTCACATCGGCGCCAGCAATAAAGTTATCGCTTTTTCCGCTTATAAATACCATGCCTTTTACATTTTGCGACTTAGCGTCTTCTAGTAATGCTTTTAAATCATCGGCAAAACTACTGCGCAGGGTATTCATTTTCTCGCCCGGCACATCAATCGTTACCACGGCAATTTTATTTTCATCTACCGCTAAATTAAATACTGAATCTGTCATTACGCGCTCTCCAATACAAAGGCTGCACCTAAACCACCAGCAGCACACGCTGTTGTTAATGCTAAACCGCCACCACGACGTTTAAGCTCGTGTAAGCTTTGCGTAATTAAGCGTGCACCTGTCGCTGCAAATGGGTGACCATATGCTAAAGAGCCGCCGTTAACGTTAAACTTATCCATGTTAATTTCGCCAATTGCTTTGCTGCGACCTAAATGCTCTTGTGCAAATTTGTCTGAAGCAAACATTTTCATATTGGCAAGTGTTTGCGATGCAAACGCTTCGTGCATTTCAATTAAATCTAAATCAGCAAGCGTAATACCCGCTCTATCCAGTGCAATAGGCGTTGAATGAGCTGGGCCCATTAACATGTCTTTTTCTACGCCAATTGCCGAAAATGCAAAGCTACGTACGTAACCTAGTATTTCGTAACCAAGTGCTTTTGCTTTGCTTTCGCTCATCATAAGTACGGCCGCTGCACCATCAGTTAATGGTGTGGCATTTGCGGCAGTAACAGTACCGTGCTGACGGTCAAAAACAGGTTTAAGCTTGGCGTAGCCTTCAACCGTTGAGTTTTTACGAATGTTGTTATCTTCTGAAATAAAGCTTTTATATGGCGGTAAATGCGCCGTCATTACTTCATCTTTTAACTTTCCATCAGCCCATGCTTGCGTTGCAAGTGAGTGAGAACGATGCGCTAACGCATCTTGATCTTCACGGCTAATATTATGTGTTTTAGCCATTTGCTCAGCAGTTTGCCCCATTGAAAGGCCTGTTGAGTACTCTGCAACTGCAGGAGGCACTGGTAATAAATCTTTTAAACGCAGTTTTGAAAATATTTTTAAGCGTTGACCAAGCGTACGCGCTTTATTTAAATCAACTAAGCTGCCTGCTAGCTTTTTACTAACACCAATTGGCAGTACTGATGACGAATCTGCGCCGCCTGCAATACCTACACTTACAGATCCCGCCATAATAGACTCAGCTACATTAGCAATAGCCTGAAAGCTGGTAGCACATGCGCGCGATACAGAATATGCATCGACCGATACCGGCATACCTGTGCCCAATACAATTTCACGTGCAATATTTGGCGCTTCTGGCATTTGTACTACTTGACCAAATACAAGTTGATCAATTTCTGACTTGTTGAAATTTAATCGTTCAAGCATTTCGTTAACCACCAATTTACCCATATCAAGTGCAGGTACATGGTGAAACGCTGTTGCTTGCTTTGCAAAAGGTGTACGTAAGCCGCTAACTATGGCAATACGGTCGCCCTTTGGTGTTTTTAGTATGTTTTGCTCAGACATTTATGCTCTCCCGCTGACAGGTCTGACCTGTTTGTTTTCCTCGATTCTAAACAACCCGTGTACTAAAGCCAATAGATAAACACAAATTTATATAAATAGTGTTTAATTACGACTATCACAATAGGCTTTTTTAGACGCATTTACAAAGTTTTGTGGTACGCTAAAAATCGTTAAAAAATAACGAACTATTTTAAAAAATACAGTCTAACTCTTGAGTTACCCAATTATAAACCTTATAAATAGGTCAGTATTTATCACCTAACACTATTAGGTACAAACCCAGCTGACGAGGACAGTCCACTTATTATGGCAGCTAACGCATTTTCACAATTAAAAACGTACTTAGATACACAAATCATTGGCCAGCCAGAGCTTACACAAGCGCTACTTATTGCTATTTTAGCTGATGGTCACTTATTAGTAGAAGGCCCTCCTGGGCTTGCAAAAACACGTGCAGTTAATGCACTTGCTAAAGGTATTGAAGGATCGTTTCAGCGCGTACAGTTTACGCCAGACTTATTACCGGCTGATGTAACAGGTACCGATATTTATCGCCAACAAACTAGCGAGTTTGTATTTGAAAAAGGCCCTCTTTTTCACAACCTAATTTTAGCTGACGAAATTAACCGTGCACCAGCCAAAGTACAATCAGCACTATTAGAAGCCATGGCAGAGCGACAAGTGACCGTGGGTAAAAACACTTATCCGCTTAGCGAACTATTTTTAGTTATGGCAACACAAAACCCGCTAGAGCAAGAAGGGACTTACCCGTTACCAGAAGCCCAGCTGGATCGCTTTTTACTGCACCTAAGTATTGGCTACCCTGGCGCTGAGCATGAGCTTGATATACTACGTTTAACACGTGGCGAAGCGCTTAACGAGCAACAACCAGTAATGCAAAAAATTAGTCAAAGCGATTTATTTGCAGCTCGTAAAGAAATATTAGGCCTTTATTTAGCAGAGCCGCTTGAGCAATATTTAGTACAACTTATTATTGCCACCCGTGAAGGCGCTAAATTAGATGCGCAACTAGGTAGCTGGATTGAGTTTGGTGCAAGTCCGCGTGCAACAATAGCACTTGATAAATGTGCTCGTGCTCATGCATGGCTTCAAGGCCGTGACTTTGTAGCACCTGATGATATTCAAGCTGTTGTGCATAACGTACTGCGTCATCGCATTATTTTAAGTTACGAAGCCCAAGCCGATGGCATTACTAAAGATCAAGTAATAAGCCGTATAGTTGAACTTGTAGCCGTACCATAAGTTATGCAAAAACAATTAGAATCCCAAGCATGGCTCAAACAGAGCCATAGCCACGGTGTTAATTTAGCACTCAAAGAGCTGATGTATTACAAAGCCAAAGCGCAATTGCTTGAACTTGCCCCTAAGGTAAAAATAAAAAATACCTTAACAGGGCAATACCTTGCACCGCACAAAGGCCGAGGAATGGAATTTGCCGAAGTCCGACATTATCAGCAAGGTGACGATATTCGCTCTATAGATTGGCGAGTTACTGCGCGTACCGGCGAGACTCACACAAAGCTCTTTCAAGAAGAAAAAGAGCGCCCTGTGTTTGTATTTACTGATTTTTCTAACTCAATGCTGTTTGGTTCAAAGTTACTATTAAAGTCGGTGCAAGCTGCGCATATAAGCGCTCTTGTTGCATGGTCGGCGTGTCAGCGCGGCGATAGAATTGGCGGTATTGTGTTTAATCAGCACTCGCATTTGGAGCTAAAGCCCAGCGCCCGTGAAAAAGCAGTCCTTAAGCTTTGTCATAATTTATGCGACAACCACCAGCAAGCACTCAACAACATTGATAAAACAGCCCCTAACAACTTTAGCGATAACCTAAAGCGCCTTAACCATTTAGCAAAACCAGGCAGCTTAGTGTATTTAGTGTCTGATTTTAATGCTCTGGATGATGCCAGCTTTAAGCAACTCGAAATATTAAGCCGCCACTGCGAGCTGATTGGTTGCCACATAAGCGATCCATTTGAGCATCAGTTACCTGCGTTTAAGCAAGCAGTCACCGTTAATGCAAATGGTCAAGACTTTGCCCTACCATTAATGGATAACAGCTTTAGAGAACGCTTTGCTAAAAATGCTGAGCAAGCATTTAGTACGCGCTTTAATCGCTTAACTAAATCGGGTCTTAATTTAATATCATTCAATGCAGCAACACCGCTTGAGCTGCAATTAGTGAGAAAATAACCATGCAAACCAATCCACTCGATGGCCTGCACGATATAATAGCGCCAAGCCAAGTTAATTGGTGGCCACTCGCCCCTGCTTGGTGGGTTATTATTGCACTGCTGTTTTTAGCACTGTGCGCAGCTATTTATATATTTTACAAAAAACATAAATTTAAAAAGCCTAAACGCTACGCAATACAATTGAGCCAAAGTGAGCAAAATCCTCAGCAACTGCATATTATTTTAAAACGTTTAGTGATTGAATATTACGACAAGCGCCTTGCTGCGCAATCTACCTCTAAATGGTGCACAACACTTAATACGCTTACCGGTTTGAGCTTTACAGAACAAGAAATACTAAGCTTGTATAACCCCAGCCAAAAAGATACAACACTGTGCGAAAAATTTCGCCAAGGTATTAAGCAATTTAAAATAAAGGAGTCAGTAAATGTTTGAATTTAGCTGGCCATGGTTATTTTTATTAATACCCTTACCTTTATTACTTTTACTATTAAAACCCGCAGCAAGTAATGCCAGTACGCGTTTACGTATACCCAGTTTTGCAAAGCACAATTTAACCAGTCAAAGCATTGAGCCACACGCACGACGTTTAAATCCTTTCGAGTGGGTAATTTGGTTATTACTTGTTACTGCCGCTGCCAATCCAACATGGTTAGATGAGCCAATCTCATTACCAAATGAAGGGCGCGATATAATGTTAGCGGTTGACTTGTCAGGCTCAATGACCGAACAAGACATGGCTTACAATGGCCAATATGTTGACCGCCTTACCATGGTAAAAGCCGTACTCAGTGATTTTATAGAGCAGCGTCAAGGCGACAGGCTTGGGCTGATATTATTTGGCGACACCGCATTTTTACAAACCCCGCTCACGCGCGACGTTAAAACAGTAAGTAAAATGCTCAGTGAAGCGCAAATTGGTTTAGTGGGACGCGCAACAGCCATTGGTGATGCATTGGGTCTTTCGGTAAAACGCTTTGCCAATAAAGATGAGAGTAACCGTATTGTGGTGCTATTAACCGACGGACAAAACACCGCGGGCAATTTAAACCCAGAAGATGCTCTGCTGCTAGCTCGCGAGGAAGGTATTAAAGTGTACACCATTGGCGTTGGCTCAGATAATCCACGCGGCTTTAGCCTCTTTAACATGGGTGGCTCTAGTGGCAGTAGTTTAGATGAAAGCTTACTTAAAAAGATTGCCGAGCAAACTGGCGGATTATACTTTAGAGCCAAAGATGTAGCAGCCCTTCAACAAATTTACGCAGAGCTTGATAAACTTGAACCTATTAGCGCTGATGAACAAACATTCCGCCCACAAAGCTCATTATTTTACTACCCGTTACTTATCGCTATTTTACTTATTAGCTTAAAAGTAATGCTGAGTACACTGCGTGCATTAAAGGAGCCAAACTAATGGATTTTGAATTTATTCGCCCCGCTCTTTTATGGTTACTCATACCTGCTGTGGCATTATTTTTTGTCGCCTTAATTAAGCATAAAAAAACGACTAGTGAGCAGCTAATTGCACCGCATTTAGCACAATTTATAATGAGCGAAGCAAACACTAAAGCCAGCCAGCCACTTTGGTTAGTTGCTTTGTTTTGCAGCCTTGGCATTTTATTTAGTGCTGGGCCTAGCTTTGAGAAAAAACAAGCTCCTGTATTTCAAAGTAAAAGTGCCCGTGTAATTGTTATGGATATGTCGTACTCAATGTATAGCACCGATATTTTACCAAATCGTTTAATGCAATCACGCTTTAAAGCGCTTGATATGATTGAGCTGTTTAAAGAAGGTGATACCGCGCTTGTAGCTTACGCAGGCACGGCCTATATAATATCGCCACTAACAAACGACGCCACAACACTTAGTAATTTAATTCCAAGCTTAAGCCCTGAAATAATGCCAGACAAAGGCTCAAACGTTTTAGCCGGTCTTGATATGGCCAAAGAGCTATTAACACAAGCGGGTTATATTGATGGCGACATTATTTTAGTGACCGACGGTATTGACCAGCAAGAACAAAGCGACGTGAGTAGCTTTACCAGTAACACCCAATATAGATTAAATATATATGGCGTAGGTACCGCTCAAGGCGCTCCAATTAAGTTACCTGAAGGTGGTTTTTTGAAAGACAGATACGGCCAAATTGTAGTACCTACTCTCAATGCCAGTCAGCTTAAAAATTTAGCATCGAGCAGTGGTGGTAAATTTGCTAGTTACCAGCCTAGTAATAACGACATAAATACGTTTGCCCCAAATGCACAAAGTGAATTATTGAAAGACGAAAAACAAAGCCACGCACTTTGGCGAATAGATGCAGGTATATACGGACTCTTGTTATTACTGCCATTTGGCTTGTATTTATTTAGACGCGCTGCCTTGCTGGGGGCTTTTTTAGCCTTTAGCTTTTTACCGCAGCAAAATGCGTATGCCGTAGAGCTTCCTACTCTTTTGCAAAATGCAGATCAACGTGCATTAGAGGCTTACAAAAATAAAGAATACGATGCAGCAACACAGGCGCAATCGAGTGAGTTAAAAGGCGCGGCGCTTTACCAGCAAGGTAATTTTGATGCTGCACTTAATGAGTTTAGTAATGATAAGTCGGCTACCGGTTTATACAACTACGGTAATGCCCTTGCCAAAGCTGGCAAGCTTGAGGACGCCATTGAAGCCTACAAACAAGCCCAAACCTTACAAGACGACTTTACACAAGCAACTGACAACCAAGCTTTAGTTGAACAATTACTCAATCAACAAGAGCAACAAAACCAGCAAGATCAGCAAAGCGACGGCGACGACTCTCAAGACCAAGATGATAGCCAGAAAAAAGATGAGCAAAACCAAGGGCAAAATTCTGATGAGTCAAAACAGGATCAGCAACAAAATGGTGATAAAAGCGATTCTGAAAAAGGCGAAAACGAAAGTCAAAGCTCAAACGATGAAAAATCTGATAAAGAATCAGATAAAGAGTCTGAACAATCAAAAGATCAACAAGGTGAGCCTGGCGAGCAATCAGACAAGCAAAATGAACCTGATATGCAAGCTCAGCCACAAAGTGAGCAAGGGCAAAATAAAGACGCTGACCAACCTAAAGACGAGCAGCAACAAAGTAAGCCACAAGCAATGAATGAGCAACCTGCTACTGATGAGCAAAAACAAAATGCTCAGCAACAAGCTATGCAAGCCCAAGCAAGTGAGCTCACTAATGAAGAAAAAGAAAAAGCACAACAGCTTAATCAACTACTTAGAAAAGTCCCGGACGATCCGGCTATTTTATTACGGAATAAAATGCAATTAGAAGCCCAAAAAAGACAATATAAACGTCGCCCTACAGGAGTCGAAAAATCATGGTAATGCGATTATTTTGCTGTTTATTGCTATTAAGTGCGATGCCTTCGTGGGCTGCCACCAAATTAGAAGCCAGCGTAGATAAAAACCCTGTTTTAGCGGGTGAATTTTTTATGCTTAATATATCCGTAGACGATACAGTTAAAGGCGAGCAACCAGACACCTCATCGCTGTTAAAAGACTTTGTGGTAGGCCCAACAAGCTTAAGTTCTCGTACCAACATTATTAATGGCAGCATTAATAAACAAACCACGTGGTCAGTTAAATTAATGACCCGTGCAGAGGGCGATTACACTATTCCGGCATTTAGCGTTGCAGGGTTAACCTCACAGCCTATTAAATTAAAAGTGGCAAAACGCTCAGTTGATGCAGATAAAAATAACGAAATATTTTTAAAAACGTCGCTCTCAAGTAATTCATTATTTGTGCAAGAAGCCGGTGTTTACACTATTAAGCTTTACCTTGCGAAAGAGCTGCTTGATGGCAGCTTAAGCACACCAAATATGGAAGATGCTCAGCTAACCCAATTGGGTAAACAAACTGAAAGCTATGAGCTTGTTGATGGTAAACGCTACCTTGTTATTACTCGCGAGTATTTGATTCAGCCACAAAAAAGCGGTGCGTACACTATTGCAGGCCCCGCTTTTCAAGGACGAGTACAACAAAATTATCGTCAGTTAGAAGTGTCAGCTCTTGGCGACGATCAGCAAGTAGAAATCAAACCAATTCCGAGTGACTATAAAGGTGCATGGTTACCAAGCGAGCTAGTTAGTCTTGATGAAGAATGGCAACCTAACGACAACACCGTAGAAGTAGGTACGCCTATAACACGTACTATTACACTTACTGCGCTTGGGGTTACAAAAGAGCAATTACCTGAAATCTCTATGCCTACCATTGATGGCATACGCAGCTACCCTGATAAAAAAGAAAATAACAATGCAGTACGTGACGGACGCGTTGTATCGCAGCAAACTGCATCGTATGCATTACTGCCGCAAAAACCAGGTACTTACACTTTACCTGAAATACAGCTGCCTTGGTTTAATACTAAAATGAACCGTATTAGCGTAGCTACATTACCAAAGCGCACTATAACGGTAACGCCAAGTAGTACCGCACCTAATACCGCTGTGGCAAACCCACAATCAAACCCAAACAATTTACCTGCTATTGAAAATATTTCGAATGAAGCGACAGGCACACAACGTATTGAAACTAAAAGTGATACTCCTCTTTGGTTAATAGTTGTTGCCGCTTTAGGGTATATTTTATGGATTGGTACTGTAATTTTTTACTTAATGACCCGTTCTACTAAAAATACGACTGAGAAATTACAACCAAACAACCGTGATATTTCTCAGCCGAGCTTAAATGAGCTTAAAACGCTCGCTAAAACGAACGATGTGAAAGCTTTTTACACCGCATTAAATAGTTTTTCTGTAAAGGTGACTCACAAAAATGTTGGCGCTATTGATGAGCTTTGCTATCGCGTAAAGAGCAGCGAGCTTAATGGCCTCATTAGCCAATTGCAGGCACAACTTTATAGTAATAAAGGCGCAAACACGGATCTTAATGCTATTATTAAAATTCTTGAGAACTATCAAACTCAAGCATCAAAGTCGCAACAAGCTGTATTAAAAGACCTTTATGATTAATAACTACGATACTCAGGTCTTTTTTTGCAATAAATAATAATTTTTAATTAAAAAAGTGCTTATGCTTGGAAAGAAAAAATCAAACAATCAGGTCTTAATCGATATGGCAGAGAAACAAAAGCGTTATGAAGCCTTGGTCCACGTTTACAATAAAGAGCTTTATCGCTTTGCTTATTGGTTATGCCGTGATCCGCACATAGCAGATGATTTAGTACAAGAAACGTTTTTACGCGCGTGGCGTTCTCTCGACTCTTTACTTGATCAAAAGGCAGCTAAACCTTGGCTGCTTACTATATTACGAAGAGAAAATGCGCGCCGATTTGAACGTAAACAGTTTGATTACAGCGACGTAGAAAACGATACGCTTGTTGATGAAACCAGCCACTCATTAGATGATGAAATGGAGCAAACGGTTATCCAACGCCAGATTGCCCTGTTATCTGATGAATACCGAGAGCCATTATTACTACAAGTTGTAATGGGCTGCTCTGGCGAAGAGATTGCAGGTATACTTAATTTAAATAAAAACACGGTAATGACTCGTTTATACCGTGCCCGAAATCAACTTAAAGAGGCTTTAAGCCGTGATGATGAACAACTTAAAGGGGCATCAAAATAATGGATGAACTTGAGTTTCGTCGCCGCACTATTGCGCAGCCAAACGACATTGACAAGGAGCTCATGGAGTTTGCTAACAATAACCCAGAGCGACAAAGTTTTATTAACGATATGAAAGATTTTGATAAATTTATTCAAGACTCTTTAGATATACCTGTGCCTGAAAACCTTGCAGACCGCATTCTTTTAAACACATCGTTAAAAGAAAAAGCACTACAAGAAGAGCAAGCAACAGGAAAAAATGTAGTTGATGCCCGCTCGCGTTTTAAGCTTGACCGCGTGCATCTTGCATTAGCTGCATCTTTTGTAGTGGCTATTAGTGCCTTCTTTTTTAGTACAGAGCAAAATATTGCACACGAAGCGGGTGAGCATGCGCTTGCCCATGTGTACTACGAAATTAGTGCGCTTGATAAAAAAGAGCCCATTAGCCTACAAAGCGTTAACGACAAGCTTGCAGTATTAGGTGGTCATCTTGATGAGCTTCCTGGTGATGTAACTTACGCTATGTTTTGTGATTTTAAAGGCGAAAAAGGGCTACATTTGATATTTGAGTCTGACTTTGGTCCTATGACGGTATTTATAGTGCCTTCTGAAAATAAATCATTTGGTTTTGGCGATGATAATTTCAAAGACGAGCGCTTTGAAGGTCATATTAACCGAGGCTCACAAGCAGATACTATTTTAGTGGCAAGTGTTGGAGCACCTCTAAATACTTATAACGAACGCGTTACTGGCGCTATTCGTTGGCTTTAAAATAAACAAATTTACCGCTTAGTTTCTACTGAGCGGTTTTTTGATTGTATACTCACCAACAAACCTTTTCTTTTATACCCAAAACCTCTGATTTTTAAAGTAATTAATTAAATTCCTAAAGAAAGTAAATTATAATCGCGGCTCGATTTTAATTAGGGAATTTCATGAAGAACATCATCGTTATTTTTTCATTATTGGCATTATTATGTACTGCCAGTTTTGATGCACACGCACGTAAAAAGTTTGGCAGTAGTAAACGTGGACAAACTCCTGCAACACAACAAACAGCACAAAAACAAAAAGCAGATACAACAACCCCAACAGCAGCACCTAAAGCCACATCAAATAAAAAAGGCATTATGGCTGGCGTTTTGGGTGGTCTTTTAGCTGGTGGCTTAATTGCAGCAATGTTAGGCGACGATTTTGAAGGTTTTCAGCTATTAGAAATGATTTTATTAGCTGGCGGACTCTTTATTTTATTTAAGCTAGTAACGGGCTTTTTACGTGCTAATCGTGTCCCACAACTTGCAAATGCCAGTGCAGGTACAAGTGCTCAGCAAAATGCTTTTAAACAAGCACCAATCGAGCAGCCAATGAGTACAGGCTTTGCTAACAGCGCGCCACAAGGTGAAATTGTGCCTTTTAATTTACCACCTAACTTTGACGTTAATGGCTTTTTGCAAGGTGCCCGTAGTCATTACCATACGCTACAAACTGCATGGAACAATGCCGATTACACCACAATGGCTGAATACTTAAGCCCTGCACTTGTTGCCGAATTTAAAGCTGAACGTGAAGCTATACAAAGCGTAGAAACAGAAGTGATGTTTATTGATGCCGAACTTGTGCGCGCAGATACAAACGCGCAATCGTGGCAGGCTAGTGTTCGCTTTAAAGGTAAGTACCGTGATTTAGGCGATAAAAAAGAACAGCATATTTTAGAAATTTGGCACTTAGAGCGTCTAATTTCAGACGATGCTCCATGGCTAATAGTGGGTGTTGAAGATTTAATTGATACTCAATAAGCTTTTATTATTTTAAACACCGCGCTTTTTAGCGCGGTGTTTTTTTATTTAAAAAACAATTGATTTACCGCGCCCTGATGCTTCAGAAGCGGCATCTAATTGACCCTCTTTATTAATAATAACGTGTAAGTCACCAAAGTGTCTCTCGTCTATGGTGTAACCCATTTTTGTAAGCTCTGCTTTTACGCTATCGGTTAAACCAATGTGCGTTCTAATTATATTTTTAGGCCACAATTGATGATGAAAACGAGGGCTATTTACAACCTGCTCTGCACTCATATCAAACTCTACTGCATTTAAGATAGATTCGTACACAGAGCTAATAATGGTTGTGCCACCAGGCGAGCCTATCACCATTTTAACGGTGTTGTCTTTAAGTAGTATTGTAGGCGTCATAGAACTCAACATACGCTTGTGTGGCTGTATTTCATTAGCTTTACCGCCTATTGCACCAAACACATTCATAACGCCTGGTTTGGCGCTAAAGTCGTCCATTTCATCATTTAAAATAAATCCCGCACCTTCAACAACGACACCACTACCAAACCCTAGGTTTATTGTGGTGGTATTTGCTACAGCGTTACCCATTTTATCAACAATTGAAAAGTGCGTAGTTTGCTCACTTTCTTTAAGGCCCGGTTTAATATTTTCGGTAGTCGAGATAGCGGTTAACGAAATGCCATTACTGCGCTCTTTAAGGTAGTTAATATTAGTTAATGCGTTGACTGGAACATCAAAAAAATCAGGATCGCCTAAATACTCTGCTCTATCTGCAAATACACGTTTACCTATTTCAGAAAGTAAGTGCACATACTGAGTAGAGTTATGCGCTAAGCCTGCATCTGGTTTTTGTAACTCATACATTTTGAGCCACTGTAAAATAGCAATACCACCTGAACTCGGCGGTGGCGAAGTAAGTACTTCATAACCATTCCAACTCGCTTTAATGGGTGTACGTGATTTAGCGGTATAATTTTTTAAATCATCTTGATTAATAATACCGCCATGCTGGTGCATAAATTTAGCAATAATATTTGCAGTCTCGCCTTTATAAAATCCATCTTGGCCGTTATCACGAATACGCTTTAGCGTTGCCGCTAGCTCGGGTTGCTTAAAGATTTTATTGGCTTTTACATCAGCAAAATATTTTTCAAAGTTTACATTTATTTTTTGCTCTTTTAGATGGGCTATATAATGGCTAACACCTTTTGCTAACTTAGGCGGAACTACAAACCCTTGCTCAGCCAACGTTACAGCAGGCTGTACTAGTGTTTCCCACTTTAAAGTGCCATGCTTTTGATGGGCAAGCCACATACCCGCTACACTGCCAGGTACACCGCTTGCGTGAATGCCATATATTGATTTGTTTGCAATAACATTACCTTGCTCATCTAAATACATATCACGATGAGCCGCTGTTGGCGCTGTTTCGCGATAATCTATAAAATCGCCTTTGCCATCTTTTTGAATAAGCATAAATCCCCCGCCGCCAATATTTCCGGCTTCAGGAAGCGTCACTGCAAGTACAAATTGTGCCGTAATAGCCGCATCAACAGCATTACCGCCTTGCTCTAATATACTTTTAGCAGCATCGGCACTGAACGAGTCAGGCATTGCGACCGCGCTTTGCGCTAAAGGCTGCGCCAAAACACTAAAAGTAGTGAACTGTAAAACCAGTACACTTTTGACGATTAATTTACGTGGTGAAAAAAACAATCCCATACAACATCCTTAATTTATTATTTTTGTTGCCCATATTAATGCACGTCATTTAAGGACAGGTCAATCTTTATACTGTTGATATTTAATCATCTTCAAACGTTTTTTGAATAAAGTACCGCGGGTAAGTCGCCTTGCTCATCTGTATGTGTATAATTTTTTATAAATTGCAGGCCTAACTTTTTCATTATTGTTATAGAGGCCGTATTATCTTTTAGTGCAGTTGCGCTTATCGCCTTAACGTCATCTTGCTTAATGAGTTCATCACATAATGCTAAAGCCGCCTCGGTTGCATAACCATGCCCCCAACTCGCTTGTTTAAAGCGCCAACCTATTTCAATATCGCTGTAATTTGGTGCATCACTAAAGAAATCCATAGGTCTTATTAATACCCAGCCAATAAATATATTGGTTTGCTTTATAGTGATACTCCACAGCCCCCAGCCTTTTAGCTCATTTCTATATGCGAGCATACGAGGCACTCCCTCATTTTTTATTTGCTCTAAAGAGGTAGGTACACCTCGCGTTAAATACTGCATTACGGCGGGGTCTTGGTCGAGTTCAAATAATTGAGGCCAATCGTGCTCACTCATTAATTTAAAATTTAATCGTTTTGTTACGGGGGCGTTCATTTTCATTGTTGTATAGTCTGCCTCGAATTAATTACCAGTCTCTAAAGGAGATAGCACATGAATAAATTAGCAGGTTTAGCTTTATTAGGCACTTTAATTACATTAACTGGTTGTGAAGATGCCAACGAAGTAAAAGAAGATGCAAAAGATAAAAGCGCACAAATGCAAGAAAAGCTTGGTGATGCATGGAACGACGTTAAAGAGACAACTAACGATCTTAAAAATGATGAGTCTTTAAACGAGCTATTAGAGCAAAGTAAAACAATGGGCTTAGACATGTACGACGACGGCAAAGAGATTGCGGTTGATGCATGGATTAAAAGCAAAGAAGCTGCTGGCGAGTTAACTGAAAAAACTAAGCAGAAAGCGCAAGAAATTGCTGACGAAATTGAGCAAGCGCGTAAAGAACATAACGAAGGTTAATTTAACTTTCGATAATAAAAAAGGAAAGCCTCGGCTTTCCTTTTTTGTTTTAAGCTATTTAGCCCAGATATGTGTTTACATATTTAGGGCTTATAAGCTCAAATTAACCTTTGTACTTACTCATAACTAAAGTCGCGTTTGTGCCACCAAAGCCAAAGCTATTAGACATTACAGTATTTAACTCAACGTCACGACGTTCAGTAATAATATCTAAACCTGCCGCTTGCTCATCTAGCTCATCAATATTAATTGAAGGCGCTACAAAGCTGTGCTCTAGCATTAATAATGAAAAGATAGCTTCGTGAACACCTGCAGCACCGAGGGCATGACCCGTCATTGCTTTAGTTGCGCTGATCATTGGTGACTTACCACCAAACACTTCTTGAATCGCACCAAGCTCTTTAACGTCGCCTACAGGTGTAGATGTACCATGCGTGTTTAAGTAATCAATGCTGTCTACATCTTGCATAGCTTGGCGCATACAACGTGCTGCACCTTCGCCAGATGGAGCAACCATGTCGTAGCCATCTGATGTTGCACCGTAACCAACAATTTCAGCGTAAATGTGCGCGCCACGTGCAAGTGCATGTTCAAGTTCTTCAACTACAACAATACCGCCGCCGCCAGATATAACAAAACCATCGCGATTTGCATCGTATGTACGAGACGCTTTTTCTGGTGTTTCGTTGTACTTAGTAGAAAGTGCGCCCATAGCGTCAAATTCCATTGCCAATGTCCAGTGTAGTTCTTCACCGCCACCAGCAAAAACAACATCTTGCTTACCTAATTGAATTTGTTCTACTGCATTACCAATACAATGCGCAGATGTTGCACATGCAGAGCTAATTGAGTAGTTAACACCTTTAATTTTAAAGGGTGTTGCTAAACAAGCAGATGTAGTGCTCGCCATAGTACGTGGAACCATATAAGGCCCTACACGTTTTACGCCTTTTTCACGTAAAATATCAGCAGCTTCTACCTGCCATTTAGACGAACCACCGCCAGAGCCAACAATAATACCCGTGCGCTCATTTGATACTTGGTCGTCAGACAAACCTGAGTCTTCAATTGCTTGAGTCATCGAAATATAAGAATATGCAGCAGCATCACCCATAAAGCGCATTGCTTTGCGGTCAACATGTGCTTTAACGTCAATATCAATTTTACCCGATACGTTACTACGTAACTTATAATCGGCAAATTCTTGGTTAAAAGCGATACCGCTTTTGCCCGTTTTTAACGATTCTAATACTTCTTCTTTGTTGTTACCAATGCTTGATACAACACCGATACCTGTAATTACAGCTCTTCTCATGGGTAATTCCCTTAGCTTAATACTTAATTGCATTCTATTTTACGCGAATTTAATCACCTAAGTGGTCAGCTTTCTAGCGTACACTTGTACTCTGAACTGCTAGCTTATAAATAACGCCAGACTATTACAAAGAAAACCCGTAAAATAATTAAAAATATATCTATAAATTTAAAAAATTATGATTAAGAACGCACATAGTCACATTAATAATTTAGGTACACCTTTGACTAATGACTCCGGTGATATTTATTTTTCTAATGACGATGGCTTAGCTCAATCGCATTATGTGTACTATGAGCAAAATAATATAGATGTACGATTACAAAATCATGACCAATCACATTTTGTTATTGCCGAAACCGGTTTTGGCACCGGTTTAAACTTTTTAAATACGTGGCAACGCTTTAAAGACCACCTTGAGCGGATGCAAGTTCAAAATGAATGTGAAAAAAGCGTAAAACGCCTACACTATATTTCGTTTGAAAAGAATCCCTTAACATTAACAGACTTAAAACAAGCATTAACCGCTTGGCCTACCTTAAGTTATTTTAGTGAGCAATTAACAGTAAACTACCCAATTAATTTAGAAGGATGCCACCGGCTCGAATTTAATAATGGCAATGTTGTTCTCGATTTATACTTTGGTGATGCGCTTGAATCAATACAAGCAATGAGCTATCCGCAAACAGGAATTGTTGATGCTTGGTATTTAAATGGGCCTGAGCCAAGTAAAAATCCTGATATGTGGCAGCAAAGTTTATTTAACTCCATGGCTGATATAACAAGAGCTAATGCAACCTTATCGACTTTTACTGCCGCTGACTTTGTTCAACGAGGATTAATAGAGGCTGGCTTTAGTACTAAAAAAGCCAAAAATTTTAATCAAAAAGAAGATATGCTTACTGGCCAACTTAAACATGTTAATAACGCTCAATCAACCCCCGCTTATTTTAATCAAGATAGCAGTACTTTAAAAAATGTAGCGGTCATTGGCGGTGGTATTGCCAGTAGCTGTATTTTATACAGCTTGGCTAAACGAGGCATAACCAGCCAATTATTCTGCCAAGATGAAAAGCCTGCAATGGGGGCATCGCACAATGTGCAAGGCGCTATTTACCCTCACCTACAAGCTAAAAACTCGCCACACAGTGAATTGTTTGCACATAGCTTTTTATACGCAAAACGTTTGTATAACCAGTTACTCAAAAACGGCTTTAGCTTTGATTACGATTGGTGCGGCGTATTACAACACGCAGTGAAAAAACCTCTCGCTGATAAGCACGAAAACTTAGCACAAAAGCAACTGTGGCCAACCCAGCTAATGCGTAACGTAACCGCAGAGCAAGGCGATGAAATAGCCGGCGTAACGACAGGTTATTCAGGCGTGTTTTTTGAACAAGGCGGCTGGGTTAACCCGCCACAATTAGTAAACGCTATGCTAAGCGCTGCAAATAGCATAAGCCCATTTAAAAGCCTATTTAACTGCAATATAAAGCAGCTTAAAAAAACTGATAGCGGTTGGTTTTTATTAACGAATGATGAGCAGCTAGGCCCGTTTAGCGATGTAATTATTTGTGCAGGCGAGCACAGCGATGCATTTGAGCAAACAAAAGCGCTACCTATAGTGGGCGTACGCGGTCAGGTTTCACATATTGAGGCAAGTGAGCAATCACGCAAACTTAAAACAGTGCTATGCCATAAAGGGTATTTTACCCCGGCTTATTTAGATCATCACTGTATGGGTGCCACATTTGAAAAAAACACTAAAAGCCGCCAAGTTACAGCGCTCGACAACCAATTAAACCAAGAGCAACTACTTAGCTTTTATCAGCAAAGTGAATTTGCCTCCACCCTTGGCAATATAAACTCGGCAAAAGCGGCTGTTCGCTGCACATTTATAGATCACCTGCCGATGGCTGGGCAATGGTGCGAGCAAAGTGATTATATAATGGCTTTTGCTAATCTACGTTTAGGTAAACGCTACCAATATGAGCAACTTAATAAACCACAACAAGGATTACACATCTTTACCGGTTTTGGTGCACGCGCTTTATGCAGCGCACCGCTAAGTGCAGACCACCTCGTAAGTTGTTTAAATAACGAACCCCGCCCATTAAGCGAACGTGTAAGCCAAGCTATTCATCCTGCACGATTTATCGTCAGAGATTTAATTCGTAATAAAATTTAAATGAGTTATGCACATTAAAACAATAGATCTAATGTGCATATAAATTAAAAACATAAATTATTTTGAACTAGACAACCTTTCAACTAATTCAACACGGCGATTTAGTTCACGACCTAAATCATTTTTATTAGTTGCAACGGGTGAATAAGGACCCGCTCCTTGAGCTAATAACCTTACTTTAGCTACCCCATAATCAGCAATTAATGCGTTAACAACCGCATCAGCACGGCGCTTTGAAAGCTTTAAATTATAATCAGGCGAGCCTTTATCATCGGTATGACCAACAACATATAAACTCAATTTTTTATTTTTTTCCATAACTTGAGCAATAACATCTAACGCCTCTTTAGATTCAGCTTTAATAGTGGCTTTATCATAATCAAATAAAACACCGTAAATAGACGCTTTTCCTTTTTGCTCTAACTGCTCAAGAACTTTATCACTATTCGTTTTTATTAGGCCTGTCACTAAGGGCTCTGTACGAGCAACAACAAGCTGAATACGAGAATCGCCATTATAATTACCTATAAAAAAGGCAACGTAGGTAGTTTGCTCGTTTACAGTATTTTTCATAACTTGATATCTAGGTTCGCGAAAGTAGTTATAAACAGATTTAATCGCCAACTTATCACCTAATGCTTGAATCTCTTTTCTTTTTGTACCGCATTCATTTTTTTGACAAGAAAATACGGTTTCAAAACCTTCTTTAGTCAAAGCACTCACATAGTTATGATAAATTTTTAACGTCGATACTTTATTCGCAATATAAGTAATTCGCGTTAAATCTCCTGTAACATCAAGCATAGGTGAAGTACTCGTTTTTTTATCAGACTTGCCAATTGGGATACTAAACTCCTCATAATCAACATTTTGATAATCCTCGATATAGCTACCAGGGTAACGACTTAATAAAGGATGATCTGCAGAACCTTTAAGATCTTCATGTGTAGGTTTTTTTATTTTATTACTAACTTTTTTCTTGAATGCTTCAAAATCAGCTTTTATCAGCCCAGTTTCAATTTCTTTAATATTAACTGTCGTCAAAAGTGCTTGTGTCATATTTTTATATTGTCCAACAAATAACGAAATGGCAGCTTCAGGAAGATCTCCTTTTGTTGCATAAATATAATGTGGTTGCCCGTAATAACTAGAAACGTTGAAATAGCTCGACTCTTCAGCCAGCAATTTATCCTCTCGCTTTTCATAACAATCGTTTAAAGAACATGTATACAAAACTTTAAATCCAGCATCATTTAAAGCGTTTTTGTAGTTTTCCATTACCTTTAAAGAAGCAACATTCTTTATTTGATAAGAAAAATGACTTACATCTCCAACAAATGTCTTATATTCAAATTGCTGAGATTTTTTTAGCGCAGGGTTAAAGGCTGATACAAACTGTGTTTCTTCGCCCGCTAAAGTGACTTTCTTTCCTAATTTCGCATCGGGGTAAGCCGTTAATAATGGCTTTGCTTGCAGGTTAAACGCGCAGCACAGGTAGGTAGTACAAATTAAAAGTACTTTGATAATATTATTTTTCATAGAAATTCCTTTTAAAGTATTAGATTACATTAGCACTATGCCTAATGAGTAAACTTAATTCAATGTTCCTTATTTGTATAACTTTATTAGCCTTCTAGGTATTCAGGAGAATAGAGGGATAAAAGTTTTTTAATTAGTCACTTAGCCGAAAGCATCAAATAACGACAACGTCTATTAAGCAAGTACGCAAGCTAAGCATTCTCATTGGATACCTCCCTTTACGCGATGAAATACAAAATAAAAATTAAATGACATAAATTTTTATTTCAGTAAAGTAGGCATTAATAAAAGGAAATTATTACACAAAGGACTCTCATGGAAATTTTAGCATTTTTAATAATATTGCTATGCACTCTATCGTTTAACGCACTCAGCCAAAGCGTCACTGAAATCCCACTTCCTGAAGAGTTTGTTACAACGATGGATGTAGCAAGCGAATACCCAATGGTACGCACTGGTTATTTAACAGATTCAATTTCTGATATCACTCGCTTTTTTCAGCAAAAATTAGGTGAGCCTTTAAAAACAAACGGCAATAATACATATCGCACTTTATTTTATAATTACCAAGAACGTAAAGTCCGTATTAGTCTATACCGCCGTAGTCATGTGACCGAAGTGAGTATAATGGTTGAATAAAAAGGTCTAAAAAAACACACCAAAAACAGCTAATTTTAATACTCAGTTAAGCATCGCACTTTAATTAAAGTATTCTTTGAAATTAGCTCATTTAAACTCTTTTTTACCCTTTAAAAATAATCCCCTACCCCAAGGTCTGTTTGTAAGCACATTACTTTTACTATTTATTGGAAGGAGTTAATTATGAGTAAGACCCTAATTATTGGCGCAAGCGGACAAATAGGTAAAATGGCAACTGAGCTACTTTTAGAAAATGAGCAAAATGTTGTGGCATTAGTGCGTGACAAAAATAAGTTAAGTGATTTAAACAGCTCTTTTTTAACTATTGTTGAGCAAGATCTTGAAGGTGATTTTGGTGATGCAATGAAAGGCTGTGACCAAGTGATTTTTGCTGCTGGTTCTGGTGGAAGTACAGGCGATGATAAAACTGTACTCATTGATTTATGGGCTGCAACAAAAGCAGCTACATTCGCTAAAGAGCACGGCGTTAACCACTTTATTATGGTCAGTTCAATTGGTGCTGACGATCCAGATTCGATTCAAGGTGATTTAAAACCTTACTTGGTTGCTAAGCACATGGCTGACGAGCACCTAATAAATAGTGGTTTAAATTACACCATTGTTCGCCCTGGTACATTGACTGACGATAGCGCTTCAATGCAAGTAACTACGCAGCGACCAAGTGATCGTTCAAAAGCCAAAATTAGCCGCGAAAACGTAGCTAATGCATTATTACATATTGCGACTAACTCATTTATTAGTAATCGCATTTTTGAGTTGTTTGATGGCGACAAGCCAATTAAAGCCGCTGTTAAATAAGCTTTAATACCAATTTAATTAAACATATGAACAATTATTACAAAGAATATGTAATTCATCGATAAGGCAAAAAATTACAGTATAGTCGCTCTATATCAGTAACTTTTTGGCGCAATGAATTATTTAATCCTCTTAAATAATTTATGTTTAATAAAATTAAATTTACTCCACTAAGCAAATTAGTGGAGTAATATTTTTATACCTTGCCAACCAAGTTGCAGCGTTAATAACGTTAAAACTATCCTAAAAATACGCTTAAATTTATCCCCAGACATCCTTTTAAGTAGTTTAATTCCGAACCAAGTTCCTAAAGTGCCACTTATTACCATGGCAATTATAAGCGGTATCCATTGCCAAAAACTAAAGCCAACAGCGCCATAAATTATCGCTTTTAATAAATGCTGCACACTCATAACGCTCGAAAACGTTGCCGTAAATTTTAACTTTTCGTAATTATTTATATATAAACAGCTACCAACTAATGGACCACTTGCCCCCACAAACATAGAAATAAAAGTAGTTATTCCACCGGCGACCATACGCCACACCTTAGAGGTTAATTTTATAGGTGGCGTTTTACCCCACAGTAAATAAATAACAAAAATAGCGACCACTAACTTCATAGCATCAAGCGATATATCATCAATTACAAAACTTGATAACCCCGCCCCTACTAAGCCGCCTAATGCAAAATATACAAACATGCTTTTATCAATATGCCTAAAGCTGAGTAAAAACCTATTTGCATTAGAGCCAAGCTGTACTAAACCATGCACAGGCACAACAACTGCCATTGGCATAAACGACGCCATAACAACAAGCAGCATTAATCCGCCACCAGCACCAAAAGCAGCAGATATAAAAGAAGTAAAGCCAGCGGTGATCATTAACAATAAAAACAAAAATAAAGACATGCTGTCGGGAAATAAAAAATCCATAAAACTCCACTGCCTATTTAAGTACTTTTAAGTCGCAGTATTTAAATAGTAAAAAAGGTACTAAACACATTTATAGCAACTTTATCAGCTTATATCTCGTGCTATGTACTATGTTGCGTTGTTTTTGCACTTTGTTTGCACATTTAACAAATATTATACATTCAACTTCATTACCGGATATTTTTGATGAGAAGATTTAACACACCAATTTTGACACCGCTTGCAGTGTGTATACTTGCACTGGGTTTAGCTGCCTGTAACGGTAGCGATGCTGAAAGTACCGTCGTAACTGAAACAACCACCGATGAGGGAACTACAACAGATACTTCAACCGTTTTTGTTGTAGAAGTTGACCCTTTTAACTTTGAAAGCGATGCGCTCATTTCATCAATTACCACTCAAACATGTACGCTAAGTAATGGCGATGAAGCCTCATGCTACAAAATTGATATTGCCGGTGCGCCTTCAAATTACGAGATTGGTGTATTTTGCCCTCAAAATATCACCTCAACAGCAGACGAAGCCGGTATTTGGTTTGATGGCACCGGTGAGGTTTACGATATAACCGGAGACTTTATTTTAAATCTACCTACATTATATAACGATAGTCATTGGCAGCTATACGACGAAGGTACAGGCCTTGTAAATGTAACCGACACACAAGAATCGTGTGATGGCGCTGCGCGTCCAAACGTAGAAGAACAATACCAAAACCACTGCGTAGAATGCTCTATTGATTATGTTGATGGCGGTATATCAGAATCATTTTTAATTCCAATAATGCCTGTTGCAACCACTCAAAATAGCAGTATTGGTAATGCTAATGTAGGTGTTGCTCTCAATGGTGTTGTACTTGCTGCACCCGCGCCTGTTGAGGCTATTTTAGGCGCATACACTATTGCAGCCTTTGATGATTGCGCTGGCCATATTAACTTAGTAGCAGGTTATCACTACCACGGTGAAGCAGGCTGTAGCCAAACACAAATTCAATCAGACGGTCATGCCGCCATGATGGGTTATGCACTCGATGGATTTGGTATATTTGCCATGCTTAACGAAGATGGATTAGAACCCACTGATTTAGATGAATGTAGAGGCCACACCGACGATACACGCGGTTACCACTACCATGCAGCCGATGTATCTGAAAACATGTTTATTGGTTGTTTAAAAGGTGCTACCGCAAGATAACTCGCATTCTGACCAAATAATTAACTGAGATACTAATGAAAATATTTAACGTGATAAAAGCACTAATCACTGGCTTTTTACTTGCTACCTCATGCTCAGCGCTAAGTCATGCAGGCCACGGCTCAAACGCGCCTTGGGAAGCATGTGAAGAAAAAGCCATTAATGAAGATTGCAGCTACACAAGCCATGATAAAAAAGCGACAGGCACATGCCAAGCAATGAACAAAGTACTTATGTGTGTTCGAAATAAACCACTTGAAACAATAATAGACAAAGCAACTAAACCCGTAAGTGAGCAAAAGCAATCTGTAAAATCACTCGCTAAACTATAAAGTAAAATAATAGCTACACACCAAAGCCTTAACGCTGTTTATTAAGGCTTTTAAATAAAAAACCATTAGAAAGTACTACCTTTATCTGTTAGATTAGTTTTTGTGTACATAAAATAAAAAAATTCCAAATATGGAATAACACGCACAAGGAACTAATGTGGACGCTACATTTAAAATTATTTTTAATGGTCAGTTACATCAAGATGCAGATATAACGTCTGCCCAAGAACAACTCAGCCAACTTCTGAATATTCCTCATAATATTGTTATTCAATTATTTGATGGAAAAGCTTACGCTTTAAAAAAAGACCTATCGAGTATTGATGCTGTTAAAACAGAATCATCACTTAAAAAATTTGGCCTAATAACTAAAGTAGAACCCCAACTTACTAAACCCCTAAACAATCAATTAGTACTCACTGAGCACAGTGAAGATACTAATAAACACATTAGTAAGAGCACTCATGAAAAAAGCACCTCAGCACAAAGTGAGTTACTAAATACAGATGCAGCCTCAAGTAAAAACTCAACTATAGAACAAAGTAATAAATATAAACTACTGCACAACACTTTAAAAAGTGCATTGTATTTTTGCTATTGCGCCCTTTTTATTATTACCTTACTAGGCGCCGTAATTAGTTTTAATGCACTTAAAAACAACTTTGGCACCCCAAGTAATGTAACTACAAACAACTTAAGTTACCAAGAGTATAAGCAATATTTGATTGATCAAAATAGCCTAAATCAATCGGTACAAAAAGTAACAAATGATCAAACAGCTAACCCAACCCTACAAAAAAGTAATGAATACTTTAATCGCTTTTCATCACTAATAAATAGCTACGCGCAAAGTACAGGACAAGCTGATATAAAAACGATGGGGGGTGATAAATTACAACAGCACCTACAAGAAATAGACGACCTAGGCGCTAAAAATGAATTTTGGCAGCAACTGATACGACTTTCAAAAAGCTTAGATAACGATAAGCACGCAATAGGGAAGCTAAACAATACTGACCCCGCCAAAGTACAATGGATAAACGCGGTAGATTGGATCAGCCAAAGCTATATTAGGCAACATCAAAACTCGCAAACTGTAAACAACTCTCCTGTCACTACCTACGAGCCAAGTAACCCTATACTTAATCTAACGTTGTTAATAAGTATGCTGTCATTATTTAGCCTGCTTGTGATTGCAATAAAAATGAAGCTACGCGCAATTAAAAATACTTAAACTTTATTTTTACTTTATAAATTCCATAAAAAAACCCGCAAATTTGGATTAACAAATTTGCGGGTTTCTTATGGTTTTCGAATAACGATTTCAAAAACCTTTATTGGTGGAGCTGGGGGGATTTGAACCCCCGTCCGAAAAGCCTCGACCGTCGGTACTACATGTTTAGTATTGTCATTTAATTAACCTTTAAGTCCCGGACAAACACGGTAAATAAAGGCGAGGCCGCTTAGTTTTAGCGCTTCAACCCCGGCCAGGGTTTCCGTCGCGATCAGGTGTTAGGGTGACACTCCAAAATCCAGTCCACAAGAATACATGGAAGGAGCGCTAGCCAGCCTAAGCTGCTAGAGAGTAGTTATCGTCGTTTGCGATTACTTTAGGTTGCGGCTGTTTAACGAGGCAAACCGCACCTCGACATGCACCTTGGGCTTCTTGAATTCCGTCGAATCCTAATCAGCCCCTGAATTAGTAACTCAATTCAGAGCGTGCAAACAGTATAACTGAGTAAAGTACTGATACTCAAGGCCTAGTAACGCTTTATTTTAATTGTATGTGCCAATCGCGTGTTAAGTAACCAAAATTTAGTTTATGCAAGCCTATATAAACATTTACTTAACAATGTGTTTAACCTGTGTTCAAATGAGGAGTTAAGGTTTTTGCTATTTCTAAACCTTTAGTTGTAAAAAATAAAAATAATAACAGGCATAGAGTAGGGAATTAATAAATGTCGGTTTTTTCATTTGATAAAAGTACAGGGTTTGTCTCTTTAGAAAGTCACCCTATTGATAGTGGTTTTCCTGTTACAAGTACTCAGTTAACGCAAATGCTAGAGCAATCTGAGTTTAGTGAGTACGAAGCTGTCATTGCCAATATTGGAAAGCTTTTTGCGCCCACTAAAAATTATCAGGAAGTATCGCTTGTCGTTGCTAAAGCTGTAGATGCGTCGCTTATCATTAATATTGATGAAAAAAACATGGTCGCAGAAGCAACATTAACTACCGCTAAAGGTGGCGCACTTTTGTCTATGGAAGGCGCGCAAAAAGCACTTGCTGATGCAGGTGTTAAAAAAGGAATAAGCCCTCGTGCGCTTGATACCTTTTTAGGCCAGCAGTTTGAGCAACCAGCAGGAAGCTCTTACAGTGCCATAATTGCACATGGGCGCAATCCAAAAGAAGGCAGCGATGCTAAATTTGTGCGTTTATGCTCAACAGCTCAAGACCGAGTACTCAGCCCACAAGCTAAAGAAGGCGGTAAGGTTGATATGAAAAACCTTGGCGCTATTATCACCGTAAAACCTGGCACTCCCTTAATGCAGCGTATTGCAGCTACACCTGGAGAAGAAGGCTATACGGTATTTGGCGATTCAATTAGTGCAAAACCAGGTAAAGATCACCAACTCCAGCCTTTCGAAGGTACAAAAGTAGATCCTAATAATCCTAATATGCTTATTGCCGACTGCAAAGGTGTGCCCGTTGCCCTACCCCGTGGTATGCGTGTAGATGATGTTTTATGCTTTGATAACGTAGATGTAAGTACAGGCCATGTTGATTTTGATGGTAGCGTAATTATTACTGGTGATATTAAAGACGGTATGCGTGTAAAAGCCAATGGTGATATTACGGTACTTGGTTTTGTAGAATCAGGAACTGTTGAAAGTAAAAGTGCGGTAACCATTATGCTTGGCGCAATTGGCCGAAAACGTGAAGGCGAGGAAGCATTTACATGCTCTATAACCGCTCAGCGAACTATTTCGATTGGTTATGCCCAGTACTGCAATATTAAATCCGAACAAGATTTATTTATTGAACGCCAAGCTCTGCATTGTGATTTGAGTGCTAGGCGATTAATACGTGTAGGCAAAGCAAATGACCCGCGAGGTAAAATTATTGGCGGTAATATTTTAGATGCTATGCGCATTGAAACAGGTGAGCTAGGCGCGCCAGCCGGTACTAAAACACGCGTATTTTTAGCACAACTCTGGTTTGAGCTTCGCCAAAAGCAAATACAAATCACCGATTTTGAAAAAGTACTTGCGACTAAAGTAACCGCTTTACAACAGGCTCGTGAAAAAGCGAGTAAAATTGCGGGGGCTGCTCAGCGTCAGCAATTCATGAATAAAATAACTGAAAATGAAAAGCATATAAAAATACGCTCTGCGCATATTCATCGTCAAAAACTACTTATTAAGCAAAAAATAGTGCAATTACTTGCCAGCAGTCGTTTAAAAGTAAATGAATTAATGCACCCTGGTGTGGAGCTTAAAATAGCGAAAGATTCTAAACAATTTTCGCGTATTTACCCGCCCCACCTAGTTAAGCTAACTGAGGGTAAAATTACTCAGACGTTTTAGTTTCTTCGTCATTTTCAGTTTCAACTTCAGCATCAGCGTCATCTAGTGGCGCTAATGGCCAACCACCTAATTGCTGCCAGCGGTTTACTATTAAACAATAAAGCTCAGCTGTACGTTCTGTGTCGTAAAGCGCTGAGTGCGCTTGGCTGTTATCAAACTCGATACCAGCCGCTCTACATGCTTTTGCTAATACAGTTTGCCCTAACGCTAAACCCGCTAAAGATGTTGTATCAAAGCTTACGAAGGGATGAAATGGCGTACGCTTAATGTTATTACGCTCTATTGCTGCATTTAAAAAGCCATGATCAAATGCGGCATTATGCGCCACAATAACTGAGCGTTGGCACCCAGCAGCCTTTTGCGCTTTGCGTACTACTTTACATATTTCTTTAATGACTTCATCTTCAGGTACTGCACCACGCAGTGGTGAAAATGGGTCTATACCATTAAAGTCGATGGCTGCTTGTTCTATATTAGCGCCTTCGAATGGCTGAACATGAAAATGAACAGTATGATCTATGCTGAGCAGTCCTTCGTCATCCATTTTTAAAACAGAGGCTGCTATTTCTAACAAGGCATCTGTTTCTTTGTTAAAACCTGCAGTTTCAACATCAATAACAACAGGAAAAAATCCACGAAAGCGTTTTGCGAAAGGTGTTTGCTCAGTATTTGCCATAGTCTTCTTTGTTTATACGTGTAAGCTGACTATTATGTCAAAATTGATGCCTCCTAGGCTAGGGGATTTAAGTATTTATTGCTTTAAAATTGTAGGCACATAACTTGCTTTAACTTATAAGTTAGTTATACAGAGAACAAACTAATCATTGCAGTCGTTAATTTGCCAAATTATTGGCATTCCCGGATAGCTGGAGAGCACCATGAAGTATAAGTTGTTATTTATTAGCCTTAGTATAAGTGCGGTGCTTTGCAGTACTCACTCGCAAGCTGCTATGCGCCAATACACAGCAACCCAAGACAACTCCAACTGGGAAGTCGTTAAAACAACGCGCTTACAATGCCAGTTAAATCATGAGGTTCCTTATTACGGTGAAGCTATATTTAAAGCTTCAGCAAGTAAAAATAAAAACTTAACATTTAATTTAGATATGGTTGTACGCCCAGATAACTACGCAATTGCAGGTTTAAAAGCAGTACCACCTACATGGCGTGCAGGGTTGCCCGCTCGCGATATTGCAAATATGAAATTACTTAAAAAGTTTGATGGCGAGCTAGGCAATAAAACCGCATGGGAAATGCTTACCGAGCTTGAAAAAGGCTACTACCCTACTTTTTATTATCAAGACTGGCAAAACAGTGCCGATAAAATTGCCGTTGGTATATCGAGCGTAAACTTTAAACAAGCTTACTGGGCTTTTTTACAATGCCGTGATGAGCTACTCCCTTACAGCTTTGAAGATATTTCGTTTACTGTAATGAACTATCAATCTAACAGCAGTAAATTAACTAAATCCTCGCAACAACGTCTTGATAAGATTGCTGAGTATTTAAAAAATGATGCAAGCATAGAGTCCATTAGTATTGACTCATACACAGATAGTTATGGCGGACGCTGGAATAACTTAGATTTATCCCGCAAGCGCGCCAAAACTATAAAAGATTATATGGTGAGCTTGGGTGTTGATGAAGCAAAAGTACAAACAACCGGTTTAGGCGAAAAACGCTTTGTTGATAATAACGATAACATTTTAAGCCGAGACAAAAACCGTCGTTTAATTATTCAAATAGAAAAAATGTGACACTTAAGGGTATTTAGCTCTTAATGTTTAATTTATTTCGCTTAAAAAACTTATCACCAAATTGGAAAAAACCTAGACTAATTAAAATAATAACCGCACCAATTATTAGTTCTTGGCTTAATGACTCATTATTTAGCCAAGCTCCCAAACCTAACGCAAAGCTAGGAGTTATAAGTGTAGTAAGTGATACCGTGCTTGCATTTAGGTTTTGCAGCACATGAAAATACGCCAAAGCCCCTACTAAAGATCCAAATATTCCTAGATAACCAATAGCCCACAATGATTTTGCACTCCAGTTTTGTATATGCAACTCACCATCTAATAACCACCAAGCAATAAAAAAGAGTGGGGTTACAAAAACTAAGGCACCAAATGTTGTTGCCATAGGATGAATCGCAATCTGCACACGCTTGATCATCACACCACTTAAACTAAAAAAGCAGACAGCCATAAACACATAAAGCAACCCGAGCCCTTGAGTTTGCGAGTTTTGTACTTGGTTATAACTAACAAAATATAAGCCAATTAAAGCGCACGCTAACGCAACTAATTTAATCGGGCTAAATTTAGGTTCATTTAATAATTGCTGAGCAAGCAACCCCGACAAAATAGGTGCAAGGCCAAACATAAGCGAAATAATACCAGAAGGGACTGTTTTAGCTGCCATATAGCTCAACAACATACCGCCAAAAATACCTATACTCGAATAAAAATAAAGTAAGCACGCATTTTTGCTCCAAGGTACTCTAATGTTTGTTATGGCAATAATTAAACCACCTAAAAACAACCCCACCAGCATACGCATTAATACAGCAAGTGTTGGCGATACAGTTTCACTACTCCACACTATACCCAGTGGTGTAGTAGACCATATAAGAACCATTAAAAAATACGATACTTTAACTGGCACGTGCCATCCCTACGCTTTATATGAATGAATAAAACAAAGAATAAATTATACGCTCACTACTGTGTTTTAGTACTTTTTAAACACTAAAGTCCTTAATAAATACAGTTGTAAATTGTAAGTTACATTTTAATACCGCTCTTTTATTACAAAACTATTTGAGATTTGAGCAACTAGTTATATGGTGCATCAATATTAATAATAATTAAGGTAATTAAGTGCTTAAAAATAAAACAACTGGAAGCATGTTAATTGTTGCAGGCACCACTATTGGTGCGGGTATGTTGGCATTGCCAATTGCATCTGCCGGGCTTGGATTTAGTACTGCACTTGCATTAATAATTGCTAGCTGGTTACTAATGACCTACACCGCACTACTCATGTTAGAGCTACACCAATATGCACCACGCGATGCAACATTAAATACATTGGCTAAATTATGGCTTGGAAAGCGCGGACAATATATTGCGAATTTTTCGATGGTTTTTTTATTTTACGCTTTATGCGCTGCTTATATAGCAGGTGGTGGTGCACAACTCCAAGCGCGTATAAATATAGGCTTTGATGTAAATATAGCCCCACAGTTTGGCTCTGTAATCCTTGCTGTTATTATTGCAAGTGTAGTAACGCTAGGCACTAGCAAGGTAGATAAACTAAATAGAGTGTTATTTACAATAAAAATTATTGTGTTAGCTAGTTTGTTTTACATGCTTACCCCTTATGTACAAGGTAAGCACTTATTAGAAATGCCCGTAGAGCAAGGATTAATCCTTTCAGCTATACCGGTTATATTTACTTCGTTTGGCTTTCATGGATCTATCCCCTCTATTGTTAAATATGTTGGTGTTGAAATAAAAGTACTGCGCAAAGTAATGATTGCTGGAGCCGCCCTACCTTTAGTCATTTATATTTTTTGGCAACTACTTAGCCAAGGTATTATGAGCCAAGCTGATTTACTCAACAGCCAAGGTCTTAATGGGTTTGTATCTAGCGTGGCAAGTATTGCGCATAACCCAAGTGTGGCAACGGCCGTTAAGTTATTTGCTGATTTAGCACTTGCGACATCATTTTTAGGGGTGAGTTTAGGGTTATTTGATTTTTTTGCTGATGCATTTAAAAAGGGTGACAATAAAACAGACCGAATTAAAACGGCTTTAATTACGTTTATTCCGCCACTTGGCTTTGCATTGTTTTATCCTCAAGGCTTTATTATGGCCTTAGGGTACGCAGCAATAGCACTTGTTGTACTGGCAATATTTTTGCCTGTAGCAATGGTTTATAAACAGCGTACAACATCAAATAAAACAGGCTACCAAGTTAAAAGTGGGAATGTTGGGCTTGGTATAGCAGCTATATGTGGCATAACTATTATTGCTGCGCAGTTTATGCAAATGGCGGGGCTTATTCCTGCTATCGGTTAAAGGTTGCTGCTAATTGTTTAAATTTAGATAATAAAAAACCGCACATCATTAGTAATGATGTGCGGTTTTTTATATTAACTGCGTTTATTTACAAACGTCAGCTACAGCATTTGAAAAGTATTCAATATTTGAATGACTAACACCTGCAACATTTACGCGGCTAGAGCCAACTATGTAAATGCCGTATTCTTTTTGTAGGCGAGCAATTTGCTCTTTATTAATACCTAAGAAAGAAAACATACCGTTTTGGCGTTCAATAAATGAGAAGTCTTGAGCAATATCTTTAGTTGCTAAGCTTTCTTTAATTAAGCTACGTAAGCCATTTATACGACTACGCATTTCATCAAGCTCAGAGTGCCACAATTGTGTAAGCTCTGTACTGCTTAAAATAGTATTAACAATGTCAGCACCATGCGCTGGCGGCATTGAGTAAATACTACGTACAACGCTTAGCATTACAGAGTTTGAAATATCTGCTGTTGCGCTGTCTTTTGCAATTAGTGAACATGCACCAATACGCTCGCGGTATAAGCCAAAGTTTTTAGAACATGAAGAACAAATAATTAGCTCTTCTACTGCATCGGCTAAAATACGTAAGCCACGTGCATCTTCTTCAAGTGAAGCACCAAAGCCTTGGTATGCAATATCAACAAGTGGTGTAAAGCCAACTTCTTTTGCCAGTTCGGCAACCGTGTTCCACTGTGTTTCGTTTAAATCCATACCGCTTGGGTTATGACAACATGCATGCAGTAAAACCACATCACCTTTAGGCACTTGTTTAAGTGTGTTGATCATTTCATCAAACAATAAATCTTTATTTTCGTAATCGTAATATGGGTATTCTTTTACTGTTAAGCCTGCAGCTTCAAACAAGCTAATATGGTTAGCCCATGTTGGGTTAGTTACCCAAACAGTCGCGTCTGTATTACAACGCTTAATAAATTCAGCAGCAACACGAAGTGCACCCGTACCACCAGGAGCTTGCGCAGTACGTACGCGGTTAGCTAGTAATACTTGATGCTCACCTAATAGTAACTGCTCCATTTTTTGGCAGTAATCTAAATTACCCGCTAAACCAATGTAAGATTTGCTCATTTCGTTTTCAAGACGAAACGCTTCAGCTTTTTTAACCGCTTTAAGAACCGGTGTATTGCCTTGCTCATCTTTGTAGACACCTACACCTAAATCAATTTTATTAGGGTTTGTATCTTGTTTATAGGCCGCCATAAGGCCAAGAATAGGATCTGTTGGTAATGGTTTTAATACTGAGAACATTGGCTATCTCTTATCGTTATTTAGGGGTTAGCTGTTAAGCTAAGCTTAACATAAAAGCACATCATATTGACTAGCGTTATTTACACTAGAAAGTGAGTAATTTTAATACAACATGCAATTAAAACGGCAAGCGTCTTTTCATCAAAAAAATCATTTTTAAAGGCTTCTGCATCTACAATACCAACACATTCATTTTGTGCATTAAATAAAGGTAGGCAGGTTTCTGATTTAACTTTAGGATCGCATGTGTAGTATTCACCACCTTGTGATAAATACGCTTCAACGTTATTAATAATGCGGCCCTTGTGAGATAGTGCAACTTGTACGTTGTTACTGCCAGCTGCAAATGCTTGCGTTAAAGGAAACAACGGACGACTAGGCGCTCCATGATAAGCCAATTTTAATAGTTGATTACCTTCAGGGGTATTAGTTGATTGATAAATACCATACCAATCAACGCCCGTTTGCTGCTCAATGTAGCTTACAATACTTTGTAAAGTAGCCAGCTTAAACTGTGTTTGCTCATCATTTTTAATATAGTCAGTTAATTTGAATGGCTCATCTTGTAAGTAACCAAATAAACTACATGCACCGCCCTCGCCAAGCTCAGGTATTTGATACTCCCAACACACATCAGGCAAAGCAGTGTTTGCTAAATGTAGATCAAGCTTTTCAAGCTCTGTTGAAATCAAAGCTGGATTAGCACTAAGTTGTGCTTGTTTTAAGTAAGAAGAAATCATTTGGCCATCCATACATCTAAAGTTTCGAGAATAATAGCATGGATATTTTTACAGAGCTAGCTCAACTTGTAGCACATTTCAACTTGGTTACCACTGGCGTTATAAGTGACTTTTTCGGCTATTTCTTCTAATAAAGACACCCCTCTGCCAAATTCGTTATTAGCCTTTGCCAACTCATCGTGCTTACTACTAAACCCTCGACCTGAATCACAAATAATAAAGTATAAACTGAGCGTGTCGGGGCAATAGCGCATATCAATAATAATCATGGCGTCTGTAAGTTTAGCAAGGGCTGCCTCTCTCAACTCGTAATATCGAAAAAAGCCGTCCTCTTGTTTTTTAATTTCTGAGTTAAGTCCTAATACACCATGATCAAGCGCATTGTTATAAGCCTCAGACAACAGTAAAAATATATTAGAACGATGAGTATTTAGACCCTCAACACTGCTTAAAATATTAACGACGTCGTAAACGGGGTCTGTTTTTTTTATTTGCTCTGAGTTTAAGCTCAAAGACAAATTAAAAGCTAAAGTAGAAAATGCTTCTCGCTCTTGTTCCACGGGAATTAAAGGCAGGCAGTTTAGTAAAACAATGCTTAAATCGTCTTGCTGCTTAGTACCATCTGCAAACTTAGTAACATTAGCAACTATGTCTTCACTACTAATCATCGATTTACTTTTTAAGGTTTGTAAAAAACGCTCTTCCCCAAAAAATATATCTTCTTTGTTTGCGGTTTCTATAATACCGTCGGTTGCTAATACTAGGCGTGTATTACTATTTGTTTCAAAATGAATAACTTCATATTCAAATTCTTGTTCATCTAAAATCCCCAGCGCCATATGCTGCGATTCTAATGTTTGTTTTACATTACCGTCTTTATCTATTAGGTAGGCATCGGGTAAGCCGCCCATCCATGCAGAAACACTTTTACCTGATGCACTAAGCTCTATAATGGTTGCAGCACAAAACATATGCCCAGGTAGTAGGTTGTACAGTAGTGTATTTAGCTCACAGGCAATATCGTTAACTGCCATCCCTTTTTGTACCATAGTATAAAACACACGAGAAGTTGGTAATGCACCAATAGCTGCAGCAAGGCCATGGCCCGTAAAATCTCCCAACATGCAATACAAATTACCGATTGGGCTTTGCGCTACTAAAAACATATCGCCGTTAAACATAGAGGCCGGTGATAAATTAAAATCTAAATACTCTTTAAACTTACCTTGGTTTTCTAATGAGTTATTAAAAATATGCTCAATTATTTCGTGTTCACGTTCAATTTGGTTGTGATGATATTCAAGTAGTTTCTTTTGTTGGTTTGCTTTTTTACTCAGCTCTCTGGTGCGAATATGTGCTTTAATTTTTGCATGCAGAATAACTTTTTCAAATGGTTTATGAATAAAGTCATCGCCACCCACTTCGAGGCACCGCTCAAAACTTGCTTGATCTTCTAAGGAGGTTATAAAAATAATCGGTAAGTAAACTTCACTATACTGCTGCTTTATTTTTTCAGCAGCTTCAAAACCATCCATTACAGGCATTAAAACATCAAGTAAAACAACGTCTATTTGCTCTCTTTTAAGTACATTAAGTGCATCTAGCCCGTTATAAGCCACTGATATTTTATAACCCTCTTGCTCAAGCATTTTACTTAGTAAAATGCGATTGAGCGCCTGATCATCCACAATTAACACATGTATCATTAGCTAATATCAAACTTTTTATCAAAACGTGAAATTTGTAGAATTTTTCTAAGCTGAGGTTGGCAATTGCTTATTTCAATAGTTTTCACTTGGCTATCAATTGTTTTTTTCATGTTAAGTAACATGCCAAGTGCTGAGCTATCCATGTAGTCAGTCTCTCTTAAATCGATAATAACCTTTACTGTTTTTTCGCTCATTTGGGCATAAGCTTGGCGAAAAGATTGCACTAAATTAAAGTCAAATTTACCTTTGATTTGTATTGTTAATGTAGTGCCATCGACTGATTCATTCTTAGTTAAACTCATATTAAACTCCAATAATATTTCCTTTGAACTAAATATAACCTGTTAAAAGTATTTAGCAAAAAGAAAAACACACAACTTCAAATTTGCTATCATTTACGCCAATATTTAATTAATTTTTATCCATAAAGGTAAGGTATGAGTGATAGTCACTTAGTATATTCAACAAGTACGGGGCGCATTGACCAGCCAAAACCAGAAAAAGAGTTAGAAGCTAAGCTTTTTAAAGATGGTTTTATTCGCATTGAGCGTCAAACAAAAGGACGTAAAGGCAAAGGCGTAATGTTAGTTGTAGGCATTGATCCAAAAGATCATGATTTAAAAAAGTTAGCTAAAACTATAAAAAGCAAAATGGGCCAAGGCGGCGCAGTAAAAGAAGGCATTATTGAAGTGCAAGGTGATGACCGCGATAAACTAAAAGCCATTTTAGAAGCGTTAAAATTTAAAGTTAAAATTGCGGGTGGTTAACCCGCAATTTTATTAACTACTTACTTCGCTATTTGAGAGTTCATTTAACCTTTCATACAATTTTGGTAGTTCGTGCTCAGCAATTGGTTTACTAAAATAATAGCCTTGTACAATGAAACAATTATTATTTTGTAAAAACTGCATCTGCTCTATTGTCTCAACCCCTTCTGCGACCACGTCTAGCTTTAACTTTTGCGCCATGGCAATAATAGCGGCAGTGATTTCCATATCATTTGTATCCTCAGGGATATCTTTTACAAATGAACGGTCAATTTTCAATATATCAACCGGGAATCGTTTTAAGTAACTGAGTGACGAATAGCCAGTACCAAAATCATCAATAGAAATAGATATACCTAAGGCTTTAAGCTCGTGGAGTTGTGTAATTGCAGCTTCTACATTTCCCATTAGCATACTTTCAGTCAGCTCTAAATGAAGGCGCTTAGCCGAAACACCCGTCCTAATTATCATTTTACTCAGTGTTGAGACTAAGCTTGAGTCTTTGAACTGGCGAGCCGATAAGTTTATCGATATATTATTTTCTAAGCCTTGCTTTGTTAATCTTACGGCAAAATCACAAGACTCTTGAAGCACCCATTCGCCTAATTCAACTATAAGGCCTGTCGCTTCTGCAATAGGAATAAATTTATCTGGAGGGATTGCGCCTTCAGTTGGGTGGAACCATCTTAATAACGCTTCATAGCCAATGACCTGATGAGTACGACTATCAACTTGAGGTTGGTAGTAAACTACAAACTGTTTTTCTTTTAGTCCTATACGTAGCTCATTTTCAATAAATAAACGCTCATTAGCAGCTGCGTTCAATTCTTGGCTATAAAAATGGAATGTATTACGCCCTTTTGCTTTTGCCTCATACATTGCTAAGTCAGCGTGTTTTAATAACTGATCCTCTTCTAGGCTATCGTACGGAGCCATTGTAATACCAATACTCGCGCTCACAATAACTTCATTACTACCTAGTTTTATAGGCACATTCAGTGTTTTTTGAATTGTATTGGCAACATCAGTCGCGTGAGCTTGGCTTTCTATACCACTGAGTAATACTGCAAATTCATCACCACCTAAGCGCGCTATGGTGTCCTCGGCTCGTAAACGTTTTTTAAGTCTGTTTGCCACTTCAATTAATAATTGATCGCCAGCATCGTGACCTAATGTATCGTTAATACGTTTAAATTCGTCTAAATCAAAGTAAAACAATGCAAATGCATAGTGCCCTCGTTCTGCTAATGCCATTGATTTACGCAATTGCATTCTAAAAAACGTTCTGTTGGCAAGGCCCGTAAGGGTGTCAAAGTAAGCAAGCTGCTCCATTTTACGCTGGCTTTCTTTTACAAACGAAATATCTTGTGCAGATGCTACATAGCTGGTTATTTCACCGCCCTCTTCACGAATTGGCGAAACACTTAAAGACACCCAAATTGGCTCTTTATTCAAGCCTTGAATTAATGTATCACCGCGCCAGTAATTACGGCTGCGTAGATCTATGTCTATATCTTCAACTAAAATAGACATTTCTGAGGCAATAATATTAAGTAATGGTGCTCTATTAAAATGACTTTCTGGGTAGCCTGTCATTTCGAGCATTTTTGGATTCACGTATTCAATTACAAAATTCTCATCGGTGATCACAACGCCAGTGCCCGAGAATGCTACCGCTTTAGATAAACGGTTAGCTGCTTTTTCAGCAATTTCTTTTTCTGTAATTCTCTGGTTTAAGCCATCGATAAGTTTGCGAATTTCTACCGTCATGTCTCTAAATGAGCCATTAAGCGTACCAATTTCATCTTTGTTTTCTGGTGGAAATTCTGTAGTTAATTGACCTTTGCCAAAACTTGTAACTGCATAAACCAAAGTATGTAAACGGCGAAGGACTAGTTGATAAAGCGCTTGATGCAGCAATAAGGCAACTAATATTGCGTATAAAATAAAGAGACCAAAAAACTTCAGTTTTAAATCTTGTAATGCAGATAACGTCGATGAACGCTTTTTATATACCCCTATGTACCAATCTAAGTCATCAATCTTACGAATATTGATAATATGAGCTTCGTCATTTTTTTCAAACGAATTTGCGTATTCAGGTAATTTCACCGCAATTACATCATCAATAATCGACTGCAGCGCTGGGTTTACAAATTCGTTAGTAGCGAGTGCTTTATTATCACTACCATAGTCGGCTAGTAAGGTCGGATTTAAATCTGGGTGTGCTAACAATTGCCCTTTACTATCAAACACAAGTAGGTGTTTTTCTTTATCACCGACAGGTAAAAATGAAATAAGTTTGTTGAGGGAAATATCGCTCCCTGTCACACCTAAAAACTCATTATCGACATAAACTGGCACTAGTAAGCTAATAACCCATTTGCGCCATACTGTATCGTAATAGACTTTTGACCATGCAGGCTCTCTTACTGTTTCAAGCGTGCTTTTAATCGATTTATAAGTTGAGCCATTCGTTGCTCTAAAGTCGGCAGGTGCGTTTAATGCCCAATTAGGGGGAGAAACACGAATAAAATCATCATCTGTTATTAGATAAAAGTTAAAAAAGTCGTGTACCAGTGTAGGAGAAATTATACGCCACAGCATCTCAGAATCATTAAATAGGCGTTTATAAAAAGGAGAGTAATTTTGCTGTGGTAAAAATGCTGCTGATAAACCATCAGCCGAGGCACTGCGAATCGTACCGTCACTATTAAATTGTAACTGTGATTTATTGCTTAAATTAATTGGTGAATTGGGTTGAAAAAGTTGTTGTGTTACTACGTTATTAGCTTGTTGAGCAATATTTACTTTTGTTTTAATGCGCTCATTAAATTGCTTCACTAATAAGTCTGTCGAGCTTTTTAAAACTTCGTGTTCTTCAAAAACGAGTTGTTTCTCTTCAGATTTAAGCATTAAGGCAGCCGCACACACCCCAGCTATTAAGCAAATAGCGGATATGAGTAGCGATAGTTTTACACTTAAAGAATTCAATCCAAAACGCGATGGAGGGCGTCTGTAAACCACGGGTCAACCTTAATTATTAATAATTGTTATTATTTGAACCAGTTAACGAAATATACCAGATCCGCATTCATATTTATAAATTATTTGTAAACTTTCTATAAAAACTAATATAGGGAAATAAATAGTACTCTAAGCTTATTTAGATCTTTATTGACATTGGTAGCAACTCTCCATACATTAACTGCATGAACATATTTATCTCTCGCACTTTTTTTTCGTTTTTTAGCTTCTTTATATAGAAGAGGCTTCCCTGTTTGTGAGATAAAATCAATCGAATAGTAAAGCCTCCCAACCGGGAGGCTTTTTTGTTTTTGCTGTGTAATAACAGCCTACTTTTGGAATGAGGATACCAAAATGACAAATGATGTATTAAATGCACTAAGACACGATATAAATGAAATAGACTCCGATTTACTCGTGTTATTAGCTAAACGTCGTCGTATTAGCCACGGTGTGGTTGAGTATAAAATTGCTAACAACAAGCCAATTCGCGATGAAGCACGTGAACTCGCACTTTTAGAGAAACTGATTGGTTATGGTAAATCACTAGGTTTGGATGCTTACTACGTGAATAATGTTTTTCAAACTATTTTGGAAGACTCAGTTTTACACCAACAAGCAATGCTACAAAAAAACCTGAATCCAGATGCCCTTAGTGAAACACACCGTGTAACTTACTTAGGTGGTCAGGGTTCTTATAGCCAACTAGCATGCCATAAATATTTTAGCCGCCGCCCGGGGAAATTAGTTGAAATTGGCTGTACATCGTTTGACGAAATAACAGGTAAAGTAGAAAACGGACAAGCTGATTTTGGTTTATTACCCATTGAAAACACAAGCTCTGGCAGTATTAACGAGGTGTTTGACTTATTACAGCACGCGCAAGTGTCTATTGTTGGAGAAGTAACTCACAGTGTAGAGCATTGCTTACTCGCCAGCCCTGATACTGAACTTAGTCAACTAACAAAAATATTTGCACACCCACAACCATTTGCGCAGTGCAGCCGCTTTTTACAGGGCTTAGGTGATTTACAACACGAAACATGTGACTCAACATCAAGCGCGCTACAATCAGCTCTGAACACACCATACAGTGCTGCAATTGGCTCTGCACAAGCGGGGAAAAACGTAGGGCTTGAGGTTATTAAATCAAACCTAGCTAATCAAAGCGAAAACCATAGCCGCTTTATTGTTGTTGCACGTAAGCCTCTACAAGTGTCTAACCAAATTCCAACTAAAACTAGTTTGATCATGTCGACAAAACAACAAGCGGGCTCACTAGCCGATGCGTTAATGATTTTTAAGCAGCACAAGATTAATTTAGTAAAACTTGAATCTCGCCCTACTCCGGGCAATCCGTGGGAAGAAGTTTTTTATGTTGACCTAGAAGCAAACTTAGCTGAAAGCCAAGTAAAAGAAGCGCTAGAAGAACTTAAAGAGCACACCCAATATGTACGTATTTTAGGATGCTACCAAAGCGAGTCACTACAGGCAGTAAGCGTTAATACTTAATAAGCAATTTTACAAATCAAAAAGGGCCGATATCGGCCCTTTTTCGTTAACTAGTACCAGTCTGCATAAATATTTTAGCAATTTAACGAATTAAATCCCCATACTTAAGCAAACGGTATAACAAATATTAATCTAAAACTTTTGAATCATTCGCTTTATTTAATAAGCTTCTGCTTTGCGTTAAAAAGTGTTCTGTCGAGTCAGAAAAGTAAACTTTAGCCTCAGCAAAAGAATCAATAAGCGCTGCTTTATCTCCCGCTTTTAATTTTGCTAATGTACTTGCAAAGGTATCTTGGTACTGTGCAAGTAAGGTTTCTACATCATCGAATTGTGCTAGCATAATATCTGAGTAAAGCTCAGGCGACTGCGCAAATAAACGCCCTACCATCATCAGTTCTAATTGATATATAGGTGACGAGCAGCTACGTAATTCTTCTAGTGTATGACTTTGTTTTGCTAAAAATTGTCCGTACACAAATGTCGTTAAATGGCGCATTACCTGAATAATTTGCATTGCTTCATCATGCTTTTTAGCATCAAGCTCAACAAGCTGACAACCCCATACTTGTAACTGCTGTAACAAACCTTTTGCCGCTTGGTGTTCTCGCCCTTCACATACAACAACTGTTTGTTTTACCCAGTGTGATATATCAGGCCCAAACATAGGATGTAAACCAACCACAGGGCCACTGTGCGCAGCTTTTAGTGCTTTAATAGGCGATTGCTTTACCGATGTAATATCAACTAGTAAACAGTCTTCATCTAGTTTAGGTAACTTAGCAACGACAGCGTCCAATGCATTAATAGGTACGCTAATCATTACCAGCTTGGCACCTTTTAAAATACTTTTAGCATCGTTTTGCTGATCTTTATCTAAAATTTTAACTTCGTAACCTGAGCGAATAAACTGCTGTGCAAATAACTGGCCCATGGCGCCTTGACCACCCACAATTACAATTGGCGAAAGCTCTGGCGCTGCGCATGCAAGTTTTGCTTGTTGGTTTTGATAGGCTTCTCGCATCATGCGTCTAAGTATATCTTCAACGAGATCTGGGCTTACATTTTGATTTATTGCTTCTTGTCGTCTTGCCGCTAATAGCTCTGCTTCACGGGCAGGTGCATGTAAAGGTGCGCCTGTTTGTTGTTTTATCTCACCAATTTTTTGCGTAATACCATTACGTTTAGCAAGTAAGGCAACAAGTTGTGCATCGCATTCATCTATACCTTCTCTTAGCTGTGCTAAATCACTTATGTCAGCCACGTTCGTCCCACCTTAAAAAACCAAATAACGTAAATATAAATTTACATAAAAGTAAACTAATCAATACGATAAATACTAACAGGATCAGCTAACTGAGAAAAGGCTAAAGCGGAAATTTTACTAATGAGGAATTGAGAATTGAGAATTGAGAATTGAGAATTGAGAATTGAGAAAATAATATTCTAAAACCAAAACGGGTTGCAACCCGAAGGATGCAACCCGTTTTTTTGCGTTGATAAACAGCGCGTATTAGTTAAGTTTTTCTCTAATACGTGCAGATTTACCAGAACGCTCACGTAGATAGTAAAGCTTAGCACGGCGAACTGCACCGCGACGCTTAACTGTTACGCTATCAATAAGAGGGCTGTGCGTTTGGAATACACGCTCAACGCCTTCACCGTTCGAGATTTTACGAACTGTGAATGCTGAGTGAAGACCACGATTACGCTTAGCGATTACAACACCTTCAAAGGCCTGTAGACGCTCTTTAGCACCTTCTTTTACTTTTACCTGTACAACCACTGTATCACCAGGGCCAAATGCAGGTACGTCTGTTTTAAGCTGCTCATCTTCAAGCGCTTTAATAATATTTTGGTTTACTTTTGCCATTATGTTTCTCACTTTCCTAGGTGTAACTGTCTTCTAGCCACAAGCTTTTTGGTACTCTTGCTGAAATTTCGCGAGTAATACCGCTTGCTCCTCAGTCAGAGCTAGGTTATGCAACAAGTCAGGACGTCGTAACCAAGTTCTGCCTAATGACTGCATAAGCCGCCATTTTGCTATCTCTTGGTGGTTACCACTGAGTAATACAGCAGGAACCTGTTTGTCGTCCAATGTTTCTGGTCGTGTATAGTGTGGACAATCTAACAAGCCATCCGAAAATGAATCTTGTTCCGCTGACTGGTTATGACCTAACACACCTGGCACTAATCGCGCTACTGCGTCAATTAATGTCATGGCAGGTAGTTCACCACCACTCAAAATAAAATCACCAATTGACCATTCTTCGTCAACATATGATTCTATTATTCTCTCATCTATACCTTCATAGCGACCGGCAATCAAAATCAGTTTTTTAGAGTTAGCGAGTTCGCTAGCACCTTGCTGATCAAGTTTGCGCCCTTGCGGGGACATATAAATTACTTTAGCACCATCACCAGCTGCTTTTTTAGCTTCGGCAATCGCTTTTTTTAATGGCTCAACCATCATTAACATACCAGGTCCGCCCCCGTAAGGACGGTCATCTACGGTTCTATGCTTATCTAAAGCGTAGTCTCGCGGATTCCAGCAGTTAAAATCAATTAAGCCATTTTTTACTGCGCGACCGGTAACACCTTGGTCTGTAATAGCGTCAAACATGTCTGGAAAAAGGCTTATCACCCCTACCCATAATGAACTAGTTTGCGTCATTAAAAACCAGGATCCCAGTCTACGGTAATTTCTCTTGCGTCGTATTTAACTTCTTTAATAACTGAATCAGTTAAAAAAGGAATCAAACGTTCAGCTTGACCAAATGCGTCTTTACTGTTTGCTTTAACAACCAGTACGTCATTTGATCCTGTCTCCATCAGGTCATCAACAATGCCTAAGCTATAACCTTTATCGGTTACAACAGACATGCCAATGAGATCTCGCCAATAGAACTCACCTTGCGGGAGTTCTGGTAAATGCGCTGCATCCATTGAGATTTCTGCATGGGTATAAGCCATTGCTTCGTCTCGGTCGTTTACCTGCGCAAATTTAGCGATAAAGCCTTTGTTGTGGCGACGCCAGTCGACCACTTCTAAGGACTGCCATTTACCTTGCTGCCCTATCAACCACGGGCTGAAATCGAAGATCCCTACGGGATCATCAGTAAATGAATGTACCTTAAGCCAGCCCTTTATACCATATGGGGCACCGAGCTTTCCTACGACAATTATTGATGAGGTGTTCTCTTGACTCATGGTTACACTTACGCCTATTAAGCCGCTTTACGAGCGTCTTTTACTAACTTAGCTACGCGATCTGAAAGAGATGCGCCCTGACCTACCCAGTGTTCAACACGTGGTAAATCTAAACGAATTTTTTCTTCTTGACCTGAAGCAATTGGGTTAAAAAAGCCTACTTTCTCGATGAAGCGACCGTCACGCGAGAAACGGCTATCCGCAACCACAATTTGATAGAAAGGGCGTTTTTTAGCGCCACCACGTTGCAAACGAATAGTTACCATACCGTCCTCTATAAAGATTGACTGTTTTCATTAATAAGATTTACTCCCCAGAATGGGGAGCTGGGGAATTGTACGAGTTTTTGGCAATAACGCAAGTAAGAAGTGAACCAAAAAGGCAGTTTAGTAGGTTAAACCGTGATCTCAACGACAAATAAGAGTTAAAGGTGTATTACATGCATAATTTATTCAACAAAAAAGGAGCTATTTGCTCCTTTAAATATGATTCGCTATTATTTTAAAAAGTAACTTAATGGTACTTTTTAAAATTTAGGACCGCCGCCGCCCATCATTCCAGGTGGTAACATGCCTTTCATACCGCGCATCATTTTAGTCATGCCGCCTTTACCTTTCATTTTTTTCATCATTTTTTGCATTTGCGTAAACTGCTTAAGCAACTTATTAATCTCTTGTACTTGTGTACCAGAGCCAGCTGCTATGCGTTTTTTACGCGAACCTTTAATGATTTCTGGGCGTGCACGCTCTTTTTTAGTCATAGAGCTAATAATAGCTTCCATTTGGATAAATGTTTTATCACCCATTTGACCTTTAACAGCATCTGGTAAGTTAGACATACCAGGGAGCTTATCAAGCATTGACATCATGCCACCCATGCTTTTCATTTGCTTTAATTGGTCAGCAAAATCATCAAGAGTAAAACCTGCGCCTTTAAATACTTTTTCAGCAACTCTAGCAGCTTGCTCTTTATCTACTTTCATCTCGACTTCTTCGATTAATGAAAGTACGTCACCCATACCTAAAATACGCGACGCTATACGGTCTGGGTGGAAAGGTTCAAGTGCGTCAGTGCGCTCACCCACACCCATAAACTTAATAGGCTTGCCAGTGATGTGACGAATAGATAAAGCAGCACCACCACGCGCATCACCATCGGTTTTTGTTAATATAACACCGGTAAGTGGTAATGCTTCGTCGAATGCTTTAGCTGTATTCGCCGCATCTTGACCTGTCATTGCATCAACAACGAACAAGGTTTCAATTGGATTGATTGCTTTGTGAAGATCTTTAATTTCATCCATCATGTTGCTATCAACATGTAGACGACCTGCAGTATCAACAAGTACTACATCTATAAATTTCTTTTTAGCATGAGAAATTGCAGCGGTTGCAATATCAACAGGCTTTTGCGAAATATCACTTGGGAAGAAATCAACATCAACTTCTGCTGCAAGCGTTTCTAGCTGTTTAATCGCCGCAGGGCGATAAACATCGGCACTTACTACAAGTACTGATTTCTTTTTTCGCTCTTTTAAAAACTTAGCAAGCTTAGCTACACTGGTGGTTTTACCCGCACCTTGTAGACCCGCTACCATTACAACGGCTGGCGGTTGCGCATTTAGACTTAGCTCTTCATTAGCCTCGCCCATTGCTTTTTCTAGTTCTTCACGCACTATTTTTATAAATACTTGGCCTGGGCTTAAGCTTTTTGTAACTTCAACCCCAACTGCACGTTCTTTAACTTGTTTTACAAAGTCGCGAACAACAGGCAATGCCACATCGGCTTCTAAAAATGCCATACGCACTTCGCGAAGTGTGTCTTTTATGTTGTCTTCCGTCAGACGGCCACGGCCACTGATATTTTTTAAGGTTTTACCTAATCGTTCTTGGAGGTTCTCAAACATGTAACGGTTCCGATAAGACGTTTATATCAATCCATTTAAATTTTACGATTAATTTGATTTTTCAATTAACCTAGATTGACTTATTAAGTTTCAATTAAAAGTAGTATACCGTATATGGCGCCTTACAATATAGTGTTCAAGTGCACCTTGATGAGTTTCTTTTTTTAAGGTCTATGCATTTGCTTTGCTATAAAATACAATGGCTATATAACAACAAGGATTATTTTGTCTCAAATTAAGTGGCCCAAGCACAATGCTGATTATTAGTTTAACTATTATTGCCAGTTTATTTTATGTGTTAGCAACGTCTCACGTGCTTTCACGCCTGTTTCATCAACAAGGCCCAAGCCAAAAAGTAACCGTTATTTTAAGCACGGTTGCTATAGTGGCGCACATGCTGCTGTTAGTTAACTCTGTTTTTAGAGCCGACGGTCAAGATTTAAGTATCGTAAACGTCGCTCTTTTGACGTGCTGGGTGATTGTGGTCTCGGTGACGACTGTCTCGCTAAAATTCCCTGCAACTTTATTGTTGCCCGTTGTTTATGGTTTTGGTGCCTTACTAACCATTGCCAGTTTATTTATTCCTCATCATATTTTATTGCAAAGTATTAATATTGAGGTGGGTTTAGTAACGCACATCTCTTTATCTTTGTTAGCCTACTGTATTTTAATTATCGCTACTTTATATGGTGTACAGTTTTACTTTATTGATAAACGTTTAAAACGTAAAGATTTAGCAATTGTGCATAGCCATCTTCCGCCTTTAATGGTTGTGGAGCGCCAGCTTTACCAACTTCTTAATTTAGGCACTATATTACTCACATTTGCATTACTTTCAGGGTTTGTATTTCTTGATGGAATGTTCGCTAAAGAGTTCATTCATAAAACAATATTATCGTTAGTTGCGTGGGCTATTTTTGCCGTTGTTGCTATTGGTCATATGAAAAAGGGTTGGCGCGGTAAACCGGTGGTTATTACAATCATGGTCGCTGCATTTGTCCTCACACTCGCTTATTTTGGCAGCCGTTTCATACAAGAAGTGATACTAAATAAGTTTTAACTTGACTCTGCTTGCTCACTCTAGCTTAATACGCATTGATTTATAAGAAAAGGATCCATCGTTGGACGACATATCGACAAGTACCCTATTTATCATTTTAGGTTTTTTGGTGCTTTTTTCTGCTTATTTTTCTGGTTCAGAAACCGGAATTATGTCAATCAATCGTATACGCCTGCGACACCTTGCTAAAGAGGATCATCGTGCAGCTAAACGAGTCAGTAAATTACTTAGCCGTCCAGATAGGCTCATCGGTTTAATCTTAATCGGTAATAACCTTGTTAATATTGCAGCAGCCCAAGTTGCAACCATTATAGGTATTCGCCTTTACGGTGACCTCGGTATTGCAATAGCTACAGGTGTGTTAACTTTAGTCGTGCTTATATTTGCTGAAGTAACCCCTAAAACCCTTGCTGCTCTTTATCCTGAAAAAGTTGCCTTTCCAAGCTCTATTATTTTAAAAGGGCTACTTAAAATAATGTTCCCTTTTGTGGTTGTTATTAACTGGATGACCAACGGAATATTGCGATTATTTGGTATTAGTGCCGCACAAATCGACGAACACAGCATGAGTAAAGAAGAATTAAAAACAGTACTCAATGAGTCAGGCGCACTTATTCCTGCTCGTCATCAAAGTATGCTGACTTCAATTTTAGATTTAGAACAAGTAACCGTTGAAGATATTATGATCCCACGAAACGAAATTGTGGCCATTGATATTAATGACGATTGGAAGCTAATTAGTCGCCAGCTTACCCATGCACAACATACTCGTGTGTTGTTGTATCGCGATAATATAGATGATGCAGTAGGTTTTATTCACTCACGTGATGCGCTTCGTCTACTTACAAAAGAGCAATTTGATAAACCATCTTTGCTACGAGCTGTACGTGAAATTTACTTTATCCCTGAAGGAACATCACTAAATACTCAGCTATTAAAGTTTCAGCAATCTAAAGAACGCATAGGCTTAGTGGTAGATGAGTATGGCGACATCCAAGGCCTAGTGACCCTAGAAGATATTTTAGAAGAAGTTGTTGGCGATTTTACAACTACGCAAACTCGTACGCCGAGCGAAGAAGTAGAAACACAAACTGATGGCTCATGTATTGTGGATGGCGGCGCTAACGTACGCGATTTAAATAAAGAAATGGGTTGGGATTTCCCGCTCGATGGACCTAAAACTTTGAGTGGTTTAATTGTTGAATACCTGGAGAATATTCCTGATGCAAATATTAGTCTGCGTATCGCGGGATATCCTATTGAAGTACTCGAAGTAAAAGAAAATATGATAAAACAAGTGAAGATACTGCCGAATAAGCGTTCTCGCTAAATAAAAAAGGCGCCAATTGGCTTAATGCCAGTCAGTTAAGCTGACTGGCATTTTTCTTTTTATGGGGATACTTAGATGGTTTTGGCTTAACCCATCGGGGATATCTTCTATCCTCTCGTCTAGCTGGAAGCTTAAATAAGACCAGTGTATTGAGTAAGTGCTGCCAGTGTATTGGAATATTCCCTGGACTCATTATAGATACTGACGAGAAATACTGAATGACAGCCATCGAACTGCTAGAGAAACTAAGCTGGTTAGGCCATATCCCTGTAACTGTCGCCGCCATCGTCATTATTCTTCGTATTAAATTATAGGCGAGTAACACGCCCCATAGCTCCTGACGCACCATGTCTGGACGTTTACTTCTCAAATGGTATGCGCTATCAAGCATGGTTTGTTTGATTTCTCTAAACCCAAGTTCTATCTCCCAACGATGACAATATAATTCAACAATTTCATTACCTGGATAACGCAATCTATCCGTCATCGAGGTTAGTATACGGTAGCTTTTGCCCTTTATTGTTTTACTGATTAATCTCGCTTTAATCGTTTCAGGAACATCGGGAAAGTTTTTTTGTGCATGCTTTGTTGTTTTCAATTCAATGATATGGTCATTTTTACCCGCGCTGGAGATGATTTCATACTGTAAGTCGGGCCTTGCAGGTATCAGCCAGTGCCTCATCTTCCCAGTTTGGTGCCAACGATTTAACAGGCCTAAAGAATAATATCCTTTATCAAACATAGTCAGTGAATTATCTGGTGTACGTTCAATTAAACGCTCAGCTAATTTCATCTCGTTGGTTTTATAGTTATCAAACTCGCTACTGAGCAGTTGATGGCTGGTCAATTCCATATGACAGACCATGCGTATTTGAGGAAAGGCTGTATCACCGTATTGGTTGCTACCAGAAGAGAAAGCTTTACGATTATCAGGCGTGTCGGCTGTTCGCCACACAACACCGTCAACAGCTAATAGGTTCAAACCATTCCATGTTTCGAATGACTGTTGCTTATACATTGATTGAGCAGATTTATTGAAAACGTGTTTAACGGAATCATCACCTAACCTTTGTCTCGCCTGTACCATCGCACTTGGAGCAACGAGTTGGTTCTTGCCTGGTAACATGATATCTAGCTTATTAGCGATATTCCAAACCGATTCTTTTCGAAACAATGCCATGCCAATAACTGACCACAAAACGGCCTCAAGCGGTAACCTTCGCTTACGAACGGTTGCAATCCCAGCTTGTTGAAAGCCTTGTTCAATGATTTCAGGGTCAAGAATTTCTGATAATTTTTCAAAGGTATGGTATCGGCTGCTTTCTTCAAGTGTTGCTTGCAGTGCTTGTTCTATATTCACAAAAAAATCCGTAGTTAGTTTCCTAACTACGGATTTTGCATGATCGTTTGGATCGGTCAACCGGTCATTTTCTTAACTGATCGGCATTAGCCAATTGGCTCCTTTTTTATATCCATTAATAACTATCTAGCCAAATATAAGACGTTCAAACCAACCTTTATCAAGCTCTTCTTCGCAGTGTTTTAATTGCGCACCATAACGGCTAGCTCTGTGCTTAACTTTGTTCGCAACACCCATTAGCCACTTTTTCTTTTTGTACGTGCCACGCTTATACCCACCCCAACCTTCATGATAATTAAGGTATTGTGCGTAAGCATCCCATTTAGAGATTTTATTTACTTTATGCGTTTTATAAACAAACCACGCCATAAAGTCGATTGCATCGTCAAAGTCATCTCTATCAGCACCGTTGTTGCCTGTTTCACGAATATAATCAGACCATGTTGGTGTTTTAGCTTGCGAGTAACCATAGGCATCACTTGCGCGACCAGTAGGAATTATCCATAAGAAGTACTCCATAGGCGGAGCGGCATCATGCTTAAATGAGCTTTCTTGGTACATCATACTCATGAGTACATGCTTGGGAGAACCCCATTTTTCTTGTGCATCTTTTGCGTCGAAATACCAATCTGGCTTTTCTTCAAAGATTTTACATAAATCGTTAGGTTGCTTTGGAGGTGCTGTAGCACAACCGGCTAAAGTAATGGCGAGAGATAGGATAATTGCATTTTTTTTCATTTTTCTAAGATCTCACAGAACTTTTTTATAAAGTGTGGGTCTGACTCAATGAATGCAGCAGTACAGCATTAATTCATCCCTGAATATATTTACGCAGCCAACTTAGGCTGCGTTTTTTTTGCTTAAATTTTGCTAAATACCAAGGTTATTTACCGTCAAAATACGCATCTAAAAACGCGGTAAATGACTGGGTATCTGCTTGCTCAATTGCAGCTTGTGCTTCGTTAGACTCTACAACTTGTTGTTCCAGCCAAGGCTTTAAAAACTCGCTGTAGTCAGTATCTGCGTGACTTTGCTTATATTTACTAGCCAATGCTAGTGCAAAGTGACCGTTGTCTAAACCAGACTCTTTTAATTGTGACACGTAACGTCCAGAGTAAGTAAGCTCTGGATTATGTATCCACGTTGCCATGCGCTTTATAGTATCTGAGTAATAGTTAACACCATAAGCATTATCCATCCATTTAGCGACATCTGTAAGCTGGGTAAATATTTCATCGCCCCACGACTGAAGGCTACGCTGTGTGTTATTAAAGTTAAGCATTAGCCCTTCTTCTCGACCTTGGTTTACTACTGTGTCGAGATTTTCAGTACTACGTGCTTGTTCTTTCCAATCCATTGGAGCTGAATCTTTTAATAAACAATACGTTAAAAACACATCTAAAAAGTGAATTTGCTCAATATCAATACCAACTTCGCTAAACGGGTTAACGTCTAATGCGCGAATTTCTACGTATTCAATGCCTGCTCGAAGCAATGCATCCGTTGGCGTTTCGCCACTTTTCGCATTGCGCTTAGGACGAATTGGCGAGTAAAATTCGTTTTCAATCTGCAGAATATTTTTATTTAACTGCTTAGGGTTTTCACTCTTGTAGTCATCAAGATCACCATAAATTTCTGATGGTGTGTTGATTGCTTTTTTAAGGCCCGCTACATATTCATCTAACGAGTTATACATTACGCGTAGTGACGACTGAGCGCTATTTGTATAACCTAAATTACCTAAACGCAGAGCTGTACCAACTTCTAAGTAAAGCGTGCCTTTACCTAGTTTTTTAAATGGTAAGTCAGTTTTTCGACCTTGCAAAAATGAGTTACACAATGCTGGCGATGCGCCAAACATGTAACTTATTAGCCATAGTTCGCGTTTAAAGTTACGAATAAGCGATAAGTAGCCTTCTGAAATAAAATCTTGAAGGCTTGCATTGCTTTTTTGTAAAGAATGAAGTGACTGCCAAAGCGTATCTGGGAATGAAATATTAAAGTGAACACCTGCAATTGCTTGCATCATACTACCGTAGCGATTTTTTAATCCTTCACGGTATAGTGTTTTCATTTGACCAGTATTTGAACTACCAAATTGAGCTAACACTATATCGTCTTGGTGCTCAATAAAACACGGCATGCTAATGGGCCAAAGTAGTTCATCGCCCATTTTTTCTAGAGTGAACTTTTGAAGGTCTTTTAATTGCTTAAGCGTTTGCGTTGACGATTCACTAACTGGAGTAATAAATTCAAGTAAAGACTCAGAAAAATCAGTTGTGATATGGCCGTTAGTTAACGCACTGCCCACACCTTTTGGGTGACCTTGAGGTGATATTGCACCATTATCTTGTATTCTTAGCGACTCTCGCTCTATGCCACGTTTAATGCCTTTAACTGCATGTTGGTGCTCATTTACTGATAACGCTTCAAGTGCGTTAGCTAAATCATGTGTTGTCAAAAAATCTTTCCTCGGGCCACGTGGCTTAATCATAAGGTTATGGGGGCTAATTACTTAGACTCAAGATTAATACCAATTTTATTGAAAATATGATCATTCTATCGCATTAAATAGCGCACTCACTGCGTTAAAAATTATTCATATAGAACAACTATATGTCATAATTTTCGCCTTGTTATTGTGCTATTTTCTTAGCGCTATAATTGATCACTTATTTAATGCAACTGGTATAAATTGCTAGAACAATATAATTTTTCTAAGTTAATAATTATTTACCCACTCTATACATGCGCTCAATATGACCAACATCATTATATTAAGTCGTAATATTGCCATTGCTCTGGGCATTATACAAATGCTTTAAATGCGTATTTAAGTATAAATTAAATACGCAAAATATAAGCCTAAAATAATAGACCGGAACTTATTTAAAATGAGTTCAATTTAGCTACTCGATATTTAAATTTGATCTAGATCAATAAAAACAATTATTTGCCTTATGAGCATAAAAGGAAAGACGCTATTTTTTGCTTTGTAGTGTGTAACCAATATAATGACAGCAACAATAAAGGATGATAATAAACATAATGCACAATGATAAAAGCTTAAAAAATGAAGAAGTATACTTTGATGAGTCACAAGAGCTTGTTTCTACTACCGACCTCAAGGGTGTAATAACATACGTCAATCAAGAGTTTTGCTCTGTAGCAGGTTATAGCGCACAAGAGCTTATCGGTCAGCATCATAATATTGTTCGTCACCCTGATATGCCAAAAGCGGCCTTTAAAGAAATGTGGGCAACATTAAAACAAGAGCACTCGTGGCGCGGCATGGTTAAAAACCGCTGTAAAGATGGCCGTTATTATTGGGTAGATGCCTTTGTAACCCCTATTTTTGAGCATAGCCGACTTGTTGGTTATCAATCAGTAAGAACCAAAGCGAGCTCACAGCTTAAACAACGCGCACAAAACCTTTACGACAAAATAAATACCAACAAGTCATCATTTAATCTGCGGGAGCACACTGGGATAAGACAAAGTATTACTTTTGTATGCCTATTACTTTGGCTGATTTTTATTGCTGTTACGGGCTCAATCACTATAGCTGCAATTAGCCTACTTATTTGCGTTTTGGTTATTGGACTAAATTATGACGAACTGATTGTTACCCCTAAAATATTACGCGAACAAAAAGCAAAAGCCGATTCAATCTCTCGCTATATTTACAGCGGCCACACACCGCATAGCGTAAGTGATTATAGAGAGCAAATGCTAAGCGCAAAATTGCGCACGGTTCTTGGCCGTATGAAAGACTCTACATTAAGCTTTAATGGCATCGCGACTGATCTAGATAAACAATCTACGCTTACTGAAAAAGGTATTGCTTCGCAAGGTGAGCGTTTAGAACAAATTGCATTAGCGATGACTCAAATGAGTTCTACCATTGGTGAAATATCAGTAAATACCGCTCAAACAGCTGATAAAGTGAATAACACCCATCAAAGTTGCTCTGAAATAAAAGACCATATTGCAGATAATAGTAAAATGGTATCTGATTTAGCTTTTCAAGTAGAAAAGGCTGCAACCACAGCCACCAGCTTAGCCTCTGAAGCAGATAAGATTGGTAAAGTAATGAGTGAAATAGAAGGAATTGCCGATCAAACTAACTTACTTGCCCTTAATGCAGCGATTGAAGCAGCTAGAGCGGGAGAGCATGGTCGAGGCTTTGCAGTAGTAGCCGATGAGGTAAGGACCCTTTCGTCACGTACTCAAAATGCTACAACACAAATCCACAGTTCTATTAAAGAAATACAAGATACTTTATTTAGCTGGTCTAAAGTAATGCAAAGCACTAAAGCACAAGCCGATAATTGTGTGCTGACAACCGATAAAACTCAAGTTGAATTAGAGGGGATTTTTATCCAAATCAGTGAAATATCTCATTTAGCAATACAAATATCATCTGCTGCAGAAGAGCAACAAATGGTTAGTAATGATATTAGTAATAATGTTTCGCAAATTAAAGACTTTGGAGATAACAACTTAAGCTTAAGCTTTAATGTGGCAAAAGGAGCAGCTGAACTTGTTGAAGATTCACGTAGGGTGAACGATTTATTACTAACTTTTAAAGTTTAACAAACATAAAAAAGCCGCTATTGTATTTAGCCACAATGCAAAAAGGCGCTAATTAGCTGTCTCTTATACACAAATCCCTGCTAAGAAATTAGCGGGGATTTTTTTGAACTAAATCTCAATGTCATGATCAGATCTTCAAATCTTGTTTGAGGGCACATTATGATTAACGAACATACTCATTGGGCAAAACAACAATTCGGTAAATCGGACTTAGGTGATCCAAGAAGAACAGCGCGTCTGGTAAAGTTAGCATCAACGCTTGCAAATGAACCAGGAAAACCACTTGTGAACATCACTCAATCCCCCGCCGATATGGAAGGTGCCTACCGCTTTATTCGCAACGAGAATATTGACGCAACGGCTATAGCAGAGTCAGGCTTTAAAGCCACGGTTGAACAAGCAAAAAGTCATAACTTATTACTCGCATTAGAAGACACGACCACACTAATTTATAAACATTCCTCCATTCGAGATGATTTGGGTCATGTCGGACGAGGAGCAAAACAACGAGGCTTGTTAGCTCATAGCGTATTACTGTTTGCGCCAGACACAAAGCAAGTTGTGGGATTAATTGAACAGTCTCGCTGGAGTCGTGATATCAACACGATTGGAAAAAGAGAAAAACACGCGACGACTTCTTACGAAGAAAAAGAAAGTTACAAGTGGGAGTCAGCGTCACGAGCGATGGCAGAGCGGCTGCAAGGACAAATGGCGAACGTGATATCGGTGTGTGACCGCGAAGCGGACATCTACGAATACTTGCAGTATAAACTGAGCGAGCAGCAACGATTCGTCGTACGCTCGATGCAAAGTCGTCATATTGAAGAAGGTGAGGATAAGCTCTATGCGTTTGCAAGCGAGCTGATGAGTGCAGGCACCAAACACATCCACATTGCACAAAAAGGAGGAAGAAAAGCCCGAAGCGCAACACTGGATATCACCTATGCGCCAGTGACACTCAAAGCGCCTTACAATAAGAAAGGACACTCCCTCCCAGTTTACTATGTCGGCTGTGCAGAGCGAGGAAACGCTGAGAACGGCTTAAGCTGGCACCTATTAACCAGTGAACCAGTCACCAGCAAAGAAGACGCTTTAGCTATCATCACCTACTATGAGCACCGTTGGCTTGTAGAGGAATACCATAAAGTCTGGAAAAGTGATGGTACGGATATCGAAAGTTTACGCCTTCAAAGCCAAGATAACATGGAAAGATTGGTGACGATTAATGGCTTTATTGCGACGCGAATATTGCAACTAAAGTTCACCAATGAGCAGCCTGATTCTCCAAGTTGTGAACAACTGTTATCTCCCAAAGCATGGAAGTTATTGTGGTTAAAGAGAATAAAAACACCATTGCCTGAAACTGCTCCAAATATGTCATGGGCGTATCAGGAACTGGCAAAGTTAGGAGGCTGGAAAGATACCAAGCGCACAGGGCGTGCATCTGTGAAAGTGTTATGGCAAGGATGGCTTAAGTTACAAGCCATCCTGGAAGGCTACGATTTAGCAAAATCTCTTGAGTCAGACTTGTGATCAAGAGACAGCTATTTTAGCGGCTTTTGAGTTTAATTATTTACAATTAACGCTTAGAAAATACCAGAGCGTCGTCATTTGCATCAATAACAATCACGCAACCTGGTAAGTAGTCTCCATTGAGTAACTTTTGTGCCAGCGGGTTTTCAATCGTTTGTTGAATAGCACGCTTAAGCGGACGTGCACCGTACACAGGATCAAACCCACTTTCTGCAATTCGCTCAAGAGCAGCATCACTTATTTCAAGCAAATACCCCATTTCTGTTAAGCGCTCACGTAATTTCATTAACTGAATATCAGCTATTTCTTTTATATGCTCGTTAGCTAATGGGTGGAACACGACAGTCTCGTCGATACGGTTAATAAATTCAGGCCTAAACTCATTAATTAATACTTCCATTACTTTAGCTTTAAGGGTCGTATAGTCATTATTACCCGCTTGCTCTTGGATAATATCTGAGCCTAAATTTGAGGTCATGATAATAACGGTATTTTTAAAATCAACAGTTCTACCCTGCCCATCAGTTAATCGGCCGTCATCTAATACTTGCAGTAAAATATTAAACACATCCGGATGTGCTTTTTCTACTTCATCAAGCAATATAACAGAGTAAGGTTTACGACGTACTGCCTCGGTTAAATAACCGCCCTCTTCGTAACCCACGTAACCTGGAGGAGCCCCTACTAGACGTGCAACTGAATGTTTTTCCATAAACTCAGACATGTCGATACGCACCATGGCATCTTCGGTATCAAACATAAAACCAGCCAGTGCTTTTGTCAGCTCTGTTTTACCCACACCTGTTGGGCCTAAAAATAAGAAAGAACCAATAGGGCGATTAGGGTCTGCAAGCCCGGCACGTGAGCGTCGTATTGCGTTAGAAACAGCAACAACCGCTTCATCTTGCCCTATTACTTTACTGTGTAACTTATCTTCCATTTGCAGCAGCTTTTCACGCTCACCTTGTAGCATTCTTGCAACAGGAATTCCTGTCCAGCGAGACAGTATTTCAGCAATTTCATCCTCACCTACTTGGTTTTTAAGCAGAGTCATTTCTTGCATTTCGGCTTGTGAGGCTAAATCAAGTTTTCGTTCAAGTTCTGGAATTCGCCCATATTGCAGCTCTGACATACGCTGTAAATCACTTGCTCTTCGCGCTACATCTAAATCTAATCTTGCTTGTTCAAGCTCGGCTTTAATTACTTGCGTGCCTTGAAGTGATGCTTTTTCAGCATTCCATATCTCGTCTAGCTCACGATATTGCCCATCAAGGTCGGTGATCAACTCTTGCATTTCAGCTCGGCGTTTTTGACTTGCTTCGTCTTTTTCTTTCGCTAGCGCATTATCTTCTAACTTTAGCTGGATGATACGGCGTTCAAGCTTGTCTAACGATTCTGGTTTGGAATCAATTTGTAATCGAATTGAAGAACCCGCTTCATCTATTAAATCAATCGCTTTATCGGGTAACTGACGGTCACTAATGTAACGATGAGATAACTGCGCCGCAGCAACAATCGCGGGATCAGTAATTTCTACTGAATGATGTAACTCATATCGCTCTTTTAAGCCACGTAATATTGCAATGGTATCTTCAACAGATGGCTCTTCAATAAGTACCTTTTGGAATCGACGCTCAAGAGCTGCGTCTTTTTCTATATATTTACGGTATTCATCAAGCGTGGTTGCGCCAACACAGTGTAATTCACCGCGTGCTAATGCTGGCTTTAACATATTGCCTGCATCCATGGCGCCGTCACTTTTTCCTGCACCTACAATAGTATGTATTTCATCAATAAATAAAATGACCTGGCCTTCTTCTTTAGCCAATTCGTTTAATACTGATTTTAAACGTTCTTCAAATTCGCCACGGTATTTAGCTCCCGCAACTAGTGCTCCCAAATCAAGCGATAAAACACGTTTGTTTTTTAATCCTTCAGGTACTTCACCATTAATAATACGCTGTGCTAACCCCTCCGCAATCGCCGTTTTACCAACACCTGGTTCACCGATTAATACAGGGTTATTTTTAGTACGGCGTTGTAGTACCTGAATCGTTCGACGAATTTCGTCATCGCGACCAATAACAGGATCAAGTTTGCCCTGCTCTGCTCGCTCCGTTAAATCGATGGTATATTTTTCAAGTGCTTGGCGTGTTTCTTCCGCATTTGGATCGTCAATCTTTTGACCACCACGAATCGCTTTGATCGCAGCTTCAATTTTAGTAGAGGTAATATTTAACGACCTAAATATATCGCCAAGCGGTCCTTTATCATCGCATGCAGCCAGTACAAATAACTCACTTGAAATGTATTTATCTTTGCGTTTTTGCGCGTATTTGTCGCATAGGTTAATAAGTGAAGCCATATTGTTTGATAGCTGCACGTCGCCACCTACGCCCTCTACTTTAAATAGTTTTTCTATTTCTTGAGAAAGCTTGGTGTTGAGTTCGTCAGCGCTGACACCCGTTTGTGCAAATAATGCACGTACACTAGAGCCACTTTGCTTTAGCAATGAATACATTAAATGTACGGGTTCAATAAATTGATGATCGCGACCAAGGGCTAGCGATTGCGCATCAGAAAGCGCAGATTGAAATTTACTTGTAAATCTATCTAAACGCATGGTGTTACCTATTAAATAATCTAATTGCTTAATTAATGGGTATGTTTAGGTGTTTGTTCAAGGTGTAGGGGGAAATATAATGATTAAAGATGTGAATTACTTGCGCCAGATCAAACTAGCCATACGTCCAGTTTGTCCATCTCGTCGATAAGAAAAAAATAAGTCACTTTGAGAGACTGTGCAGTAGTCGCCACCCGTAATATTTTTAACGCCTTGCTGGGTAAGTAAAGTACGCGCAATACCATAGATATCAGCAAGATATTTACCATTAGCTTGTGGTGTAAATGCGTGAATAAATAAAGGGGACCTTTTTTGAAATAACTCAAACACTTCAGCCCCAACCTCAAATCGAGTTGGCCCAATTGCAGGCCCTAGCCACGCATTTATATTTTCACACTTTGAGCTAAAACATTCCAAAGTATTTTTAATAATTCCCTGCTCAAGCCCTCGCCAGCCGCCATGTATAGCTGCAACTTCCTTTTCATCATCACTGACTAATAAAATAGGTAAGCAATCGGCGGTCATTATAGCCAAAGGCTGATTTAATAACTGAGTATAAAGCGCATCAGCATCGTGTAACTCATCAAAATCAAAATATTCATCAACAATAACAACATTAGAGCTATGAATTTGATTTAGCCACACGGCAGGTTTAGGTAGGAGATTTGTTAATAATGAGCGGTTTTTTGATACATGATTTTGATTATCACCAACATGGAATCCCAAATTAAAACTTTTAAATGGGATTTTTGAAACACCACCTCCACAAGTAGTACTTAATGTTCCTACTTTATGAAGGTTTTGCCATGTCGCTGACAATAAGTTCATTATCTATCGATATCAGGATTAGCTTTGGTATCTTCACGTAATGCGAGTGTCATAGCAACCATATCGTCTGGGATAGGTGCTTGCCATGTCATCATTTCACCCGTGATTGGATGCGCAATACTCAATTTTACAGCATGTAGTGCTTGGCGTCTAAAGCTACGAAGTAACTCAAATAACTCAGGTGTTGCACCTTTAGGTGGACGCGGACGGCCGCCATAAGATTGATCGCCAATTAGCGGGTGATTTAAATGTGCCATATGCACACGAATCTGGTGAGTACGACCTGTTTCTAAGCGCAGACGTAAACGGGTATGAGCACGGAATTTTTCAGCAACACGGTAATGTGTAATTGCCGGTTTACCCAGTTCATGTACGGCCATATGCGTACGCTGAGTCGGATGGCGGCCAATTGCTTTTTCAACCATACCACCTGCGGTCATAGTACCATTACACAGTGCTTCATATTCACGCGTGAAGTTTTCACGCTTTTGTAGCGCTGTTACTAAATGCGTTTGTGCTGGAATCGTTTTAGCTACAACCATTAAACCGGTCGTGTCTTTATCTAAACGATGCACAATACCCGCGCGTGGTACGTTAATTATTTCAGGGTAGTAATGTAGTAATGCGTTTAGCACTGTTCCATTAGGATTACCCGCACCAGGGTGAACCACTAGGCCCATTGGTTTATTAATTACCAAAATATCATCGTCTTCATAAACAATGTTTAATTTGATATCTTGTGCTTCGTATTCGCGTGGTGCTTCAATTGTTGTTTCAACACTTACAACTTCACCACCTAGTAGCTTTTCGCGTGGAGTGTTGAAAATTTCACCGTCTACGGTGATTTTATCATCCAATATCCACGTTTTTATACGAGAACGTGAATAATCAGGGAACAATTGTGCTAATACTTGGTCTAGACGTTTACCACCTAATTCGGTTGGAACGTCGGCTTGAAGAGAAATTTGCTCTGACATTAGTAACTTTACCCAATTTACCAGTGCAAGCTTTGCTCGACTGGGTTAGAATCGCTTTTAATAAAAGCATAATATAATACGCATAGTTTACTCGGTTTTACCGACTTGGCCTAGCCGAAGACATCGAAGGTAACAAATAAAATGATAAATAAAATAGGGAAACGTGCATTTGCCATTGTTTTTTCAGTTTCTGTACTTAGTTTAGGCGCTTGTTCGTCTGCTCCAGACCAAGAAGACATTCAACGTGTACCGAATAAGTCTGCACACGCTTTATATGAAGATGCAAAAGAAACACTAGATTCTGGTTTATATGCTCGCGCAATTGAACTTTTGAGTGCGATAGATTCTCGCTACCCGTTTGGCCCATTCTCTAAACAAGTACAAATGGACTTAGTGTATGCACATTACCAATCAGGTAATACTGAACAAGCACTTGCAACCATTGACCGCTTTATTCGCTTAAATCCAAACCATAAAGACCTAGATTACATGTATTACATGCGTGGTTTAGTAAACATTAAAGCAGATAAAAATGCGTTCCAAGAGTACTTTGGTGTAGATAGAGCTGATAGAGATGCAAACCGTACACGTGTTGCATTTACCGATTTATCGACACTAGTAAAACGCTTTCCGAAAAGTGATTACGCGCCTGAAGCTAAGCGTCGTTTAGTATGGCTTTTAAATCGTATGGCACGTTATGAATTAAAAGTAGCCACTTACTATTATGAGCGTGAAGCTTATTTAGCTGCTGCTAATAGAGGTAAGTTTGTTGTTGAGCACTACTCACAAAGCAGTTACTTAGATCCCGCGCTTGAAATGATGGAAAAAAGTTACGACCAATTAGGTTTAACTGAGCTTAGTGAGCACGCAAAGCAAACACGAAGACTAAATAAAAGAACTAAATAAACAAAAAGGCGCTTAGTCACTTAAAGATGAGTACTTAGCTGAAATAGCTAATTTAAGTTAATAAGCTTACTTCAATTTGGCCTGCCGAGTTATAGCTCTCTTCTTCGATAAGCTCCTCGGCACGTTCTTCGTAATCAAAACGATACTTTTCAAAATACTCTGTTGCATGGCTTTCGTCTGTTAATTTAAGTGTATTTACTTCTATTACACACTCCACCAGCATGCCACTAACTTGTGCAAAAAATACTAACTGATGATCGGGCTCTCTAAACTCTAGCCTATCTATAAATTGTATTGCCTGATTCATTTAAGCGTTCCTTGTTTGAGCGCATCAACTACGGGAAGTATTTTTGGCATTTTATTACGCCATACATAATATGCTTGAGCAGCTTGGCCAACTAACATGCCACTGCCATCTAAAAGCTTAGCGTTAATATTATGCTGTGCAACCCAATTCATAAAAATGGTATTTTGCAGTGAATAAAACATGTCATAAGCGACTTCACAGTTAGTTATGTGTTTTTCATCAAGAGCTGGAAGCTCATTATTCATACTGCTAGATGTAGAGTTTATAATTAGTGAGTAATCGCTTACTGGTAAATCATCAAAGCCAAAGCCAGATACTGGTCCATATTGAGTAAACAGCTCTGCGAGTTCTTTGGCTTTTTGTGCTGTGCGATTAACTATTATTATTTCCTGAGGGTTATGCTCTAACAAAGGTAAAATAACCCCTCGAGCAGCACCGCCCGCACCTATGATTAAAATGCGTTTATTAGTTATGGCTACTTCATTAGCGAGTAAATCATTTACAAAGCCTACACCATCGGTGTTATCACCGAGTAATGTGCCATCATCTCGTTTTTTTAATGTATTAACAGCCCCTACAATTTTAGCTAATGGCGTAAGCTCATCGGCCATTGCATAGGCTTGCTCTTTAAATGGCATTGTAACGTTAGCACCCACACCACCTTGCTCAAAAAAAGACAATACTGTTTTTTCAAAGTTATCGATAGGTGCTAATATTGCGCGATAGTCGATTTGCTCACCCAGTGATACAGCAAATTGTTTATGTATCGCGGGGGATTTTGAATGTTTAATTGGATTTCCAAAAACCGCATATTTGTCCATTTTAAAGCAACCTCTTTGCAGCTATATACTGCCTATTAACGATGATAAGTAATATGATTAAACGACTTTTTTCTAAATCTAAGCCAGCTCCTGAGCAACAGGCTCCTACTCCTGAAAAAACACCGTATGAAATAATAGGTGGAGAGAAAGGGGCGCGTGCTATTTCCAACCGATTCTACGACATAATGGAGTCAGATGAATACGCTAAACCGTTATATGATATGCATCCTCTGCCATTAGATCGAATTCGCCAAGTATTTTTTGAATTTTTATCTGGTTGGTTAGGCGGGCCAAACCTATTTACTGAAAAACATGGCCAGCCAATGCTGCGTAAAAGGCATATGCCTTTTACTGTGGATAAAGCATTGCGCGATCAATGGATGTACTGCATGAATAAAACGCTGGATATAGAAATAGACAATCCGTTGTTACGTGAAGGCTTAAAGCAATCATTCTCTCAACTAGCAACGCACATGATCAATCAGCATTAAATTTGTATTTAGCCACAATGCAAAAAGGCGCTAATTAGCTGTCTCTTATACACAAATCCCTGCTAAGAAATTAGCGGGGATTTTTTTGAACTAAATCTCAATGTCATGATCAGATCTTCAAATCTTGTTTGAGGGCACATTATGATTAACGAACATACTCATTGGGCAAAACAACAATTCGGTAAATCGGACTTAGGTGATCCAAGAAGAACAGCGCGTCTGGTAAAGTTAGCATCAACGCTTGCAAATGAACCAGGAAAACCACTTGTGAACATCACTCAATCCCCCGCCGATATGGAAGGTGCCTACCGCTTTATTCGCAACGAGAATATTGACGCAACGGCTATAGCAGAGTCAGGCTTTAAAGCCACGGTTGAACAAGCAAAAAGTCATAACTTATTACTCGCATTAGAAGACACGACCACACTAATTTATAAACATTCCTCCATTCGAGATGATTTGGGTCATGTCGGACGAGGAGCAAAACAACGAGGCTTGTTAGCTCATAGCGTATTACTGTTTGCGCCAGACACAAAGCAAGTTGTGGGATTAATTGAACAGTCTCGCTGGAGTCGTGATATCAACACGATTGGAAAAAGAGAAAAACACGCGACGACTTCTTACGAAGAAAAAGAAAGTTACAAGTGGGAGTCAGCGTCACGAGCGATGGCAGAGCGGCTGCAAGGACAAATGGCGAACGTGATATCGGTGTGTGACCGCGAAGCGGACATCTACGAATACTTGCAGTATAAACTGAGCGAGCAGCAACGATTCGTCGTACGCTCGATGCAAAGTCGTCATATTGAAGAAGGTGAGGATAAGCTCTATGCGTTTGCAAGCGAGCTGATGAGTGCAGGCACCAAACACATCCACATTGCACAAAAAGGAGGAAGAAAAGCCCGAAGCGCAACACTGGATATCACCTATGCGCCAGTGACACTCAAAGCGCCTTACAATAAGAAAGGACACTCCCTCCCAGTTTACTATGTCGGCTGTGCAGAGCGAGGAAACGCTGAGAACGGCTTAAGCTGGCACCTATTAACCAGTGAACCAGTCACCAGCAAAGAAGACGCTTTAGCTATCATCACCTACTATGAGCACCGTTGGCTTGTAGAGGAATACCATAAAGTCTGGAAAAGTGATGGTACGGATATCGAAAGTTTACGCCTTCAAAGCCAAGATAACATGGAAAGATTGGTGACGATTAATGGCTTTATTGCGACGCGAATATTGCAACTAAAGTTCACCAATGAGCAGCCTGATTCTCCAAGTTGTGAACAACTGTTATCTCCCAAAGCATGGAAGTTATTGTGGTTAAAGAGAATAAAAACACCATTGCCTGAAACTGCTCCAAATATGTCATGGGCGTATCAGGAACTGGCAAAGTTAGGAGGCTGGAAAGATACCAAGCGCACAGGGCGTGCATCTGTGAAAGTGTTATGGCAAGGATGGCTTAAGTTACAAGCCATCCTGGAAGGCTACGATTTAGCAAAATCTCTTGAGTCAGACTTGTGATCAAGAGACAGCTTAGTAAGCACCTTTTTATTGCGTAGAAGAAAATCTTAAATCGCTTCTTCATCTTCCTCAGCAGTACGAATACGTATTACACGCTCAACATCAGTGACAAATATTTTACCGTCACCGATTTTTCCTGTTTGTGCCGTTTTTACAATAACTTCAATTGCACGGTCTACATCTTCATCAGTCAATACAATATCAAGTTTTACTTTAGGTAAAAAATCAACCATATACTCTGCGCCACGATATAACTCAGTGTGACCTTTTTGACGTCCAAAGCCTTTAACTTCGCTTACCGTCATACCTGTAATACCTACATCCGACAACGCTTCACGCACATCGTCTAACTTAAAAGGTTTGATAATTGCTTCTATTTTTTTCATATTAATTACTTTTGAAAGCTCCAGTTGCCTCGATTTTAGACAATCATGATGTTCATAGCAAACAAAGCGATTGAATTACGGTGATAAAACAACCGATCATGATATAATTTATTATATAAAAATAGCATACTTAGATAACTAGCAGTAAATGAGATTAATATGAAAAACAAACAAAACGGATTCACTCTTTTAGAACTCATGGTAACCGTGGCTATTGTTGGCATTATTGCCTCAATTGCACTTTGGAATAGCAGTAACATGTTAGAAGAAAATAGAGCTGAGAACTTTTTGTTGGAATTAAAAAGAAACATTGCATATGCCCGATCACAAGCAGCAAGCACCGATGAAATAGTTGTTGTATGTCCTACAGGACAAGGAAAAGTTAAAAACAAACAAGATACGTTCAACTGCAACGCCAAGTGGGATGAGAATAAGATTATTGTTGTATTTATCGATGTTGATAATGATGGAAACTACAATAACGCTTCCGATACATTACTAAGAGCAATGGAAGAAATATCAGACAACGATAAGCTGTCGTTTGATGGTAACGATCGCCGCTTACGCTTTAATACCAGTGGTAGAATTACGACGAAGCCTGGAGACTTTATTTTTTGTCCCAATGGTACTAATGAAAATAATAAAGCATTAACCGTATCACAGTCAGGTACAGCCTTTTACGTTGGCGATACAGACAAAACCTGCGGTTAAAAAAAACACAATTCATATTGTCATATTTTTATCATTTACTATACTGAGCTAATACATTTTATAACTCAGGACTTCAAGGATGAGGGTAACAATATTAAAATCTAAGGGGGTAACACTTCTCGAATTAATGGTATCGATGGCCGTTATCAGTATTATCAGTCAACTTTCAATGTGGTTTTATCCAGATTTTTTAGCAAATAATCGCTTAGATAACCACGTAAACCTTCTGCATAGAAACATTAATTACGGGCGACTTTACGCTATTGAAAATGGAACCTATGTCACTCTTTGTGCACTAAAGAACAGTCAATGTACAAAGGATGAGTGGGATGGCCAAATGTCGCTATTTATCGACAAAGATAAATCAACGACTCTAGATGATGACGAGTTACTCTTAAGTACTTTCGAGGATGTTCATGAAGCTGATACTTTAGAATACCCTCGTAGCGCCATTACTTTTCGCCCGGATGGGTCTTTAAATGGCTTTCAAAACGGTACTTTTATATATTGCCCCAATAGTGATAAAGCCGATCTCGAAGGATTGGCTTTATCTGTAAGTCAAACTGGACGTATCCGTATTAAATCAACTGATAAGTGCCAGAAGAAGTAGATTAACGCCCCCAACAATATTCTACATCTGAATTACCTTTAGTACCTTTAGCGCCTTTGTAACCAGTATCAGTAATTGTAATTTGCTTACAATCACCATCACCTTTGACCGGCCCAGCCACAGGTTTTGCGGTAATGGTAAATGTATTGTCGACATCATCTACATCAATAGATAATTCAAAATGACCATTTTCGGTTTTGTCTTGCAACCCTAAATCAGTAAATTTCTCTGTATATTCCCTATTATCAACAAAATACTGCTCTTCCTTGTTTGCTGCATCTAATAATGCTGCAGCAGCTTCAGCGCGCGAAGCACGCTTTACATATTCTGTATAATTAGGCAACGCAATTGCTGCAAGTATGCCGACGATAGCAACAGCTATCATCAGCTCAATTAAGGTAAACCCACGTTGTTTTTTTATCATTCAAACCTCCTTAATCGTCTTCATTCTGTATGTTTTCATCATTTTCTTCACGCTTATATATATAAGTTTGCTGAGTTTTAAAACCAAACCCTAGAGTCTTGTCATTTACTAACTGAATCTTACCATCGACAATAGTTAAACCAGGACCCTTTATTTCAGGTGGCTTCATTGGGTTTTCAGCATCTTTACCTTTAATACCAGGCCCTATTAAATAAAACTGACTTTCTTGTGTTACGTCAACGGTTGGGTTGTCATCGCATTTACCATCTCCATTAACATCTACACATGAAGGGCCTTCACCAAAGTATAACTGAGGTGTATCTGGTACATCATAGCTGGTTGTAAATTTAAGGTCGTCATACACTTTCGTACCATAATGTAGGTGAAATGCGTATAAAGACCCACCACCACCACTTAGTGAACATTGGTTTTCAGTCGATGTACCTGATGCAGGTGTGAAACTTGTAAAATAAGCAACACCTCCAATAACTGTAGCAGCAGCTAGCGACTTTTCACCCGTTCCTAGCTCATATCTCCAGCCGTTAAGTTTAGCCAAATCAACTTCCAAATCAACAAAATCATCAACGTCATCTAACGCATTACCAAATGGGTCTGAATTCATTTGCATCAAATCAGTAGGCACAATAGTATCTGGAGCATTAGTTTTATACGATTTGGTAACTGTATTTTCATCTCTGATCATAAACAATTGATTTTTCTCATTGGTGCCGGTTGGTTTAGAACGGTTACCACTGCCTATAACAATTGCATCGTAAGGTGTATCTAAGCGCGTGGTAACTACTTCCCCTTTTTCGCCGGTGGTTTGAGTTACTTTGCTATAAATTGTACGTGCTACGAGTGGCTGGTAAAAAAAGCGTCTGTCTTCAGTTGCTTTATTACTACCAAGCTCAGCTAATTTATAATGACTAAACTCCTCACTATTACTACCTGGCATATCTACACGCCAAATATTCCCACCGGTATCTGCCGCATAAATTCGGTCTATATATCCATCATAATCCGAGTCGAGTGTCGTTATATCAGCCGCAATACTGTGTTTACCTTTAAAGCCATTAATACCCGGTGTTAATGCCCATACTCTTTTACCGGTTTCAGCTTCAACAATATAGATACCTCGCCCTATATCATCTTCACTGCGTATCGCTTCATCTTTCTTAGTATCATAACCGGCACCAAAAACTAATAAGGGTTTATCCCCAAAGGCTTTAATGTAGGCTATTTGTGGTTTAGACCATGTTTGTGCAAGCTCTACAAAATCACCTTTCCCGCCTTCAATTGGTTTATCCCATAATTTTTTAGGCTTTTCATCAGGGTTTGTTATATCAAGTCCGTAGTAATTTTTACCGCCTCTGCGCATTCCAGCAAATGCCCAAACGACATCATCGTCGGAGGCATTATTACCCAAGTACACTCTAATAGGACCATCCATACCGTATACTTTTGTGTCGTCTTTGTTATTACGAAGAGGTTTGATAATGTCATACAAAGCAGAAGGGATGAATGCCCAGCTTTCGCTAACGGTATTACCACTATCTTTGAACATATGTAAAAAGCCAGCGTTGGTACCAATAAGAATACGAACATCATCATTACCATAATCGATTGCAACAGGTTTAGAGTGTAGAGGGTCACCAAAAATATCTTTTCGCTGGTCAACGCTAGACCCATCGCCATCTTCATCATCAACATCAATACCCATCGCCCATTTAACGTCATTACTCGATAAGCTGAGCGGGTTGTTATCAACCAAGTTGAGAATATCACTCACAACAGAAGTATTAAAATCTACTATAGCTCCCTGTTTATCAGTGTATAAATTACGGCTACCGGAATCTAATGTCGTTAAATGAAGGTTCACACCGCCTTGAGCAACTAAATTACCATCTGCTGGCTCGTTATCTGGCAACCAGAATGTTTTCGCATTTTCATCAATTAAACCATTTTCATCAAGTGCCGATAGTCCTTTTGAGTCAACAATCTGACTCCCTGATACTTTCAGCTTTTTTAGGTTGCCACGCCAGCGAGCACCGGTTTCTGGATAAAACATCGCGAAATAAATAGCATCGCGGCTACGTGTTTGATCTACATTATTACTAGCTACTGATGGCGATGAAAAACTATCATTTACTTCTCTAATTCTTGAAATTGTATTTTTTAAAGCTTCTGAAAGTGCTTCAGCGGTTTTTGCTTCTATATACTGCCCACCACCTACACTTGCCGCTTTATCGAGTAAATCAATCCCTCCTTGACTCATACCAGTACCAAAACCAATGGTGTAAAGGCGCCCTGTATCTAACACATCACTTGTTGGTGTATATAAATCGACTTGTGTATCTGACGTTCCATGTAAAATTTTCGCCATTGCAACTAAATAACTATTGCTGTAGTACCCATCGTCAAAAGGTATATTGTCAGTAAATAGATCGTTATGGACATCTGCAATTTGGCTATCTCTTCCACTATCGCTAGTAGGATCACCATCAGTCATCACAATAACATTGATTGAATTATCACAACGTAATGGTTCACCATCCTTTTGCTTAAACGGTGATTCATAAGTTTTGTTGTTATCTATACTTTTATCACGATCGTCATTCCCACTGGCAAAATCAAGATTCTGTCCGGTAATGTAACGGTAGGCTTCCCATAACGTCTCCGTTATTGGTGTAGCGCCACTTGCAGGTAAATCATTAATTTTTTGTAATATATTAGCTTTATCTGCACCAACGCCTGCTAGTACATATCCACCTGAGCCACCATTAAATCGCATTAATCCAAAGTCAATATCATCATTATCACCGACCAGCTGTTTGATCGCATTCTGTGCAACGTTTAGCCGACTATCATTACATATATTGTCATAGTAATTGTTACTGTAATTGTAATCGTACCCATTTGTTGTTGGTCCATTATAAAATCGACCTAACTTGGTGCCTGAGTTAACTTTTTTGAAGCAATCTTTTGTATCGCGAGAGCCTGAGCTCTCAAAACATGTGCTTTGATAAAACCGAGGATTACTTGTTGAGCCTCCATCCCATTGATAACACTGCTTTCCGTCTATAACATCCCAAGCCATACTTCCAGAAGTATCAAAAATCATCATTACACGTGGTTTTTCATCAGTTTCTACATCGTGATTTACATACAGCTCTATATCTTCAGCAACAACTGACATACTGAGCGTTAATCCCAATAATGGGGTAAGTACTTTATTTAATTTAAATTTCATCTTAAATCCCCTTACCCGTACTGGCCATCTCTTGAGCTATACCCGTTACTATAGTTAACTGGTGCTTGCTTTTAGAGCCATATTCTATCGTAGTAGATACTTGAACCATGTTGCATGAAACACCCGCTGTAAAACTATAACTACGAGGGCAATTAAGTTCTAGTAACCCATTATTTAAGTTCGTCATTATGCTTTTCATTTCACTATCAGCCAGTGAAATATCTTTCCTTTTTTCTGTATATTCTTCATCGTTTTTATTTATTAAAATTGTTACAGCCTCTTCCTGGGTAAGAAAAAAATCACTCGCTGCACCTCGACTTGCTTCTGTTGCAATCAGCTTTTGTACTTCACCAATTAATTCATTTTCAGCGACTTCTCGCTCTTGTGCGGCATTTGTTATTTTAATATCAATTGTACTACTACTCATAAGAGTAACTGCAATGCCGGTAACAGCTATCACCATAATTAATGCGGTTAAAAGCACCACACCTTGTTGCTTACTTGGTAACAACTTTAAATTTTCCATAGATTACCTCCAACATTACTTAAACGAATAGTTGTTGTAAAAACAGTGCGTCTATAATTATCATTAAAAGTTAGATCTCGTTTACCTGCACCTTCACCTAAGGTATATTTTTGATTTTTTATTTTTAAGCCCGGATCTGGTTGCAATGCTCTAACTAGTAAAAACACTTGTACAGTTAAAATACCTTTACGGTTTTCCCATTCAGAAGAGGCTATTTTTTCAATGCTTTTATAAGTGTCAACCTTGCTATCACTGTTAGTATCAAGACCAAAAATAAAACGCATGTTTTCAACACCTTCCATTATCGTTTCATTGGTCATTTTTCCTTTTACTAATCGTTTTCGTTTTAATACAGGTACTTTTATTTTTTTATTATTAACTTCATACTCTTGCTCTGAAATATAATAAACGTGATGAGTATATGGCCATATAGTTACATTATCGTTTGTCGGAGTATATTCACCAGTTACAAATTTCGCTTGCTCTTGCTCAGCAATAAAGAAATAGACTGCGCTATTATCTTTACCCGTTGTTTTGTTTTCATAAGTAATTGTGCCATCATCATTATAGGTAGGCACATATTGTAAGTTACCTTGTAGAAACTTGAGTTGAAGAATATCACTCCCTTGAGTTGCATCACCTATACAGTTTAATTCACTTGTACTTTCAGCTGTTTCTGCATATATAGTACGAAAATTACTACTACTGGTTAAATCTGGAAAACTTCCGTTATTAGTTCCATCAGCACCAACGCAATCTTTAGTGGGTGCTAAAGAGCTAACTGTTGTATTTACAGCTGTGAACGAGTCATCGTAATAAGTTCCCCAAAAACCTACTTGCTCAATATCACGTTGCATAATATTTATAGCTAAGCGTCCTGACTCTTGGAGTTCACCTATTGCCATTGTGTCTTTTGTGGTTAATTTCATACTAATAAAAGTAAACATAACGCCACCTAAAATCAAACCACCAATAAATAGTGAAATCATAACTTCTACAAGAGTAAACCCTTTTTGCTTCATGTTAGCTCCTCACATATATGTAGCTGGTTAAAACCACTAAGCGACGTTTGTTATTAGCCTTATCGCCACAAGCTACTTTTCCAGTATCTGTATTTGCTTTAAACTCTTGTCGCCCTTGCCACGATATAACGACTTCAATATTAAACCCTTTACCGCCCGTATTAGCGGCTGAGGTTTGGCTAATACACACGGTGGCATCATCTAAGGAGCCGGTACTATATTTATCCTCAGTACTACGTGCGCTGATAGCACGCTTCCATTGTGCCACGTCCAGAGATACTATCTGCTCAGTGTCACACTCACTATCACTAGCAAAGCAAGCTGATGATTCGGTCTCCTTGCTATCACTTTTTATTGCTTTATCGCCGTTATAAGAACCATAAAGTTTAATAGAGGTAATGGTATCGTTAGCTCGAATGCGCTGCACAATATCAGTACCAAGCGCAACGGCGGCTGCACGCTGCATAGAGTCAAAGCTCGCCTGCTTTGCTTTTGCTTGCAAGGCAACTGCACCTAAAAGGCCAAAACTAAGAATAATAAATGCAATTAGCACTTCAATCAGAGTGAAGCCTCTTTGCACTTTTACGTGAGGTGATTGCATAATAAAACCAAATAAAAATTATCTGATTATAAGTTTATGTTATTTATTTGAGGAATCAATGAGGACTAAGACAAGCGGTTATATTTGTTGATAAACGGTTAATTAAATCTATTTACTTAATAACACCGTTGATAATTAAGGCTCAAATGTATTGAAATCAGGGGAGAGGTTAATTGCAAGGTAAGCCTAAAGCGTATTTTTAACTAATTTAAGCTCGCGGCGGCTCACTGGCAATAACTCACTGCACCCTTGTAGCTCAATCATATGATTGCTATTCCCTTTTGAATGCAAAGCAATTACTTTTTGTTTATTAACCAATGTATTGCGATGAATTCGCAAAACATATGTGGGATATTGCAGCTCTAATTGCTTTAGGCTTTGCTCCAGTAAAGCTTCTCCACCACTGAATATCATTTTGGTATACTTTTCTTCGGCACTAAAATACAAAACATCATTTATATCAACACTACGAAGAGTGCCAGCTAGCTGATAAGAGATTTTTACATTTTGTTGTTTTTGAATATGTACTTTATTTAAACGCCCGACTTGCTTAAGTACCTTTTGCAATGATTGCTCTGTAATAGGTTTAACTAAATAACCTGCAGCACTTAGCTGTAAAGCATCGAAGGCGTGCTCAGGGTGGGCAGTTATAAAAACAATAGCAGGAGGTAGAGTTAAACTATTGAGCTCATTAGCAACTTGTAAACCATTCATACCTGGCATATCAACATCTAAAAAAATCAAATCTGGCGTTTGCTTTTTAGCAAGTACTAGGGCTTCATTACCATTACTTGCCTCACCTTGTACAACTATACTTTTATCGTGTGTTAACAAACGGATTAAGCGCGATCTCGCAAGAGGTTCATCATCAACAATGAGTACGTTCATACACTGCCCTCAATTAGTTTAGGTATCACAACCTTGACCCTAAACACATCATTTTTATTAGTAATTGTTAGCTGTGCTTTATTTTTATAATAAATATTTAATCGCTGGCGAATATTTTCAAGTGCCATTCCGTTATTAGGCCTAGTTTGAGCATTAGAAATTGTTATAGGGTTGGAAACAATCATAGTTATATAGCCGGTAGTGATATGTAGCTCTACTTTTATTTCTGCACCATGCTCACTTGTTTCAACGCCGTGGCATACCGCATTTTCAATTAATGGCTGCAGGGTTAAGCAAGGAATGCTCAATGCGGGTAGTTCATTAGGTATTTGCCAATCAACTCTTAAGCGATTACCAAAACGCCACGTTTCAAGTGCGATATATTGCTTACTCAACGTTATTTCATCTTCAAGAGATACATTTTTTCCTGAGTGCATTGCAGCCTGCGATAAGGCGGCTAATGCTAAAATAGCCTGCTCTGCCGCATCGGCATCATGATGGGTAAGCTCTGCAGCGGTGTTTAAACTATTATATAAAAAATGAGGACGTATTCTAGCTTGTAGGGCATCAAGCTCAGCACGAGAAAGCGCTTTAGTTTGCTGCTCTTTTTCAAAATGAATTAATAAAAACTGGACGAATAAAGCCGCCAGTAAAGCCACTATAATGCAATTGCGAAGTGTGAAATAAATTAGGTTATTTGTATCATCTATATCAAAAGCAAAATGAGAAAATAAAATACTAAAAATACAGGTAGATAATAAAAAAAAGGCAAAAAATAGACTTAATTGAAAAGTTTGAGTACGTTTTTGTAAGAAAAATCTACAGAAGTATAAAGAAGAGGTACCGACTAAAACAATTAAATGCATAAACAAACTAATGATCCCAAGTCGTAGCCAAATATCTCCTTCTACATTAGGTGCAAAAGCTAAAACAATAGCAATAACTTGAGAAACAATAAGCGTGGCTAATACGCCTCGCTCATTAAAAAGAGCCGAAAAAAGCAAACCATCATTTTGAAGTGACTTGCTCATAACGACTCTCCTTTAATCTAAATGTTTAATATATTTAAATTAACGTAGCTCTACAGGAACAGCAAATACTATATTTTCTACTTCACCTGGGTTCTCAACAACCTGTGTGCCACCTAGCTCTTTTAATCGGCTTATTACTTGTTGTACAAGTACTTCTGGCGCAGATGCTCCCGCAGTTACGCCAACTGATTTAGAGCCTGAAACCCACTGTTCTTGTACATCAGTTGCGTCATCAATTAAATAAGCAACTGTGCCCATTTTATCTGCAAGTTCACGTAAGCGATTAGAGTTAGAGCTATTTTTAGCGCCAACAACTAATAGCACATCAACTTTATCAGCTAGGTCACGAACAGCATCTTGACGATTTTGCGTTGCATAACAAATATCATCTTTACGAGGTCCGTCAATTGATGGAAACTTATTGCGTAGTGCATCAATAACATCTGCTGTGTCATCAACTGAGAGTGTTGTTTGGCTGCAATAAAAAAGATTTTCAGCATTTTTTACATTAAGCGCAACAACATCATCAACGGTTTCAACAAGATAAATGCCACCGGCTGAGTTATCATATTGTCCCATTGTTCCCTCTACTTCAGGGTGGCCATGGTGTCCAATTAAAATACACTCAATACCTTTACGACTCGCACGTGTAACTTCCATATGTACTTTAGTTACAAGCGGACACGTTGCATCAAATACTTTTAAATCACGACGTTTAGCCTCTGAGCGAACAGCTTGCGAAACACCATGTGCACTAAAAATAACAATGCTGTCGTCAGGTACTTGATCAAGCTCTTCAACAAATACCGCACCACGACTTTTTAATCCATCAACCACATAGCGATTGTGTACTACTTCGTGGCGAACATAGATTGGCTTTTCAAAAATATCTAGGGCACGCTCAACAATACTAATAGCACGGTCAACACCAGCGCAAAAGCCGCGTGGATTAGCTAGTAATATTTCCATTAACCTTCCACCTCAATAATATCAACTTCAAACGTTAAACGTTGGCCAGATAAAGGGTGATTAAAATCAATCGTTACCGACTCACCTTGCACTTCGCGAACTAATCCAGGAAGCTCAGTACCGTCAGGTTGAGTAAACGCAATAATTGCACCTACCTTAGCTGGTGTTTCTGGGCCAAATTTACTACGGTCAACGTAGTAAATATTATCTGGATTTGGCTGACCAAACGCATCTTCAGGTTCTAATTCAAACGTTTTACTTTCACCTGCAGTTAAACCTAATAAACACTTTTCGAAGTTTGCCGTTAAGCTGCCATCGCCCATTGTTAATTTAGCAGGTTTGTTGTGCACCTTGGTAGAATCAGCGGCAGAGCCATCTTCTAATTTAATAGAAAAATGAAAAATAACTTGCGAGTTTTCACCAATTACAGCTTGGCTCATGCTTTATGCTCCTTCGGACTCTCGCCGGTAAAGGCATCAAATAACAATAATGCTGCGCCAATGCAAATAGCGCAATCAGCAATATTGAATACAGGAAAATGTGAGTCTTTATAAAATACGTGAATAAAGTCGATTACATAACCATACGCAATACGATCGTATAAATTACCAATAGCGCCTGCAAGTACCAGTGCATAAGCACCGCATAGTACTTTGTTTGTTGCAGGTAAGCGTTTTAGCCACCACACAAGTAAAGCACTAATAGCAATAGCAATCGCACTTAAAAACCAACGCTGCCAACCACCCGCTTCACTTAAAAAGCTATAAGCAGCACCATAGTTATGCACATAAGTAATACTAAAAACAGGGAGTAAGTTTATCGACTCTTGATAAGCCATAGTCCCTACAACAAGTGTTTTACTGGCAAAGTCTATTACTAATAGTAATAGACTCAACCAAAGCCACACTAAACCACTTTTTTGGGCTAGTTTGCTCACTAAGAATAACTCCTAAGCGAATTGACGCTTTTCGCCTTCGCCGTCAACATTACTTACACAACGACCACAAATTTCAGGATGAGCAGGGTTAACACCTACATCTTCGCTGTAATGCCAACAACGCTCACATTTAGCAGCATCTGTTGCAGCAACACTAATGAATAAACCTTCAATTTCGGTAGCTTGTGTATCAGCTGGCTGACTATCAACTTCAGAAACATTTACGGCCGATGTTAATAATACAAAACGCAGTTCATCACCAAGCGCATTTAATTTAGCGGCAAGCTCTTTACCCGTAAATAAATTAACCGTTGCTTGAAGCGTTGCACCAATGACTTCTTCTTTACGTGCAGCTTCTAATAAGCGGTTTACTTCGTCGCGTACTGTTAGAATTTCTAACCAGTCATCGTTACTAAATTTGCTATTTGTTGGTGCTTGTAAGCCATCATACCAAACAGATGTAAATACGTAGTCACTACGCTCACCCGGTAAAGCTTCCCAAATTTCTTGTGCGGTAAAGCTCATAATAGGTGCCATCCAACGCGTCATTGCTTCTGCAATATGATAAAGCGCTGTTTGACAAGAACGACGTGCATGGCTGTCACTCTTAGCTGTGTACTGACGATCTTTAATAACGTCTAAATAGAACGAACCAAGCTCACCCGTACAGAAGTTCATTAGCTTTTGCGTTACTAATAGCATTTGGTAGCTATCGTATGCGGCTAAAATTTCGTCTTGCAACTGAGCAGCACGACCAACAATCCACTTATCAAGCTCAACCATATCATCAACAGCAACTTGATCAGTTTTTGGATCAAAACCATTTAGGTTAGCTAGTAAGTAACGGCTAGTGTTACGAATACGGCGGTAGCGATCGGCAGAGCGTTTAAATATTTCATCCGACACAGTCATTTCTGCCGTGTAATCGGTAGAGGCAACCCATAAACGTAGAATGTCGGCACCTAGTTTATTCATCACATTTTGTGGTGAAATAACATTACCTAGTGACTTAGACATCTTGCGGCCGTTTTCATCAACAGTAAAACCATGAGTCAATACTTGGCGGTATGGCGCATGACCATTAATAGCCACTGATGTCATCATTGATGACATAAACCAGCCACGGTGTTGATCAGAACCTTCAAGGTATAAATCAGCTGGACCAACCAAGTCTTCACGTGCGTCTACAACACATGCGTGTGAAACACCTGAGTCAAACCATACATCTAGCGTATCTTGCACTTTCATGTACTGCTTGGCATCTTCTTCACCAAGTAATGTAGCTGGTTCTAAATCGTACCATGCCTGAATACCAGATTTTTCAACTAGCTGTGCAGCTTGCTCAATGAGTTCTTGAGTATTTGGATGAAGTGCACCGGTATCTTTATCTGCAAACAATGCAATTGGCACACCCCAAGTACGTTGGCGAGATATACACCAATCTGGGCGGCTTTCAACCATGTTCGAAATACGGCTTTCGCCCCACTCTGGCAACCACTGCGTGTTTTTAATTTCTTTTAAAGAATCTTCACGCAAGTTAGCCTGATCCATACTTACAAACCATTGTGGTGTAGCACGGAAAATAATTGGTGTTTTATGGCGCCAACAATGTGGGTAACTATGAGTTATAGCATGATGATGCATTAATGCACCGTGCTCTTTTAATACTTCAATTACGCTCGCATTTGCTTTAAATACATGCTGACCTGCAAAAAGTTCAGTATCTGGTAAATAAACGCCATTAGCGCCAACAGGGTTAGCTACTTCAAGGTTGTAATTTAAACCAGCCACGAAATCTTCTTGACCATGCCCTGGTGCTGTATGTACAACACCGGTACCTGAGTCAGTCGTTACGTGTTCTGCAACAATCACGGGTACATTAAAATCATAAAAAGGATGGGCTACTTGTAAGTTTTCAAGTGCAGCACCTTTTACATAACCTAATACGTGGAAGTGATTAAAACCAAAGCGGTCCATTGCATCTTTAACAAGCTCAGAGCCTAAAATTAGACGTTGTTGTACGCCTTCATCTTCAACCTGCACCAATGCATATTCTAAATCGGCATGCACAGCTACTGCGCGGTTTGCTGGAAGCGTCCACGGTGTGGTTGTCCAAATAACAGTACCAACACTGCCTTCACCCTTGTGACCATCAGCCAAATCAAATGCACTAACAACAGCATCTTGATCAACAAATGTAAAACGTACATCAATCGCTGGTGATTGCTTATCTTGGTACTCAACTTCAGCTTCTGCTAATGCAGAACCACAATCTGTACACCAATGCACAGGCTTAGCACCTTTATGCAAATGACCTTTTTCAATAATACGACCAAGTACACGAATTGCATTCGCTTCAAAGTCAAAGTTCATTGTTAAGTAAGGCTTATCCCAATCTGCAAATACGCCTAAACGTTTAAAATCAACTTTTTGACCTTCAACTTGTTTTTTAGCGTATGCACGGCATTTTTCACGAAACTCGCTCGCGGTTACTTTTACGCCCGGCTTGCCTACTTTTTTTTCAACCATTAACTCGATTGGTAAACCATGACAATCCCAACCTGGGACTAATGGTGAATCAAAGTCAGATAATGTTTTAGACTTAACAATAATGTCTTTTAATATTTTATTAACTGAGTGGCCTAAATGGATATCGCCATTTGCATACGGAGGGCCGTCATGCAAAATAAAGGTCTTTTTACCTTTCTTAGCGCTGCGAATTTGACCGTACAGGTCGTCTTCATACCATGCTTTAAGCATTTTTGGTTCACGTTGTGCCAAATTGCCACGCATTGGAAACGGTGTTTCCGGTAAGTTCAAAGTATGTTTATAGTCGCTCATTTATCCTACATTCCGTCTCTATCGGCTACCTGATTTAAACCAAAACACTGCTTAGCGGCAGCAACATCAGTTGCTATTTGCGCCGTTAATTGTGTTAATGTCTCGAATTTTTTTTCATTGCGAAGTTTTTTTATTAACTCCACATGCATAAATTGTCCGTAAATATCCTGTGCAAAATCAAAAAGGTGAACTTCTAATAATGCACGAGTTCCATTAAATGTCGGCTTATTGCCTACATTTGCAACTCCAAAAATCTGTTTTCCTGCAATCGTTGCTTGCACTGCAAACACCCCGTTGACAGGACACACTTGGCGTTTTAGGGCAATATTTGCCGTTCTAAAACCGAGTTCACGTCCTCTTTTCCAGCCGTGTATAACACGCCCAGAAATAGCATAATCGTGACCAAGCATTATTTTAGCACTTGTTAAGTCACCAGATGCCAAAGCATCTCGTATTAAAGTGCTGCTTACTCTAGCATTTAATTGACGAAAACTCGCGGTGCTTTTTACGTCCATACCCGCTTGCTTGCCCATGCTAGCAAGTAAGTCAAAGTTACCTTGGCGCTGCTTTCCAAACTTAAAATCATCGCCAACAGTGAGAGCTTTAACACCTAACTTTTTAATCAAAATATCATTAACAAATTGCTCAGCATGCATGTTTGCAAATTGCTGATTAAAGCTAATGCAAATAACTCGCTCAATACCTAAATCACTAAGCAAACGTAGCTTATCTCGTAAGCGCGTTAGCCGTGCTGGGGCATTGTTTTTAGCAAAAAATTCTTGTGGCTGGGGTTCAAATAGCATTACAGTGCTAGACAAACTATGCGCTTTAGCATCAGTAAGTAAGCCTTTTAGTACTTCTGCGTGGCCTAAATGAACACCGTCAAAATTACCAATAGTTAACACACAACCAAAGTGGTGTGGGCGAATATTGTGTATACCTCTAATTAACTCCATGCCACCTAATGCCTTGTTTAGCGAGCTATTAATTACGACTAAAAATTAATTAAAGCCGCAGAGTTGCCGATTATAATCTTTTTTTTAGTTTGATTCAGTAATTGCTACACTTTTTATCGTATTTAGTCTAACGCCCATTAAAAATAGCATTGCAAAGTAACTAATACCTGCCAAAGCCACGAGTGCTATTAATAAGACTACCTGCTGTGTAAAAGCCCATGTAGCCCAGTAATAGTAACTGCTCACAAACCATGTAACAGCTCCCATAACCATACTTGCAACAACACATTTAAGTGTAAAGCGCATACTCATTGATGAAAACTGATACACATTTTCTTTTTTAAGCTGCCTATACAGCAAAAATGCATTACAACTAGCCGATAGCGAAGTAGCGAGTGCTAACCCTAAATAACCAATAAAAGGAGCCAGCATAATATTAAATACCATATTCAACACTAAGGTAATAATACCAATACGCACCGGCGTTTTTGTGTCTTGACGAGCATAAAAGCCAGGAGCAAGTACTTTAATCAGCATAAAGCTTACAAGCCCTACTGAATATGCGACTACGCCTAAACTTACTGCTTTAACATGATCAACACTGTCTTCTTTAAACGCACCGTGGTCGAACAATACGGTGATAATAAGCGGGCTGATGATCATTAGACCTATCATTGCTGGTAGGCCTAAAAATATAACAAAACGCACCCCCCAGTCGAGGGTATGCTGAAAGTCACTACTTTTTTTACTGCTATGTAACCTAGAGAGCGCCGGTAAAATAACTGTCGCAATACCAATACCAAATAAGCCCAATGGAAATTCAATTAAACGGTCTGAATAATAAAGCCATGCAATCGAGCCTGTCATCAGTAATGAAGCAATCATGGTATCAAGCAACAAATTAATTTGGCTAATAGATACACCAAACAAAGCAGGAAGCATAAGTTTACGTACTTTTTTTACGTTTTCGTCTTGCCATGCCCAGCGTGGACGCGCCAACATTTTTGCACGGTATAAAAATGGAAGTTGAAACAATAACTGCACAACGCCACCAATAAATACGCCAATTGCGAGAGAATAAGCCCCGACACTAAATTTATCATGTAAAAAAATTGCACACGTAATAATAGAAACATTGAGTAAAACAGGTGTAAATGCAGCAACAGCAAAACGGTTATACACGTTCATTACCGCACCACTAAGCGCAACTAAGCTTACAAAAAACAAATAAGGGAATGTAAATTTAAGTAATGAACTTGCAAGTTCAAACTTTTCGGCATTGGGTCCGCCCTGCCACCAATCTATAAACCAACCGGTGCCAAACAATGCCGCAATAACGGGTGAAGCAACAACACCTATAATAGTGACAATCAGTAAAATGGTTCCTAATGTGCCTGCTGCTTGTGCAACAAAAAGTCTGACCTTGTCGTCGCCTTGCTGTTCTTTAATTTCACTCAGCACAGGTACAAATGCTTGTGCGAAGGCACCTTCTGCAAATAAACGACGTAAAAAGTTAGGAATACGGTTAGCAAATAAAAAAACATCAGCCGCCGCACTTGCGCCTAATAAATTGGCAACAACAGCATCTCGAACGAGCCCTAAAATACGCGATATCATAGTCATACAACTAACAATCATACCGGAGCGAAATAAACCTTTTGACACCTTAAACCTACTCAAAAATCCTCAAGATAGGCGATTATGCCACAGTCTTTTTTATAAATCGCTTTAAAGCACTAGGCTGGGGGTCTGTGCTTTGTTACAATGTCGGTATTAACTGCTAAAGCGGCAAATTGATGCTCGTTATATGGTGCAGTTTTTCTTGGATTGTTAAATTTAAATTGACATCCATGATAGAAACAGGCATATTCCACGGCCTTTAATTTAAGCTTTATTTTAAGATTGTTAGGAGCAAACCTTGGCTAACATCAAGTCTGCAAAAAAACGCGCTATCACAAGCGAAAAAAACCGTCAGCACAACGCAAGCCGTCGTTCAATGATGCGCACTTACTTCAAAAAAGTAATTGTTGCTATTGAAGCGGGCGATAAAGAAGCTGCACAGCAAGCTTTTTCTGTTGCTACACCTATCCTAGACCGTTACGCAACTAAGGGTCTAATTCACAAAAACAAAGCAGCTCGTCATAAGAGCCGTATAGCAGCTAAGATTAAAGCTCTATAATTTGTTTTTGATAGAATATAAAAAACCGGCTTTTGCCGGTTTTTTTTTGTTTAAATTTTAAATGTACTTACTTTATTAGACATTTTCTAACTCTGGATAAAACTTCTTAAGCATTGCAGCTATTTTTTTAGGTGTAAATGGCTTTACTACAAACCCTTTAGCGCCTTTATCAATTGCATCCTTAACATTCTCAATACCTGAATGTGCAGATACCATAACCACATTTGTCTCTGGGCTTAATTCATTGATTTGTGCAATCAAATCTTTACCATCACCGTCTGGTAATTCAATGTCTAAAAAAATGATATTATAATTTGCAGCTTGGCACTCACTAATACATTGTGAGGCAGTAGATGCTTCCTTTACGTTATCTATCCCTAAGTGCATGAGCGTTTGGCTCAAAAAACTACGCACTGTGCTAACGTCATCTACAATTAAAATTGATAGCTGCGTATTCATCTTTATTCCTCGTAGGCTATAAGCTAACTTTAAGTTATCATAATAATTAGCTTAGTATATAAATTTACTCATTTAATTATAGAGACCTACGGAAAAAAGGCCAGATTTGCTTTATGTCTAAAACCCCAAATAAACAATCGTTGCTAGGTAAAGCACCGGCAAGAAAAAAAACAGCGCAAAAAAGAAAACCTCAGCGTTCTACTCAGCGCCCTTCACCTGGCGAGTTAAATTCCAGTGCAAAGAATGATATAAGCCAAAAAACAACGCAAAAAAAAGGACTGTTTATATCACTCGCTGTCGTTGCTGTAATTATTTTAGCTTTTCCAAAGCCTACCTTACTCACCTATAAAAAATTAGGGATGGTAAGTGAGAGTGTTTACTGGCCCGGATTCTTTGGCAAGGGGGCTACTTTAATTGATTCAAACTTACACCCCACCTATGATTCTAGCCGTGAGTCCCTTTATTTATGCAGTGACTTACAAAAACCGCAGAGCTGCCAAAAGTATCAAGTAATTGCTGATAATGGTTTATTTTCAGCAATCGGTAGCCACTTTTAGCATTAAAAAAACTAATCTGAAAATTTAAAATTACTTGGTTGAAAGGTGCGCAAAAGATCAACATAATAGCGCTCCTTTTTTCAACAACTGAACTATTGAAACGACCATGCTAAACGAGCTAGATTGGCTTTTAAATACTACACTACTTGCACTAGGTTTAGGTGCATTCTTTATTAACCAGATAACACTGCTGCGCGTTGCCGCCATTAGTGCGTGTGGTTTATTATTCTTATCATTTAGCTTAGATCTTATGTCGTCGAGTGTTATTTCAAATATGAGTTTAGTGTTGATCAATACTTTTTACTTGTTTAAAGTTTATACATTTGGGCAATTTAATGTAACCCAAAGTTAACAACTTTTCCCTAGAATATTTAATAGCCCAGCATTGCTGGGCTTTTTTTTGTTAAGAATTTAAAAATATTAAAAAGCACTTTCAATCAAGATGAAAATTAGAGCTTCAGGGGCACACAAGCACTACTGTGAAAATAATGCTTGTATACTGCTAAAAAGAGTCACGAGAAGAAACACGAAAAAAGAGGAATACATAGTAAGTAGGTTAGTCCGCTATTGTTAACTCGCTTTGGGTTTGTATTTTAGAAGGAGTATCCTCGGCATTAGCCTGATTAAACCAAGCTGAAACACCAAGTATAATAATTGAAATAATAACTAGGCTTAATTTAACGCCACTTTGACTCGATTTCATAACACCCTCTTTGTATTTTTTATTAGTGAGAATACCTTTTACACTAATGAAAATTACAAATGTTAACAAGCTGTTTTTTAAACTAATTAGCTATCAGCTAATAACCTTTAGTTCTATCTATTGGGTTATTAAGTACTAACCCCTTATTCAAGCATTCAATATTATCGGCTATTTGCTCTATAACACTATTTAAATCAGAAATCGCCGCGCAATGTGGTGTAAGCGTTATTTTGGGGTTTCCCCAGTAAGGGTGATTCGACGCTAAAGGTTCTTGATCAAATACGTCGAGTGTAGCTGCGCGTAAGCTATCGTTATTTAATGCACTTAGTAAGTCTTGTTCAACAACATGAGCACCGCGTGCCACATTAATAACAACAGCATGTTTAGGTAGCTTTGCGAGCATTGAGTGATTAATAATGCCTGTCGTTGCTTGCGTAAGGGGTAATAGACATACAAGGTAGTCAACATCAGAAAGCATACTATTGAGGCCTTCCTCGCCATAAAAAATTTCGACATTAGTCGCGTTTTTATTACTTTGCGCCCAGGCACTTACCTTAAAGCCATTATTTATAAGCTTTTGCGCGCATGCTTTACCTAATTCACCAAACCCAAGTATGCCGACATGTTTATTACTATGCGCCCGCTTTGGCTTCCATGTTTGCTGTGTTTGTTTAATGTAATATTCTTTTAAACGTAACTTTTGAGCTAACACATGTGTCAGTACATATTCCGCCATATCTTCAGCTAGTTGCATGTCAACAATGCGAACTACTTCAACACTTTCGTCGAGTAATGTTAAATCGATACTGTCTACGCCAGCACCAAATGACGACACAGCCTTTAAGTTAGGTAGCTGTGGCCACATAGATTCTGGCGCTTTCCACGCAAGTACAAAATCCACATCATGTGCGTTTTTGCAATCAGGCCATTGCTCTATCCGCGTATTTGGTAATCGCTCTTGTAACTTCGTTATTAGTTTTGTGTTGTCACGCCCAGTTATAGCAACCAATACCGACATAAATTCTCCTAACAATACACAGTTTATAAGTTAGCACTTTAAAAAGTCACACTACTGCAAAGTAACTGTCACACCCTTTTTTTAATCTTACATGTATGGCGAATAGGCCAAACGGAATATGAGGTTAATATGATAAGTGTTGATAAAGTAATTGCTGCAAACTTACCACAACTAGAGAACTCTCCAAAAGTAAAAGGTTTAGTAAAAAAAGGCCTAGGCTACTTATTACATGAACAAGAGTTTGTTGCTTTTGGTGATGCCTACCCTCACCTACAAGGATTAGAATTTGTTGAACAAGTGCTCGATGAACTCAATTTTGATACGCGCTATAAACCTAAGCAGATAGAACATATTCCTAATGAGGGTAAACTTGTTATCGTTGCTAACCACCCTATTGGTTCATTAGATGCTTTAGCACTGATTAAAGTACTTTCAACTGTAAGACAGGATTTAAAAGTAGTGGCAAACCGCATGTTGATGTCGGTTACTCCAATGCACTCACTTTTACTCCCCGTAGATAACTTATCAGGCATGAGTAAGAAACAAGAGCTTAGTAATATACAAAACCATTTAAAGGATGAAGGCGCATTACTTATATTTCCGGCAGGAGAAGTATCGCGATTAGGGCCAACAGGTATTAAAGACTGCAAATGGAATAGTGGCTTTTTACGTATGGCAAAAAAAGCTAACTGCCCTATTTTACCTATTTATATTAAAGCCAAAAACAGTCCACTTTTTTATGGTACATCAATGATTTATAAACCTTTGGCAAGTTTACTATTAGTGGCCGAAATGTTTAAGCAGCGCCAAAAATCTTTAGAGTTTGAGATTGGCGCCTCTATCCCTCCTGAATCTTACTTAATAGAAAATCTTAAAGATAAAGAAGTTGTAAACCTCATCCGTAAACAGCTTTATAGGCTTACAACAAAAAAAGCTCTGCCGTTAAAAACACAAACACCTATCGCTGTTCCCGAGTGCAGAAAAGAGCTAAAAAGAGCAATTGAGCAATGCCAACTACTTGGTAAAACGCAAGACGGTATGCATATTCATCTATACCAATATGCAGGTAGCTCACCTATTTTTAGAGAGTTAGGGCGTCTGAGAGAAATAGCATTTAGAGCAGTCGGTGAAGGTAGTGGTAAGCGTCGTGATATAGATAAATACGATATGGATTACCAACACCTTGTACTGTGGGACCCAATGCAGCTAGAGCTGGTAGGTGCTTATCGATTAGCCTGTGCACAACAGATAATACAAAAACATGGCCGCGAAGGTTTGTATACTGATAGCTTATTTTCTTATACCGACGCTATGACGCCCTATCTAAAACAAGGAATTGAGCTTGGTAGAAGCTTTGTACAGCCTAAATATTGGGGACGTAAGAGCCTCGACTATTTATGGTATGGCATTGGCGCTTTTATAAAAAGCTATCCACAGTACAGATACTTGTTTGGTGCTGTAAGTGTATCAAATGCTCTACCCGAGCAAGCAAAAGCCATGCTCGTTTATTACTATCAGCATTACTATAAAAGTGGTATTGAATTAGCTACGCCTAATAATGAATTTAAATTAACTGAGCAACAGCTAACCCAGTGCAATACTCTTTTTTGCGGCAATGACGTAAAAGAAGATTTTGTAGAGTTAAAGCATGTGTTAGCTAATATGGGAGCTCAAGTCCCTACTTTATTTAAACAATACACTGAACTTTGTAAACCAGGTGGCGTGCAATTTTTAAGCTTTAGTATTGATCCCGATTTTAATAATTGTATTGATGGATTGGTATTGGTCGATCTTGAAAATGTAAAAGAAAACAAAGCCAAACGTTATTTAGAATAACCAATAATAAGAGAGTGCTTTATATTTATAAAGTACTCGATTTATATTTAATTATTTATAAATATCTGCTCTAGTAAAGTTGTATAAATAGCTTCAATTTTAAGTAAATCACTAATAGATACGTGTTCATTAGCTTGATGAATCGTATTGTTTCGCACACCACATTCAATAACTTGAGTATGGGGACTGGCAAAAAATCGTCCATCCGATGTCCCTCCATTTGTACTTAGTAATGGGTAACTTGAAGTGTTTTTGTAAATAGCCTGCTCAATATGAGTAAGTAAACTCCACCCCGTATTATGGCTTGTATAATAAGGCTCGCATGGGCGTTCCCACTCAATTGTAAAATGCTCAGCAAACTTGTTTAGGGTATTCATTAATTGCGTTTTAACTGCTGCGCTACTGTAACCGTGGCTATAACGTACATTAAATGTAATCTCACAATGACTTGGCACTAAATTATCGACCACATTATTTATGTTAATTCCAGTCACTTGCAGTGTGGTTTTTGAGCTAGTCACATCGAGTAACCAGATCTGATCACTCAAGCTATTTACTATTTTTGCAGCAATATGAGCAGCATTGAGTGTGTTTTGAGGATAAGCTACATGACCTGCCTTACCAGTAACTAAAATCCGAGCTGAAAGCGCACCACGACGGCCATTCTTAACCGTATCGCCAACTTGTGCCACACTTGATGGCTCCCCGACAATACAGCCATCTAATACAACACCTTGCTTGGCAAGCTTATTAACTATTTCTTGAGAACCAAATTCAGCCTCTCCCTCTTCATCTGACGTGATAAGCCAGTAAAGAGTCCCTACTTTAGCGGATTTACTATTAATTAACTTTTTTGTGGCGCTAAGCATGGCGGCAACACCCCCTTTCATATCGGCCGCCCCTCTACCGTATATTGCATCATTTCGCACTCGCCCTTCAAAAGGAGGACTTAACCAACCGCTACTTGTTGCTGGTACTACATCAATGTGCCCTGAGAAAGCAACACATGGGCCTTCTTTGAATTTTATGCAGGCAATTAAATTGGTTACACCATTTATAGTAAATTGCTCGCAACTTAAACCTAAACCCAACAATTTAACTGCAAGCCAATCAATTGCACCCGCTTGGTTAGGGGTTACTGATTCAAAGCGAATTAGTGTTTGTAAGTGCTCTACAACTTCTTTTTGAATATCCGTTGTTTTTGATTTTTTTTCGAATGCTTCTAAAAACATGTTAAACACACTTTATTATTTAATGTGCCTTTATTAAAACGTGAGTTTATGACTAAGCGATGTCAGCCTTAATACATTCATATGACTGTTGATGAAATAAATATGTCAATCTTTTCAAAAGCAGAACGACGCTAAATTTAATCTAAATCAATAAAGCATTCCACAAGGTTAAAATGTTTTTTAAACTTTGATCTAGAACAGGTTTTCATTTTTATTGCTCGGTAATAATAGCGCCAATCAAACAGTAGTTCTTGGAGAACAACATGAAAACTCAAATTAGCATCGCATTATTAACCTCTTTATTAGCACTCTCTCCAGCTGCACACGCTAACTTTAGCGTAAATGTTGGCGCTATTAACGTAAACCCTGATAACAGTAGCTCAGCAATTAATGAAGCACCTACGCTGGGCCTTAAAGGTGATTCAGATACTCAACTAGGTATCACTGTAGATTATGCATTTAACGATCAATGGGTGTTAGAACTAATAGCAGCAACACCTTTTTCACACGATGTAAATGGCGCAGGCGGCTTAGCAGGCAACAAAATTGCAGATATAAAACAGCTTCCTCCTTCTTTAGTTGCGCAATACCACTTTTTAGATACAAGTTATGCGCTAAGACCTTTTATAGGCGTAGGCATAAACTACACTGCATTTTTTGATGAGCAACCTTCTCAAGCACTTAAAGCGACGCTAGGAACAGACGATGTAGAAGTAAAATTAGATGATTCGTTTGGCTTTATGGCTCAGGTAGGTGCTAACTATAAAATTGATGCAAACTGGGGTTTACACGCCATGGTATCAATTATGGATATTGATACCGATGCCACTGTTTATGCTAATGGTGCAAAAGCACTTACATCAACTGTTGAGCTTGACCCCGTTGTTGCTATGTTCGGTGTTAGATACAGCTTTTAAAGCATATATAAAGTAGTACGTAGTTACCCAATTACAATGTGTGTTAAAAGGCCGAAAGGCCTTTTTTTCATTTGTAGAGATTAGGGCAGGTTACTTAACTTTTTCTGCTCTAGCATTTCTTTCCAGTGCATAACTTCACTTGGCAATATAGGTGTTTGGCCATCAAAACCAGCCACTTCAAGCATTTCTTCAATACTTATAATACCTTTTTTACTTTTAAATACACCGCGTACATAAGCAATAGCATGTAAGCCTCGTTCTGAGTGAAACTTTTGCTCAATATAAAAGTATTTATGATCCCATCCAACTAACTTAGTACTTATTGTATATCGCTGCATAGGCTTAATATCACGAATATAAGTAATAGCAGTTGCGTTAACAATCGGAAACCAGCGACGCTTCATTATTTGTTTAAGCAAGCCAACGCGCTCAGTCATCCAAGTTCGAGATAAATCCATCATCGCGAGGTAACGTGAGTTTGTTAAATGTAAATTAATGTCACAATCAGTAGGTAGAGCTTTGTAATCAATATCTACCGTATCAAGTAAATTTTGATATTGCTTGTTACGTTTAATTTTAAAAAACAATAATAAAAGTCGAATATATAAGTTCACAAAAAAGGTCTTACCAGTTAAATTTACTCGAGTGTAGCATAGCCCCTTGCGAAGACGAATATTCTACTTTAATCTTAAATCACTATTACAATAAAAAGATAACTCATGAAGTCAAAACTAAAAATCATTACTGCGCTAACTCTATTAGTGCCTAGTTATAATGCTTTTGCCGATTTTTCATTACCGGGTAAAGGCTCTGTTACTTACCCTACTGGTGTAGTTAAAGAATTTAAATTTGGTTTTGAATGGCAGCAAAAAGCTGAAAAATTCACTATTGGCTCTAAAAGTTACAATATGGAGCAGATCCCTAGCTCTTACTCGGTAGCTATCACGCTTTCAAAAGATGACAGCCAAATATGGGTGCAAGAATTTAATAATGGATTTATTGAAGAGTTTGAATGGCAAATTGGCGAACATAAGATCACTTTAAAAAAGCAGCAATTTAGCGACCCCGTAAAAGGCGATTATGTTATTGAACTTAATGGCCGTAGCTATTTTTTCACTCGTAATAACGCCAGCATTGTAATGAACTTTAACGAAGAAGGTATCGAGACGATTGCAATTGACGGGGTAACAAAAAATATGGGCACTAAAAATTAGTCCCCATATTTTAATTTATTTAGGCCAATTACACTTTTACTGTTTTTCGGTTAATACCGTAATCACGTAACTTATTAGCTACCGCGGTGTGACTTAGGCCCAATCGCTTAGCTAACTGACGTGAGCTTGGATAAGCTGGGTAGAGTTTGCGAAGTAAAGTCGCTTCAAAACGTTTAACAGCTTGATCTAGTGAGCCTTCAAAATCAGACTCTAAATACCCTAAATCATGGGTAAAAGTTGGTAACTGTAAATGCTCTACGCGAAGCTCGCTATCATCTAGTAACGACACTGCGCGGTAAATTGCATTTTCCAGCTGACGAACATTTCCTGGCCACGGATACTCTTGTAAAAAGCTCAAACACTCTTGTGATAAAACAGGAATTGCATGACCATTTTGTTGCGCATATTTTTGAATAAAATGCTCTGCAAGTGGTCCTACATCTGCTTTTCTATCTCTTAGTGGTGCTATTTCTAAAGTAAGCACGTTTATACGGTAATATAAGTCTTCTCTAAAAACCCCTTCTTGTACCATTGCAGGTAAGTCTTTTTGAGTAGCGGCAACAATACGTACATTTACTTTAACTTCGTTCTCATCGCCTACTTTTCTAAACGTACCATCTTGTAAAAAACGCAGTAACTTAGTTTGTAGTTGAGTCGACATTTCGCCAACTTCATCTAAAAATACAGTTCCACCATCGGCTTGCTCTAATACACCGCGCTTTGGCGCTGCATTTTCTTCGTACCCGGCATAACCAAATAACTCAGACTCAGCAACATCATCAGGAAGTGAAGCACACGACAATGCAATAAAAGGTTTAACAGAACGATTAGATGCGTAATGGCACGCTCTAGCTAATAACTCTTTACCTGTACCTGTTTCACCAGTAATCAAAATAGGGGCTTCTAGTTGCGCCATTTTGCGTGCTTCGCGTACAACTCGGCGCATTGCCGTACTAAAGTTATGGATAGTAGCAAAGCTTTCTTGCCCGTAACGTCTAAATGCACTGACTTGCTGCCCTAACCGACTTTGCGATTTAATGTTAATAACCGCACCAGCAAGCACATCACCTTCACTACCTTGAGGCACTGCAATTGGCAAAATGTCTGCAATAAAATCCTCACCAGCAACTTCAACGCGAGTAGTTTGTCCGAGTACTTCTTTACCTTCTAACCAGCGTGTAAAGTTAAAGCCTTTAAGCAGGTTATTAATATTTGCACCAATCACGTCTTTTTCAATTAGCTGTAAGTCTTTACATGCTGCATCGTTACATAAACGCACCCAGCCTTTAGCATCAATAGAGATAACCCCATCAGGCAATGCACGTAGTAAAGTATTTAATTCGTTGTGTTCACGCTCAGATGGTAAAAATGCAGTGGTACGCACATCATGTACACCGTCGATTAAACGTATCGATGGCATAATTTTTTGGAATTGTTCAAATTCAATTTCGGGAAAACTAACGTACATACGACAATTTACAGAATCGACTTCAATTCCTTTCAAATCAACGCTGTAGTTAACTAATATATTAAGGATTTCTTGAGCAATACCAATTCGATCAGCACAGTGAATATCTAGACGCATACATCCTCAAAGAAGGAAAAACTATATTAGCCGAATAATACGCTAAGTCGCTTTGAGAAGGTAGTTTATTGTAAACATTTTTGGACAAAATAGCTTTTAGAGCCAAAGGGTGGGATGTAATTAAACGAAGAAAAACAGCACTGATATTTATATTTAACTATACCAGTGCTGTTTATTAAATCTTATTATGAGACTACTTACCTTGTGGGTAAGCTGACCAATCACCACCATCTAATTGTATGAATGGTCTTTGGTTAACATACATCATTATTGTGCCTTCATTTTCAGCAACTTTAGGTGCTTTAGGTAGGTTTTCAAGTAAATTAGCAACACTATTATTCCCACCAAACACATCAGTTTGCAGCGTCTTACTTACCAGCTCTGAAAGCGCAAAGTAACTTGTTGAATCATCAACCACAATTTGCGAGTAGTTTTGTACGTCTGGGCCTATAAATTTAATCGCTACAGGTACAGACACAATTGCAGGACTAGGGATTTCACGTAATCCTGCAAATTGTACTTTATCACCTTTTAAGTTAGCGCCGTGTTCAGGCACTATCATTAACATAACGTTGCGACCACGCTTTTCTAATTTTTTTACAAATTGGTTAATATCAGCAAATAAGTTTTTATGTCTGATTGGGTATGTCTCTTTACTATTCACCCTTGGTTGATTCTCTAGCTGATTACCGTCATGTAAACTTGTGGTGTTATAGTACATCGCACACGGCTTACAATCATCAGCTTGCTCTAACCAACCATCCAGCACAGCTTCATCTGAGTAAATAGGGCTATTATCAAAACCTCGAAGCGCCACTGGCATTGAATCGATATTAAATGGCGTGCTATCTAGGCCACCGTACTTATTTATTAAACCTTTAAACTCATCAAAATGTCCGTCGTGATTCATCACAACATTATTTTGATAACCTAGTTTTTCTAGGTTTTTAAACAAGTGACATTGTTCAGGTGCCTCTTTAAATAATGCCGTTTGACTAGTTTGGCCACAACTAGCGCGCAGTAGCCTTACCGCAGCTGGTCCGCTGTATGATGTAGCCGAGTTAAAGTCTGAAAACACCACATCAAAGTCTTTATACATATCAGTAACACTTACACCAATAGCATTTAAATCAGCAACAGCCATTGAGCATATGTTCAAAATAATTACATCAAACAGTTCACCATTTACCTGGCTTGGAAAGTGACTCATTAATAAGCTTTGTTGTTGATAAAAATCAGCTAATTTTTGATCAGGAGATTGTGCTGCCTGAGTGATCACTTGTGTTTGAGGATTACTTTGACTCTGTGTAACCGGCTCAGGGTTAGCCACATTATTAACGAATTGTGATTGAGAGTTACCCCCTTGCCATCCTACAACTAACAGCCCAACGATAGTGACTGTTGTAAAGCGTATCCATTGCGATGTATACCAAAAACACACACTAATTACGAACAAAGCCAATAACATATCAATGTTAATAACACGGGTTAATAACTCAATAAAGTAACCAAAACTAAAATCTTGAACGTTACCCGCTTGTTTAGTCAACCTGTTTATTGGTGGCAACCATGAGTCTTGGTAAAGTAATACCACAGCAAACACAGCACCTACTATATGTTTTGCCTTCTCTATTAATGGCGGTTTAAATTTAATCGCAAGCAACGCAGCAAAAGCCGCATTAGTTAATACGTTAAAATCAATTGCACCATAATAAAACAGAGCAAACTTAACTAAAAAATAAAGGTTCCAAACCCCTAAACCTGATAATTTCACTTCTTATCCTTTTTTACTGTATTTGGTGTATAAGGCTCTAGTACTTCATGTTTAAAAGTAAGCTTATAATAATATTTTGTTATTTGAGATAAAATGTATTTGCCTAGCATACAAAGCACCGCGCCAAGCACCATTGCAAGGAACACGGTAATTAAAAGCTGATTCATACTCATAAGTTATCTCTTAATTTCATTATAAAAGGCTTAGCATCTGGGCGGCTTTTGCTAGAAAATTCAGGTGTGTTAATATTTTCAGTAACGCTGTTTGCTATATCAGGTGCAAATTTATAGCTATCATTCTCGGCAAGTTTTTGCGAGAAATCTACAACACTCTTACCTTTATAAAAACGCCTTAATTGTTTACATTCTTGTTGAATGTAAAAGTGATCAGAAATTACATTTTGCTGTACAAAAAAATCGCTTGTTTTTAATTTAAACAAATGCTTAATCGCATTATCAACGTCATTTTCTCTACAAGCATGCAAATATAAATAAACTGTATTATCTGCAATACTAAATACATCACCTTCGCGTTTAATATGAAATAAATGCAAAGGGTGTATTGGGTCGATTCGTGGCAGTAATTCAAGCTTTACTAGCACACCGCTCACACCTAAATTAACGGCTGAGTCACTATGAATTTCTACTTGTTTCGTAAACTCAATGAAAGGTAAATATCCTTTCGAAAAGGTATTTTCAGTGTATTTTAAAACATCCTCAACTGAGGAAGGTAAAGGCCTTGAAAACTTAAAACCTTGAATAGATTGCACTTGTGAAAGCAAACGCGAAGGCTCTGAAAAGCTATACAAAATTAGATTTACACCCAAGGTTAAAAATAAGCACTCATCTTGATGGCGAATAACACCATCAACATTTTGAATAACAAGCTTTAACCATCGTCCGCAGTTTTTTCTAAGTTCAAAACACTGCTTACCCAATAGCGCCAAATCGGTGTAACGCGTAACTGCAAAAATTAAGGTGGCTGCTTCTACTTTTGGGCCTTTGTTAAATAAATCATTATTATCTTTTACACTATTATAATGCATCGGTAACTTAGTACCTTCGGGCACAGCACTTTGCACAAGCCAAACATCGTCTTCATCGGCAAAGTCTGAGTGTTTAAGTGCTTTACTTTCGCTTACTGTTCCAGTTTGAACAACAAACTGATTACCACTTAATAATAATTGGTAATGTTCACCAGCAATAACCCCCCTGCTGTGACGCCAATAATCATATTCAAGTACTCGAACCGCAGAGTCGTTATCAACAAATACCAGCCCATCAAATACATTGTTTAATCGTCTAAATAAAAAGCGATAATTAGCAATATCAGGCCCAGATATTAAAAATAATAATGTTGCCCCCGTACGACGAACAAAATCGTTGTACCCCTTCATCATCAGTTCTAAGCTTTTTTCACCAGCACTGTTTAGCAGTCTCGTATTAAAGTGAACAAAAACAAGCGCTTCGTTTAGGCGTTTATAAGCACTTATCTCTTTTATAATACCTGAATTAATTCGCTCAATTGAATAGTGCAGTGTTTCTGGAGTCAACGAAAAGGGATGTACTCGATTATGCTCATAAGCATAATTTAATGGCGCAGAAAAAGAAGAATCAAAAAATGACTCAACCTCTTGAGAAACTATAAATATATCATTAATTAAACTTGGATTAATTGCATGTAAAGCAAGCTCGATCACTAAATTATCTAAAGGGGCTAAAACAGCATAACTTGAAGCCGATTTTAACTCTTTTGCAACAGGCTCTAATCCCGTTATGTTAAAGTTATGCACTTGAAATGCCCTATTAAAAATACTTTTTTACTAGTTTTAACCGTTATTCTATATATAATAGCTAAATATTGTCTACTTTTAATCAAAATAATTAACGTAACTACAAAGGTGAAGATGAATAACTTAAGCTCTAAAAACTCACAAACGTTAACATCAAGTGACGTAGAAAACCTTGTACTGCGTTTTGGTGGAAAGAGCGATGACTACATAGAAATTGTAAACAAACAGCAAAATAAAAATACAATTAATAAATATGCATTACTTAAAGAAATAAATAACGAACTAAACATTCAAACTCGTTCAATTAACGATAGGTAAAACATCCGTTGCAAAGAGTTTTCATTAAAGGTATCAAAGGCGGCTTAGGTAGCACTTCTGTAGTTGCTAACCTTGCGTGCGTACTAAAAAGATCTGACGTTGATGTTATTGCTATCGATTTAGATACTAAAAGTGACTTAGGTTTGCATTTTGGTTTACCGTGGAAATACACCAAAGGCTGGAGTAATGAAGCCTGCATTGAAGATGCACTTGCGCATTTTCATCAAGATAACGATGGTGTTATATTTTTACCGTTTGGTGACAACGATGACACTAGCATCAATGACATCACTACCATGGTCGATAAATGCAAAAATCTAAATTACAGCGACCAAGCCTGGGTACTTTTTGACTGTCCTTCGCATATCAACCTTCCTTACTATCCGTTAGAGAAAAACGATATTGTAATTGAATTGGTTAATTGCGACGCTATTTGTCACAGCTTAATTTATAGACGCCTACAAACACTCAAGAATTCAGATAACAATTGGAAGCATTACTTTTTAGTTAACCGCTATAATTCTGCATCAACGCTAGAATTTGACTTGTTTTCCCTATGGCAATCAACACTTCCTCTTATAGCTCCCTTTTTTATCAACAGTGACGAAGTTATCAAAGAGTCAACCGCATACAGAAATGTAGCACTCAATTGCGCGCCATATAGTATCGCAAACGATGACTTTGAAACGCTAGCTGGTTGGCTAGTTAGTAAAGCGGCCTTATAAAATGAGTATTACACTATTTTATCAGCGCCCCATTCACAGCACTTTATACTTGCTGCTGAGCATTTTATTTACTAATAAGTTAGTTCGGTACATTTTATTCAAGTTTCATAGCTACTTTAATCAACACAAAGTAAATGTAATTGAAGCTTTTTTAATGCCATTTATTACACTTTTAAGCTCGCTATTTATAAACATTAAGCAGCATAAAATCAGCTTTGAGTTTACCCTTTATGACTACTACCCTCATTTAAGGCTACCTTACCGAACCTATATTTACTCAAATATATTACGCTTTGTTATACAAAGTATTTTTTTAGTATTTTTTAAAAACCAACTTAAACCGAGCTCAGTAAAAGAAGATGCCATTAATTATTTTTACGGTGGCGTTAGCTTTCTTTTAAGGCAATTACGTTGGTTTGATTTAAAGTTAGGTAAATTATTAAAGCGCCTACTATCAAAAAATAAAAAAGGTCCTAAAAAAAGTGCTACTAAGGCAATAGCTGATGCGCGTGTATGGCAAAATAAATTAGTTAAGTATGTCATTCTCGCGTTTATTTTATTTTTATTAGCAATATTCATTACAATTCCTTTTAGCTTAGAAGCTCAAGCCATTTTTATAAGCTTTATTTTGTTAGTTGCGTATGCACTTAAGCGGGTAAAAGGCCAAATGGCAACCATTGTTATGATCACCCTGTCAGTAACTACGTCTTCTCGTTACTTATGGTGGCGTTATACTGAGACTTTAAATTGGGATGATCCGCTTGCACTTGCACTAGGTGGCGGCTTACTACTTGCTGAAACTTATGCCTGGCTTGTACTTATTTTAGGGTTTTTCCAAACAATTAATCCACTTGAGCGAAAACCAATACCTTTACCAAAAAATACTGACTTATGGCCAACGGTTGATGTATATATTCCAACTTATAACGAGCCATTAAGCGTTGTAAGACCCACTACTCTCGCTGCTTTAAGTATCGATTGGCCTGCAGACAAGTTAAATGTTTATATATTAGATGATGGTAAGCGCTCAGAGTTTAAGGAATTTGCAGAGGAAATTGGAGTCGGCTATTTAGCTCGTTCGGATAACAATCATGCTAAAGCCGGTAATATGAATAGCGCTATGCGCTATACTGATGGCGAATATATTGCAATTTTTGATTGTGACCACGTGCCTGCTCGCTCGTTTTTGCAAATGACAATGGGCCAATTTTTAAAAGACAGTAAGGTGTGTTTGGTTCAAACGCCGCACCACTTTTTCTCAGCAGACCCATTTGAGCGAAATCTTAATAACCACAGTCAAATCCCTAACGAAAACATGTTGTTTTATGGACTAATTCAAGACGGTAACGACATGTGGGATGCAACCTTCTTTTGTGGTTCTTGCGCCGTATTAAAACGAGCAGCACTTGATGATATTGGCGGCTTTGCGTTTGAAACAGTAACTGAGGATGCTCACACGGCTCTTCGTATGCAGCGAGCTGGTTATAAAACTGCTTATATAAACATTCCACAAGCCGCAGGTCTTGCCACCGACAGTCTATCAGCGCATATAGGTCAACGAATTCGCTGGGCGCGTGGTATGGCGCAAATATTTAGACTTGATAATCCGTTAATGGGTAAAGGCTTAAGCTTTCCTCAACGGTTATGTTATATAAATGCAATGCTGCATTTCCTTTCTGGTATTCCCCGCATTGTATTTTTAACAGCCCCTTTAGCGTTGATATATTTTAACGCGTACATAATTTATGCCCCTTTTATCGCTATTTTTATCTATGTGGTGCCAACGTTAATTCAGATAAAAGCAACTAACTCACGCATTCAAGGTAAATACCGTTACTCCTTCTGGGGGGAAGTGTATGAGTCAGTACTTGCTTGGTACATATTAAAACCAACTACCGTTGCTTTATTTAATCCTAATAAAGGTAAATTTAACGTAACCGAAAAAGGCGGTTTAAATGATGAAGAGCATTACGACTGGGGGATTTCAAAACCGTATTTAATTCTCTTACTTATTAACTTACTTGGAATAATAGTGGGTGTATTACGTCTGTTTTTAGGTGATTCAAGCCAGATTGGCGTACTTATAATAAGTATGGGTTGGGCTTTTTATAATATTATTATTTTGGGTGCTGCGGTTGCGGTTGCTGCTGAGGCTCGCCAAGTGAGGCACTCGCATCGTATAAAGGCAAACTTTCCTGCCGGCGTTCGTTTAGCAAATGGTCATACTTTAAAAGTAAAAATAACGGATTATTCAGATAACGGTGTAGGCATAGAGACTGAACACGCACATTTATGCCGCGTTAACGATAAAATTGAATTACTAATGAGTCGCGGTAACAAGCAATTTTCGTTTACAACTTATGTATGTAATACCCGTAAAAAACAAATTGGCCTTACACTTAAAGATTTATCTCTCGAAAAGCAAAGAGCTTTTATACAATGTACTTTCTCCAGAGCAGATGCTTGGTTAGATTGGCAAAATAACTTTAGACATGACCGTCCATCATATAGCTTCAAAGAAGTACAAAAAACCAGTTTACGGGGCTTTAGTAATTTACTATTTCATGCTCCAAGAGCGTTACAACCAATAATTAAGTTTATGACTAATACTGTCATTTACATAAATTCATTTACTCCAAAAAAACCGATAGTGCATAATAATTATGATTAAAAAGTTACTTAATACATTTCTAGCATTGTTACTTATTAGTAGCGCATATCAAGTGCTAGCTATCGAGCCTATGCACGACAAAACTATGTTTGTAAATGGCTACCCTGAGAGCGCTCAGGTATCTAGTCTACGTCTTAGCTTTGAAAAGTTAGGATTCAACGACTATAAACTCGACGGCGTGAATAATAATTCTCGAGTCGATTTCACAAATAGAATTGATAAATTAAGCACTAATTTAAAGCTTAACTTTTCGTATACTAACTCACCTTCATTGCTGGCTAATGTATCGCATTTAAAAGTTTATTTTAACGATAACTTAGTTACTGTTTTACCTATTAATGAGCAATTAAGTATTGTAAAAAATACGGTAAGTCATAGCCTAGACCTAAATGCTAAATACATTCAAGACTACAACCAAATTCGCTTTGAACTAGTTGGCTACTACGACTTACGATGCCAAGATTACTTTAGCCGCTCAATTTGGACTGAAATAAACAAATCAAGCCACATCACGCTTGATCAAAAACAGTTAGCAATTGATAGCCGCCTTGAATATTTACCAGAACCATTTTTTGATGCTAAAGATTACAACAAATTAAACTTACCTTTTGTATTTGCAAGCACACCTAATGCACAAGCTATAGAAGCTGCAGCCACTTTATCTAGTTGGTTTGGCGCACAAGCTGACTGGCGTGGCGCTAACTTTCCAGTAGTTTTAAATAAAGCACCAGAGCAGCATAGTGTGGTGTTTATTACTAATGACTCAAAACCTGATTTTTTAAAAGATTATCCAGATGTTGAAAAGCCAACCGTCGAGCTAATTTCAAGCCCTATTCACAGATACAATAAAATGCTGTTAATTTTGGGGCGTGACGAAAAAGACTTAAAAACAGCGGTCACTGGTCTTGTATTTGGTCATAAAATTATGACTGGCCGAAGTGCAAGCATCGAGGCTATTAACAAACTCCCACTGCGTAAAGCTTATGATGCGCCGAGATGGCTAAGAAACGATCGTCCCGTGCACTTTGACGAGCTTATTGACTACCCAACTCAGTTACAAGCTGAGGGTCTTAACAACGGCCCTATAAAATTAAATGTTCGTTTTGCACCTGATTTATTTACTTGGCGTGAAAAAGGTATTCCTATTACTTTGCAATACCGTAATACGCCAGAGAGCGAAACCTTAAATTCACGTTTAAACATGCTAATAAACCAAGAATTTATAAGTGGTTTTTTACTTGATAAAAAAGACACATCGTTAACTACCGCTAAAACGTTGCTGCCTTTAATTGCTAATACAGACACAACGCAAAGCGCTGAAGACTTTTCATTAGACGGTATTAATCTTGCCAGCCGAAATGAGTTAAATTTTGACTTTAGATTTGCAGTACTTAAAAAAGGCGAATGTGCCGTTGCTCCACCTGGTGGCGAGTACGGGGTAATTGATGGAAACTCTAACATTGATGTAAGTGGGTTTGATCATTACATGGCTTTACCTGATTTAAATGTATTTGCAAACAGCGGATTCCCATTTACAAAATACGCAGACTTACAACAAACTTTAGTATTGATAGATGAAGTTCCATCACCTAAAGCACTATCTGTATTGTTTAATTTAACAGGCCACTTTGGTGCTATTACAGGCTACCCAGCTCATAGAATAAGCGTTGCTCATTTAAATCAAGATGCCAACTTAGATGATAAAGACATCTTAGTAATCGCAAAACCTAATAGCATTGCTAATAACTTAGATGAAGATGCGCAAACCAATATCCTGCTTGATAATAATCAGCGCGCTATAAAACAAGCCATATACAATGGTGCTTACGATGAGCAGACAACAGATAAAGTCCAAGTAAGTATAAAAAGTAGTGGTGATATGGCCGTTATTACTGGCTTTCAATCACCGTTTGATTCAGAGCGTTCAATTGTATCGCTTAGTGCAACATCACAAAAAGCCTTTACTCTACTTGATGATGCGTTAATGAGTTCAGAAGCTCTTGCGCAAATTAAAGGCAGTGCTGCGGTCATAAATTCTCAAGGCATTAAAACAATTAAAACTGATGAGCAATATTTTGTTGGTCACATTCCTGTGCATACCCTAATTTGGTTCCATTTATCGGATCACCCATTTGTACTGGCACTATTGTCTATTTTAACACTACTGTTGATCTCATTTATAATATGGCGATTACTGCAAGCATTAACATACAAGCGATTAGCTGAAGGAGATAAGTAATGAAGTCACTCATTAATGTATTTTTTACCGTGATTGCATTATTTACCTTTAATGCCAATGCACAAATAGAGCAATGCCAACCATGGGATGCATGGCAAACGTTTAAAAGTAACTTTATAAGCCAAGATGGTCGCGTTATTGATTTGGGGAGTGAGCAAAAAGTCACAACCTCTGAAGGCCAATCTTATGCCTTATTTTTTGCTGTTGTAGCAAATGACAAAGCAATGTTTGACTTAGTGCTTGATTGGACGCAAGAACATTTATCAGAAGGTGATTTAAGCACTCGTTTACCGGCATGGCAATGGGGTGTTAACAATCAAAATGTTGGCGGAATTTTAGATTCAAATCCAGCGTCTGATTCTGACTTATGGATAGCATACAGTTTATCGCAAGCTGCTATTCTTTGGGATGACCGCCGCTACAGCATATTAGCAGCCGTACTTGCACAGCGGATAATGCGTGAAGAAACCGCCTATATTTCGGGCTTAGGTTTATCATTACTACCCGCCCCTACTGGTTTTGAATTTGATAATGAGCGTTTTAAGTTAAACCCAAGCTACTCACCGTTATTTATTTATCAGCAGTTTAAAAAGCTTTATCCACACTCGCCTTGGCATCAACTGCACGAAGGCTCAGCAAAGTTGATTTTAGATACAGCAAAGCAAGGTGTTAGCCCTGACTGGGTAATGTTTGATGCAAATAACGGCTTTTATTACGATAAAAAAACGAGCGACTTGGGCAGTTACAACGCTATTAGAGTGTATTTATGGGCAAGTATGATGGCAGACAACGCACCTTATAAAAAAGAGCTATTAGCGCAATTTAACCCTTTTATAGAAACAATTAATAAACGTGGTTACGTGCCTTTAAATACTTTTGCTAAATCAGGAAAATCTGAAAAAAGAGGCCCTCTAGGCTTTAACTCAGCTCTATTACCTTTACTAGCGACTAATAACGATAATTCTACAGTAATGGCGATTCAGCAAAAACTAATGATTGATAAATCATTTACCCAGACTCGTTATTACGACAGCGTACTTAACTTGTTTGGTACAAGTGCTTTAAATAAGCGTTTTTCAATTACAGCAGATGGGACGCTACAACCGGTATGGAGCACTGAATGCCGTTAAGGTTTGCCCTCGCTTGCACATTAGCGCTTAGCTCTGGATTAAGCGCTAACACAGTCAATGATATTGATACGCAATCTGTTGATTGGTTACTAAGCCAAATAGGTATTGGTGAAGCACAGCAAAATAAAAAACTAGTTGAAGATAGCTTGCGAAAGCTAGTCGCTATTGCCCCTGCCCGCATAGAAACACAGTGCGCAGTAGCGCGTTATGATTTTGCCAATGGCGAATCAGCGAAAGCCAACCAATTACTAAGTAAAATAGATAATGGGCTTACCAAACAAGCTCCGTGCGTTGAAAAGCTAAAAGTCCTTTCGCGTACTGAAGGAAAAGATAAATCTTCAATTCAGCAAGCTAAATTATTGGCTCGCGCGGGTCGTTATGAACAAGCTCGCGAAATCTATAATAATATTTTTAAAAACGTCTACCCTACATTAGATTACGAGCTTGAGCATTTAAGCTGGTATGGACAAGATAGCTCCCAATGGGAAAGTGTTAAAAGAGGCTATAATAAATTAGCTCAAAGCTACCCAAGTATTGCGCAGATAGAAATTGCTTATGCCCGTCACCTACTTAGGCGTAATCTTACAGATAAAAAAGCGATTGATATTTTAAGTAAATATGGCGCAGGCCCTACTTTTATTAATGAAGTAGAATATATTTGGCTTAGTGCTTTGCTAGAAATGCCCTTAACGGATGATACAGTTAAGCAGTATCAGCGCTATTTCACTCTTTATCCCTTTAGTAGTAAAGGTGAATTACAATACCAAGATTTTCTAAAAGATTATAAAAAACGTCAAACACTTCTTGCCGACCCCGCCTATCAGCTTTGGGTTAGGGGCGATAGATTACTTGAGAAAAATAAACTTGCTGCCGCAGAGCCTTTACTTTTAAAAGCTTTAAGAGGCCGACCGCAAGACGGCGCTATAATGCGAAGCCTTGGCACACTCTATTTACGCCTTGGTGAAAACCAAAAGTCGTATCAATATTTTACTCGTGCACAAAAGTACACAACTGAGTTCGCTGAACGTGAAACACTACAAGAATTAGCAAAAACAGCTAAGCTTTGGCTTTATATACGCGAAGCTAAAAATGCCATTAATAATAAAGAATTTAAAACGGCTAAGCTTAAGCTTGATTTAGCAGCCACCTTAGAACAAGAAACTAATACAGTAATATATAACAAAGGTTTATTACAATTTGCTCAAGGGCAATATTCACAGGCTGCACTTACATATCAAATTGTTTTAAGAAGTGATCCACTTAATAGCAGCGCTTTAATAGGTCTACTTGAAATAGCTGAATTAGAGCAGAATGAAAAAGCCCTAACCTCTTTTTACAACAGCTTATCGTTTAATCAAAAGAAACTAATTAAAGAATCTTATTCTGTATCTTTAAGTAGTCAGTACCGCGCAAAGGCAAATACGTTTGCACAGTCGGGAGATTTAGAGCAAGCCGAAAAAGTATTAAAAGACGCTATTGAAATAGCGCCAGAACAGCCTTGGTTATACTACGATTTAGCCTTTATATACCAACAAAAGGGGCTGACAGAAGAGGCCCGCGCTTTATTTAATAATGTGCTGTGGCAATTTCCGTTAAACCCTCAGATTCGTTACAGCCACGCGCTTTTTTTACGCTCCCTTGATGACTATCAAGGTGCTATTAAAACCTTGCAGTACATTCCATTTAAATCCAGAGATAAAGACATTATTGCGCTTGAACAGCAGCTGCAACTTAATGAGTCTTTAACACAAAGTGAGCGCCACCTTGATGCTAAAAACAAAGCCACTGCAATCTATCATTTAAGCAACCTAGAGGCACAAAATTTAACACCCGCTATGCAGGCAGAGTTATCGCGAAGCTGGTATCGAATTAATGAAAAAAAACACGCTATAAAACTTATAAACAAAGCACTGGAAGCTGAGCCTTCTCTTTCTGCTTATTGGCAAACACTTTATGGTGAGTGGCTTTTAGAGCAAGGTGATGAAAATAAAACGAAGCAATGGTTTGAAAAGTACGTATTACCAGAGAGCGCAACTGAAAACGAAACAACTCAATATGTACAGCTACAAAATAGCTATATTACTCAGTATTACAATGGTAGTGATTTAATCGCGAAGCTTAACCAGCTGGATCAAAAATATAAAAATACTCCAGCAACAACTACTGCCCTTATTAATGCAAATTTAGCACTTGAACAGCGCGAAGCGGCCGTTATTTTGTATCAGCAAAAAGTACAAAATAAACAAACCATAGAGCCTCAAGCACTACTCGCTATTGCTAATGCATACATAGAACTTGGGGACGACTTTCAAGCAAAAGAAGTTACGCAAAAAGCGATTACGCAAACCACATCGCAAGAAGGTTATTTGCAACGCCAAATCATGTCATCTCTCAATGAGTTTAATTACTCAGGGGATGCACTTTACTTAGCTAAGCAACTTGTTGAAAAGTCACCCAACGATCAAGAACTACGTTATTTAGGCGCTCAAGTAGCCAGCAAATTCAACGAAACCGAACAAGCACAATCTTGGTACGCGCAAACCCTATTTCCTAATCGTACATTAAATGAAAAAGAGCTTTACGGAGCGCTTTCAAAAATAGATGAAAACGATGAATGGTATGTAAACGGTGCTAAAAGAGAGCTAATAAACGAGCAAAACAAAAACCAAGCATACATTGCTATTGGTGTTAACTTTAGTGGGCAAACAAGCACCGAAAGCGAAGCAACACTTGGTGCGGGTTTAGTCCCGATTGAAGCTTACTTTCCGCTTTGGCAAGGCCAAGGGTTTATTAAAGTAGACCCGACTACTATCAGCGCACAAACAACGCGCTTTGATGAGCAATTTGCTGGCAGCCGCTATGGACAAGGTGCTTTATGTATTTTTACTTGTTCAATCGATGAAGTAACACCACAGGAAAGTGGTGTAGATGTAGGTATTGGTTGGCAGAACGGAAACTGGCGTGTAGATGTAGGTACAACTCCACTTGGCTTTTTAATTGAAGATATTGTATGGGGTGTAAATTACGCAGACAGTTTTGGTGATTTTGGATACAGCCTAGAACTTGAAAAACGCCCAGTTACAAGCTCGGTACTTTCTTATGCAGGTCTTAAAGATGTAAAAACAGGTGAAGTTTGGGGTGGTGTACGCTCTACAGGCCTAACGGCTAATGTATCACACGACTTAGGCGGAAAATGGGGTTTTTGGTCAAGCGCCGACTTTACCCTATATAAAGGCCAAAATGTAAAAGACAACCAACGCTATCGTATGATGGGTGGTACTTATTACCGTGTAATTAGCAATCAAGAGCGTGAATTTACCGCAGGCGCTAGCTTATTACATTGGGCATACAAGTATAATTTAAGTGAAGAAACGTGGGGTCATGGTGGTTATTACAGCCCACAAAACTATGTAGGTTTATCTGTGCCACTCACTTATGACGCGCGTTGGGGCGATGATTTTGTTTATCGATTAAAAACCGGTGTTTCGTACTCGCAAACAAAAACTCAATCTATTGATTTCTTCCCCAACAACACTAATCTGCAATTAGACGCATACGCTATAGAATCAATAACAGGTGTTGATCCTGTATATGAAGGTGAAACAAGTTCTGGTGTTTCATATAATCTTGAAGGTAGTTTTGAGTATAGAATAACGCCGAATTGGTTCTTTGGTGGCTACTTAGCCATCGATCGTTCTGACTTTTACGAACCAAATTTTGGTCAGCTTTATATACGTTACTACTTTAATCCTGTGTACGGAACACTTGAGTTTCCAGGCACCCCTATTGTTCCTTATGCTGAGTTTTAACTTGGCATAAGGTGATACACCGCGAACACTTCCCCTAGCACTAAGGTATATGTATACTTGAGCGCAATTGTAACTAGGATAAGGGTGTGTCTCTTACCTTGTGGTGTTACTGCCGTATAGCAAATCATTATCTTAGCTACAAATAATATACTGATGGTCGAGCATTTTAGTGGTTACAAATTCTAAAATAGCTAAAGCAAAAAATTATAAGGCCATTACAACAATTCTTAAAGTTAGGAAGTAAATATGAGTTCAGCTCCAGATAGTGGTTGGTGTGGCCACCCTAAAGGACTTTCGACATTGTTCTTCACTGAAATGTGGGAACGAATGAGTTATTACGGTATGCGAGCTATGCTCGTATTATTCATGACAGCAAGCTTACAAGAAGAAGGCCTTGCCTTTACTGTTGCATCAGCTGCTGCAATTTATGGTTTGTATACGGGCGCAGTATACTTTTTAGGCTTACCTGGTGGTTGGCTAGCTGATAGATTGTTTGGCGGTCAAAAAGCAGTATGGTATGGCGGCATAATTATTATGATTGGCCATATTATTTTGGCTATTCCACATGATTATTCTTTCTTCATTGGCTTAATATTTGTAGCAACAGGTACTGGTTTGCTAAAACCAAATATCAGTGCAATGGTCGGCCAACTATACAGTGATACAGATGAGCGTCGTGATGGCGGTTACGCTCTTTATTACATGGGTATTAACATGGGTTCTTTAATAGGTTACTACGTATGTGGTTACTTTATGGAGAACGTAGGCTGGCACTGGGCATTTGGTGCAGCAGCTGTCGGTATGGCCATTGGTTTAGTTCAGTACAAACTCACACTTAATAACTTACCAGAGCACAGCGCTTTACCTGCTAATCCACTTGGTCCTAAAGGTACTTCACGTGCATGGATTGGTATTGCTGCATTTGTAATTGCTGCTGCTGCAGTTACTACGGCTGCAATGACCGGCGCAATTGTAATCAATCCAACAGTGGTTGCAGGTTACACAGCGATTGTATTTACTATTATCTTTTTTGTTTATTTTGGTGTTATTTACTTTACAGGTAAATTAACCGATGCCGAAAAACAAAGAATGTGGGCACTATTTTTAGTCTGTATTGCTTCTGCATGTTTTTGGTCTGGCTTTGAACAAGCCGGTTCGTCATTAAACCTATTTGCCCGTGATTACACCGACCGATTTATTGGTACGTTTGAAATCCCTACAACGTGGTTTCAATCATTAAACTCACTGTTTATTATTGCTTTATCGCCATTTTTTGCAGCACTTTGGATTAACTTATCTAAAAGCTTAGTGTCACCTAGCTACAGCGTTAAATGTGCAATTGGCTTAATTATCATGGCATCTGGCTTTTTAGTTATGTTTATGGCGGCTCATTACGCAGCTGAAGGTTTAAAAGTAGCGCCTTACTGGCTTGTTACTACGTACTTTTTACATACAGTGGGTGAGCTTTGTTTAAGCCCTGTAGCGTTAAGTGCTGTAAGTAAGTTATCGCCTAAACGTTACACTGGTCAAATGATGGGTGTATTTGTATTAACTTACTCAATCGGTAATATTATTGCAGGTTTACTTGCTGGTAATTTCGATCCGAACAATGTTGATGAAATTCCTAACTTATACTTACAAATTGCATTATTTAGCATTGGTGTTGGTGTTGTTTTAGTACTAATGACTTTTAAAGCTAAAGTATGGGAAAAACAAGGGTTAGAAGAGAAAGCCTCTTAATTGTTATCTATTTTAAATATAACAACATAACCGATACATTCCTCCATAGCGTCTATGGGGGAATTTTTTTATTCAACTTTGCCCCACTCTCGTTAACTGGTATTATGTCCTGATTGATTATTGAATAGACTCAGGGACAGCAGTATATGCATTCATTAACATTATTACGTGCCACTCTAATAGCATTTCTCCTTATTTTTTTATCTGCCTGTGGTGGAGCCGAAGATCAAGTTACAGTAAATCCAAATGATCCTGTAGAGCCTGAGCCTAGTGGCTTAATTATTACCAATGCTAATGGCTTACAAACGTCATTAGATGAAGGTAACTTTACTATCAATGCCCCTGGGGAAATAGTGGCTAGCGATACCGAAATAACCTACGAAAAACTAGTCCTTGATGAGAATAATCAAGCAAAAAATATCATTTCAGATATACATACGCTTACCCCGAATACACTTCAACTTTCTAGCCCAATGACAATCACTATAAAAATACCTGACGACTATGTATTAGGCGGCCAATTAACTATTGCGCGTTTGAGCGGAGACTCTTGGTCAAGTATTACTAATTCAACAGTATCGCAAGGCTTTGTTAGTGCACAAGTAAACCAACTAGGTAGCTATGCAATAGAAATGCAACGTACGGTGGCATTTTCTGATATTGGCCCTACATGTGATGCAAATGCAACAGAGCAATCTATACGATTTGTTCACGTTGCCGACATGCATGCTCGCTTTGGGTATCAAGAGCAGTATTTTAGTCGTATCAAGGCTTATTATAAAAAAGCGTTAAGCGAATCTCCGCATACATTATTTACCGATGGTGGCGATGATTACGAAAAAGGGACCGTTGCAGAGCAAATATCACAAGGCTTAGCCTCTGATGAAACCGTAAAGCTAATGGCTTTTGATTTACGTGTTTTAGGGAATCATGACTATGCATGGGGTCCTGAAAAGCTGCTTGAGTTTTCACAAGACGATAATGCCATTGTACTTGCAAGTAATACCCGATTTGAGGGAGAGCAAAATAAGAGCTTTGGCGGTGTGGACTTTGCTAAAGTACAGGTTGGCTGCATAACATTGGGTGTGTTTGGGATGACGTCAGTACCATGGGATGAACTTGACGAGCCAATTGAAGATGACCCTATTCCTGACTTTATAAAACAATTTAAAATGAGTTGGAAGTGGCAACAAATCGCACAAAGTATTGTAAGCCAATACAGCGGTGATGTTGATTACATGATAATGCTAAGCCACTTAGGTAAAGGAACTGACGTTGAGATAGCAACCAATGTGCCCGGTATAGATTTAGTGCTTGGTGGGCATACTCATGGTGGTGAAGACTTTATAGAGCTTGAAAATAATGCTTTAGTCATTCAACCAGAATTTTATGCTCGCGGAGTCACCGATTTAAATTTAGTATTTAATACTGCAGATAAAGCACTAAGTCGTTACGATTATCAACATGTAGATACGCGAACATCTATAGAACCTGACGAAGAAACCAAGCTAGCTATCGATGAAATAATGGGCCGATATGCACCCGATGCTGATACAGAAATTGCCATTTCAGAAAACTACCCAAGTAGCTTTGAAGTTGCAGAAATAACAGCACTTGCAACTAAACATTCAAGCTCAATTAACGCAGCGCTGCTTAACCCTGAACTTGTACAAAAAAGATGGACGCCAGGCACTGTTACACAAGAAGATTTTCACAAAGCATTTTATGTTGAAAGACAGCCTTCAAACACACCTGGCTTTAATTCACTGTATCAAGTAACTGTTACAGGGACTGATTTAAACACAATGATTGCCAGCCAACCCGATTGGTTTGCGTTAAAGCCAGAAGATATTCAAGTAACAACAAATTATAATGTCGCTTTATTTAAAGGTGCAGCACTTAATCCAGATTTATTTTTTAGCAGTGTTACTTTTAATGATGTAAAGCCAATTGCCGAAGCATGGTGGCTACTTGATCAATACGCGCGCTTTAGAACAACTCAATGTCTTCACCTTGATACAGACACACAGCTTAATGCTTGCCAAGATGTTGCAAATATAACAATTTGGAACTTTGACGATCCAACAAACCCACTGACCCCAGACTTTGGTCCATCGGTTTTAAACTACTTTGACCCAGAAAATGACGGTTGGGGCCCCGAAGACACCCGCTATGAGACAACCACTGATCTTAATATTGGGGATTTAACTGATGGTCCTTCTGGTGTAATGGCTTTTACTGATCACTCACCTACAGAGGGTTTAAAAATTGAATTAAACACACAAGCAAATGGTGATTATGCTAATGACGGTATGGTATCTGACTACACTCTAATAATGGATTTATATTGGCCATCAGAAGATAGCGATTCTTATCGTGCGATAATGCAAACTGAAACAGTAGATTATTTAGAAAACGATGCAGATATATTTATTGATCCCAGTGGCGGTTATGGTGAAGCGACGTTTAAAAGTGGATATTTTGGTGATACTAAACCAGAAACATGGCATCGTGTAGCGTTTGTGTTTTACACAGCACCAATAAATGGTGTATTTGAAGTATATATTGATGGTGAATTAACGGGTGTAAAAGAATTTGGAGAAATAGACCAACGTTGGGCTCTCAACAAAGCAGTGCTCTTATTTACTGATAATGGCTACGAAACAGTCCCTGGTTATTTAAATGCCTTACTCTATGCGGGCCGTGCTATGACCCGTGGCGAAATTAAAAGTATGGGCGGCGCACAACAAAAGTTGTCCTTTGAGCAACCGACGCGAGTGTTAAACCAAACGATTGAACGTCACTATCAAGCTGCGCCAGCGATAAAAACAAACCAATGGATTGAGCAACGTAACAAGTTCTTTGGTGGCAACTCTAAAAGTGTAAACAATTAAATACAATCAAGCTTTTGCTTGTTCATTCTAAAAGGAGGCTTCACGCAGGTGAACTCTCCTTTTTATTATTTAAAAACAACACATTAAGAATAAAAACCACTATTCAATCCTATACCATATAACTTCATTTTACTTAACTGTATTACAAACACGTAACTTTATAATAACCGTCCTATAAAATTTACACATACACTACACACTAAATAGTGCCCCCCTCTTCCCCAAATCAAAAATCTGGTTGATTATCTACGGCAATATGACAACAACACATAATCGCAGTGCTTAATTGCGGGAGTAATAATAATGAGTGAAGTAAATAACTATTTAGGTTTAGTCGGTATTGAATTTACCGAATACGCAACACCTGATGCTGATTATATGGATAAAGTATTTACTGATTTTGGCTTCTCTAAGCTTAAAAAATTCAAAGGTAAAGACATTGTTTATTACAACCAAAACGATATTCATTTTTTACTGAATAACGAGCGTGAAGGTTTTTCTGCAGAATTTGCTAAAAGCCATGGTCCTGCTATTTGTTCGATGGGTTGGCGTGTTGAGAATGCGCAAAAAGCATTTGAAACTGCAGTAGAGCGTGGTGCAAAACCAGCCACTGATTCAACACATAAAAACATGCCTTACCCTGCAATTTATGGCATTGGCGACAGCCTAATTTACTTTATTGAAAATTTTGGCGACAAAGGCACTATTTACGAAAGTGATTTTGAAGATTTAGAAACGCAAAATGTTGTAGAAGATAAAGGCTTTATCCGAATCGATCATTTAACCAATAACGTTTATAAAGGCACCATGGAAAAATGGGCTAACTTTTATAAAGACGTATTTGGTTTTACAGAAGTACGCTACTTTGACATTAAAGGTCAAAAAACAGCGCTTATTTCGTATGCACTTAAATCGCCATGCGGCACCTTCTCTATTCCAATAAACGAAGGTAAAGGTAACGATAACAACCAAATTGATGAATACCTTGGTGAGTACAACGGCCCAGGCGTTCAACATTTAGCGTTTTTAACAGATGACCTAGTAAGTTCTCTTGATAAGCTTGATAAATCAACAATTGCAACGCTCGATATTATCCCAGAGTACTACGATACTATTTTTGACCGTGTACCTTGGGTAGCTGAAGATAAAGAAAAAATTCGTAAGCACCAGATACTCGTAGATAGCCAAAGTGAAAATTGTTATTTATTACAAATTTTCTCTAAAAACTTATTTGGTCCAATCTTTATAGAAATGATCCAACGCGTTGATGATGGTGGCTTTGGTGAAGGTAACTTCCAAGCATTATTTGAATCAATCGAACGCGACCAAGAGCGTCGCGGCGTTTTATAAAATATTTGAGTAAATTAAAAGGAAATGTAATGAGCCTAATTAACGAAACCCACGATATTAATTTAACCAGCTGGGTAGAGTCAGCTAATGTTGATAATTGCGACTTCCCTATTCAAAACTTACCGTTTGCAGAGTTTCGCCGTAAAGGGTCTGATGAGGCCTTTCGTGGTGGTGTTGCAATTGGTGACCAAGTAATTGATTTAGCAAAACTGAGTAAATTAAATGTTTTAACAGGTGACGCTAAAACAGCCGCTGATGCAGCAAGTGAAGCAACTCTAAATACATTTATGGGTTTAGGGGGGCAGTATTGGTCAGCACTTCGTTTAGCGCTTTCAAAAGCACTACGAGCAGGCTCTGAGCACCAACAAGCGCTTAGCGATACGCTAGTAGCACAATCTGATATAGAGTTTTCTTTGCCTTGCCGTATCGGTGATTACACTGACTTTTACACTTCTATTTATCATGCTACAGCTGTGGGTAGTTTATTTCGTCCTGACAACCCATTATTACCTAACTATAAATGGGTACCTATTGGTTATCATGGTCGTTCTTCATCTATTGACGTATCGGGTCAAACATTTCATCGCCCTAAAGGCCAAACTAAGGCGCCTGATGCAGAAGTGCCGTCATTCGGTCCTTGTAAACGCCTTGATTACGAACTAGAACTGGGTATTTACTTAGGTAAAGGCAATGCACTGGGCGATGCAATCGCGATTGAAAATGCAGAAAACCACGTATTTGGCTTTTGTGTGTTTAACGATTGGTCAGCTCGCGATTTACAAGCTTGGGAATATCAACCGCTTGGTCCTTTTTTAGCTAAAAACTTTGCCTCAACTGTATCGCCTTGGATTGTTACAACCGAAGCGCTAGCACCTTATAGAACAAGCTGGACGCGTGATGAAAACGATCCACAGCCTATGGACTATTTAGAGTCAAAAGCGAATCGAGACCAAGGTGCTTTTGATATTCAAATGGATGTTAAAATCCAAACGCAAAAAATGCGTAGCGAAGGCCATAACCCAACGCGTGTATCAACATCTAGCTTTAAGCACTCTTACTGGACTGTGGCACAAATGGTTACTCACCACACAGTAAATGGCTGTAACTTTATGCCAGGTGACATGTTAGGTTCGGGCACTCAGTCGGGCCCAACGCACGAAGAAGCGGGTTCTTTACTTGAACTATCTCGTGGCGGTAAAGAAAAAATTACGCTAAGCAATGGCGAACAACGTAGCTTTTTAGAAGATGGCGATAACGTTATTATGCGCGGCTGGTGTGAAAAAGAAGGCTATGCACGTATAGGTTTTGGCTCTGTAGAGAGCACAGTACTGCCTACAAAGTAATACGAGTATTAAAAATAATTATTAAAAGGGCTGCTTACTAAAAGCAGCCCTTTTTTATTAATTTTTGAACAGTTACAATTTTTTTCTAGCTTTTTTAACTCAAATTGCTATCTTAATTCGGTTAATAGCCAGTGTTTATATGCCATGTCAGTATTTATAAAGTCTTTTTATCATAAATTTTTCCCAGCTCGTCAGCTACTTATTCGCCAAAATGGCGAAGTTAAGCATGTTGTTTTAGCCTCTTGGTTTCAACTTCTTGTAGCATCGCTTATTTTAGCCACTTTTGTTTGGCTGAGTATTTCGAGCTTTCGTGTTTACACACAAACTAATAAAATATCTGACATAGAACAAAGTCAAATAAACAAACAAACACTTTGGCAACAAAAAGTCAGTGAACAGCAAGCCCTGCAAGCAACGCAATTAGAACAACTTGCAATACTTGAGCAAAAGCAGGCGCTACTGCAAAACATGATAGAATCCCTTCCCGCTTCGATTAGCAAAGATGTCATTAAGCTTGATACAGAACTTGATGTACCTATTAATGAAAATGGCAATGAGTTTCATGAGCCATTAGTCGATGAAAATCAAAAAGGTAAACAAGCACAGTTAATCGCTCCAATTACATTCGCAACAAGAGTGGCCAACTTAAATAATCATTATGAGCAAAGCTTTAACTTTTTAGATAACCAAATTAGCGAACGTCACCAAGCTATTTTAGCTATGGTTAAAGGCGCAGGAATTGAGTCAGCGCTTGAGCAACACTTAATATTAAGTGCCCAAACGACCGCACAAGGTGGCCCACTTGATACATTTAACGAAACAAAAATTCCAAGCCATTTTTTAGCCATCGTTGATAAGTTATTAGCATTAAATAATTTAGAAAACTTTTTAACTGAACTACCAAACACCCTCCCCTTAGCTAAAGCTAAATATTATATTTCGAGTAGTTTTGGTCTTAGAAAAGATCCAATGAATAGTAATCATGCTTTTCATAAAGGAATTGATTTAGCCGGTTGGCATAAAACCGAGATATTTGCCCCAGCAGACGCTGTAGTGCTTCGTGCCGGTCGCAATGGTGGTTATGGTAACTTTATTGAGCTTGAACATAAAAACGGCTTAGTGACTCGATTTGGGCACTTAAATAAAATTAAAGTAAAAAAAGGTCAATCAATCACTAAACATGATGTAATCGGTTTAATGGGCAGCACAGGCAGAAGTACAGGTACTCATTTACACTACGAAGTATTACTTAACGGTAAACAAGTCAATCCTCTAAAAATAACAAAGGCGCTTTCTCGTGTTTGGTAGAAAAAAACAAAAAACAGTTAGCTCTAATTTAAAAAGAGTAAATCACACGCCGTCTATTATTTCTGAAGACGTACGCCTTACAGGCACTTTAGTTAGCCAAGGTGAAGTACAGCTTGATGGCCGTATTGATGGCGATATAAAAGCGGAGCATTTAGTTATTGGCTCAACGGGTGTTGTTGAAGGTATTGTTGAAGCTAAAAGCGTTATTGTTAAAGGCAAAGTTATTGGGTCAATTAATGCTAGTGAAGTAAAAGTACAAAGTGGCGCTCATGTTCATGGCGATGTGTTTCACGATACATTGAGTATTGATGCAGGTGCAGTAATTGAAGGCAGTTTAAAGCAACGCTTTGAAAAAGAAGAGCCTGAACTAATTTCGAAAGAGCTTAAACCCGCAAAAGAAGTTAAAGCATTGTTGAAGGAAGATGGCAGCGACTTATCGTTTGTAAATAAACAAGCCGCTGATAAAAACTAAGTAGAATCAGCTTAACGTAAGCTACCTTTTTTCAGTAATATACATAGTAATATCTGCAGTGAAAACAAGCTCATTGCGGGTATTATACAGTTTAACCGGTACTACTAAGTCTTCTTTATCAATCCACTTATGCGGTAAATCAATTTCAGCGACTGCTCGTACATCTGTATCTACTTTAGCCAAATACCTAACTGTCATCCCTTTTGGGATCCAACGATGCGTTTTAACTGGCACTGTTGCATCAACCATTACACCTGCACACAATTCAGCTAAGTTACACTGCGCAATAGCATGAATAGTTCCAATATGATTATGAACGCTGCGACGATTTTTAACCAACGCACTACAATGCCCTTCTCGAAGGTCGAGCACGTAAGGTTTCATTGAACCAAAATATGGCGCTTTAAAGCAAACAGCTTTAGTAAAAAGCCAATTCCCAAAAGGTAGGCGCTTAAATTTATGCCATGTTTGTACAAGTGCAGATTTATTACTCATTATTATTTTCCATCAACAGTTACTTTTTTCAAATTAACACATCAGACCAGTTTTAAAAAGTGCATTTACGCTGCCTTTTTAGCTTAATCCAATCAAAAAATAAAAATGACAACCTATGCAGGGGTCATAAGCCCTTTCTTTTTTACGAGTGCCCACCTAAAATACTCGGCAAAAGGAGACTCAATGCAAACACAGCCCGCTAAACCTAATATGACTTTGTTACTTATCCTAGCGTTACTCGTTATATTTTGCCCTATGGCAATCGATATTTACTTACCCGCTTTTCCTACTATTGCAGAACAATTTGCAGTTACAGAACAACAAGTTCAGCAAACCGTTGCTATTTTTATGCTAACAGTAGGTTTAGGCCAATTAATTGCGGGGCCTTTGGCCGATAGGTTTGGCCGAAAGCCAGTGGCTATAGTGGGTATAAGTTTATATGCAGGCTCAGCATTACTTGCCTATTACTCGCCTTCTTTTGAAGTATTGATGATTGGACGTGCTCTTCAAGGTTTTGGAGCCTGTGCCACATTTGTTGTCGCATTTGCGATTGTGCGTGACAAATATGGTAGTGAACGAAGTGGACAAATGATCACTTACCTTAACGGGATTGTGTGCTTTATTCCGGCAATGGCACCTATTTTAGGAGCTTGGCTTACCGTACAATTTGGCTGGCGTATGAACTTTATGTTTTTAACCGCGTTTGCCATTGTAGGGCTTGTTGTTACGCTATTCTTTTTTAGAGAAACTCGTCCTGCTGATAGCCATTATCAGGGGCATATTTTAGATTTACGTCGCTTTACACCGATTATTAAAACACCAATATTTTTGTTTAATAGTCTAATTTGTATGGTCGCCATGTCGGCTATATTAGTGTACGTAACGCTCGCACCAGGCTGGCTCATTACACATTTAGGCGGCACCGTAGCCGACTTTACTTTTTGGTTTACGCTAAATGCCGTAATAAGTATTGTCGCAAGTTTTATATTACCAACGTACATTAAACGAAATAGCCAGCGCGCTTTGCGTGTAGGCGTAAGTATACTGGTTTTTTCAGGCGTTTTAATGCTCGCGCTTAGCGGTATAGAAACGGCATTTGCGCTTATGTTACCTATTTTAATTGCAGCATTAGGCTTTGCTTTAAGTTTAGGGTCGGCTGCAGGTATGGCTCTGTCGAGCTTTCCTAAACAAGCAGGCACAGCCTCGGCATTACTTGGTGCTATGCAAATGAGTGGCGCGAGTATACTCGTTGTTTTAACCCAATATTTAGGGTTAAGTACACCGTGGTTAATTGCTTTTCACTTATTATTGCTAGTTCCGCTTTGGCTTATTTTAATGAGCAAAAAAGCACATACTTTGCACCCAACTAAAAGCGCTCAATGATCAATCCTGATTTTTTAGTCTCGTTTTTATTAGCCAGCTTTTTAATGGCTGTAGCACCTGGGCCATCAAATGCATTTTTGATGGCACAAACATTTGCTAATGGTCGAAGCGCCGGTATGCAAAGTGCTTTTGGTTTTGCATTAGGTGGGGTTATTCATACTCTATTTGCTGTTGTAGGCCTAAGCGCAGTCCTAAAAGCTTCCCCAAGTGCCTATGCCGCAGTGCAATATGTAGGCGCAGCATACTTATGTTATTTGGGGCTTATGATGATTAAAGGCACGCTAAAGCAGCCAGAGCCTATATCTGATGACAAGCAAACCGATAAACCGCATATAAGTACCAGTAAAAAAAGTAATGTCATGTTTCAAGCAATGATGACTGAAGTACTAAACCCTAAAGTGGCGCTGTTTTTTATTGCATTTATTCCGCAATTTGTAGATCCAACGCTTTCATCTGCTACTTTTCAACTCGCTTTTTTTGGCTTGCTTTACCCTATTTTTGCTTTTCCGATTGACTGCACGTATATTTATTTTGGCGACAAAATTGCACAGTTTTTTAGACGTAACCCAAATAGCCAACTTTGGATTGATAGGATCACCGGCATTGTATTTATAGCCCTTGCTATCAATCTATTATTTTAACTAACCTGCACTTTGGTTAAGAGATTTATTACCCAGAGTTTAAGCTAACTAATAAAAAAGAATCAGCATGGAACAAAAAACACAATCTCTTCCCGCACAAAAAAATATTGCTTTAGTTGCCCACGACGGTAAAAAAGCAGCATTAAAATTATGGTGTGAAAAGCACAAAGAAATACTAAGTAAGCACACTTTATATGGCACAGGTACTACCGGGCATTTAATTCAAAAAACCACGGGACTTGATGTGGTTCAGCTATTAAGTGGTCCTATGGGCGGCGATCAACAACTTGGCGCTAAAATAGCTGAACATGAGATACATGTTTTGATATTTTTTTGGGACCCATTAGCATCACAGCCTCATGACCCTGATGTTAAAGCACTGCTGCGTTTAGCCGCTGTTTGGAATATTCCGGTGGCGTGTAATGAGGTGAGTGCAGATATGTTATTAAGCTCACCACTTATGGATGTAGAGCTTGAACGTACATTGCCAGATTACGAAAAATACCTCGCAACCCGACAAATAGATCTTTAAACCTCAATTGTAATCTAGGTTATTTATAAAGCATGCTGGCCCATTTAGTCAGGCCAGCAGTTACACTACCAAAGTGGTCCCCGTTAACCATTTTTATATTACCTAAGTGCTCACTTAAAGCCGCTTTAATCAATGGTGACTGTGCACTACCGCCTGTTAAGTAAATAATGTCTGGCGTGGTCGCAGCGTCGCTGATTGCTTGTTTTGCTAAAGTAACTATTTGGCTAATACTACTCTCAACGGCAACAGCTAAATCGCTTACCGATACATTTTTATTCAGCCCACTATCTAAAAAGCTTAAATCACAATCAAACGCACTAGCTGACGAAAGTGCTATTTTAGCCGCTTCACCTTGTTGTACTAACTGATGACCCTGCTTGTTTTGCTGTAAATGTATTAAACGCTTATAAAGCTCAGGTGCACTTACATCACGTAATTGTGCATTTAGCTCTCGGGTATGGCTTTCACTATAGAATTGGCTTTGTAAATTTACATCGTTAATTTTACACGCTTGCCAAAACGCTTGATTAGGCAAAGGTAGACCTGATTTAAACGTACTGCCTAAACCCAATAACGGCATTAAACCATGAAAGCTCAAAGCAATATCTAAATCGTTTCCGCCAACACGTTTACCACTGTGAGATAAAAAATCGCCATCGCGCTGGCTATTTCCTCTAAAACTCGGGCCCATTTGTACAAACGAGCAGTCACTCGTACCACCACCAATATCAATAACGAGTACTTTTTGATCCTGAGTTAAATCACTCTCGTAATCGATACCCGCAGCAAGTGGCTCATATAAAAACTCTACGTCTTTAAAACCAGCGCGTTTAGCAGCACGTTCTAAAATACCGACCGCTTGTTGATTTGATTGCTCACCACCCACAGCTTGAAAGTTTACTGGGCGACCAATCACTGTTTGTGTAAGTGTTTTACCTAAAGAGAGCTCAGCGCGTTGCTTAATTTTTAAGATCATCGCGGTTGCGATATCTTCAAAAAAGTTAATTTGACCTTGCTTTAAACCTGTTGCGCCAAAAAATGATTTAGGGGACTTAACAAAGTAGCCTTCTTCAGGGAACTGCACGTACTCGCTAATCGCTTCACGACCAATAAATAGGGTTTCATCTGAAGGCTGTAAATCAAGGTCTGACTTAATACGAGGTAAGGTATTTAATAATGCTTGGCGCTGTGTTAAAAAGTCATGCTCATGGGCTGTGCCATGTAAGTGCTTAGCAACAAAGTCAACAACCAAGGCACTGTGATGAGTGTAAAGTGTAGACGGTAAGTAATGTTTTCCTTGCTCTAGCGGTACTAATTGAACATTACCCTCGCTCATTACACCCATAGCACAATTAGAACTACCGTAATCAAAACCTACAAACATACTTCACCACACATTACCAAAAAGGCCGCGCAATTTAGCACACTTTGTAAAAATTATAAATGTTATAAACTATCTCTTACTCGTAAAAAACTAGCAAAACGCGGTAAACCGTTTTTTGTTAATCCATGAAATCGGTACGTTACAGTGCTACCTATCTCAGGTGCAGTGGAACGTTCTGCATCACTAAACCCTGTACCAATAGAAAACACCTGCCCTTGTGCTGTTTTTACCCTTAATGCCCCTAACATACCTTGGTATTTTCCTTTACCTGGTAAATGCGCAATCACAACCGCTTCTGCATCTAAATAAGGTTTTAATTTTAGTAATGCATTGCTTCGGCCATTGCTGTGCTTAGCACTAGCCAAATGTAGCATTACGCCCTCGCCGCCCTGCTTAGTTATGTTTTCAAAATATTCTGTGAGCTGCTCATTATTAGTAAAGCTATATTGAACTACAACGCTAATGTGCGGCGAGTTTAGGCTAGTAATAAGCTCATTATAGTTTTTATAACGAGTGCTAAAAGGCAGATTTTCATCTGGCATATCAAATACTTTATAAGTAATAGTTTGCCAATCATGATTATTAGGTTTTTTAGTTCTTACTATGCCACTAAGCTTAGAAAAGTGCTCACGCTTGGTCCATAGCTCACCATCAAGCCATACATTTGGCAATGGCGCTGTAAACCAACTCGGCGCATTAATAATATTGCCCTTGCGAGTAACAAACTGCGTGCCAGTCCATATAGCTCTTACGCCATCATATTTTTCACTGACTAAATACTTACTTACATCGTAATGTTTAGTTTCGTTATATACTTTAGCCAGTAAAACAGAAGGTTGTGCTGCACTTATACATTGCGTAAAAAGTACAACAACAATTAAAAGCAGGTATTTAATAGTAAACATTGGCGCATCCAAGCAAGTAAAAGTTGGCTTAAACTATAGTTGAGATTGCACCCATTGCCAAAACTCATCTAAGTTACTCATTTTATATGTAGCTTGGCTAAAATCGTGATCTTTTGTGTGGCTATTAGCAATGGCTACAACACGTAACAAGGCGTTGTTGGCCGCCGTAACGCCGGTAAATGTATCCTCAACGGCTATTGTATTGCCTGCCTGTATATTTATCTGCTTAAGTGCCAGTAAATATGGGTCTCCAGCAGGTTTAGGATTAGTTACATCGTCTTTTGTTACCACGGTGTCAAACAGCTCATAAAATCCTAAACCTTTAAGTATTGGCATAGCTTCACTTTTAGCACTGCCCGTTACTAGCGCCATTTTTAAGCCACTCGCTTTTACAGCTTTCAACGTTTGCTCAGTAAACGGCATCAGTGGTGGTAAATGTGTTATTACATATTCGCCAAATAAGCGGTATTTTTCATCCGCTAAAAACTGTGCGCTTACTGATAAGTTATGCTCTTGCTTAATTTCGATTGCAGCTTCTAAAGTGGGTCGTCCTGAAAAGCGCTGACAAAAATTATTTTCTAAATAACTAACACCATAAGGCTTAAGTAGTTTACTCCAACATACAAAGTGCATGCTTTCTGAATCAACTAATGTGCCATCCATATCAAATAATACTGCTTCTAATGTCATCCTCATTCCTTATTTAACCTAAGCCAAATTTTGACAATAAAAAAGGCGCCTTAAGCACCTTTTATTAAATTGTTGTTATTGCGTTAAGCCAGCTGGTGGCTCACCCGTTGCTTCTTCACCCGTATCAACATCAACAAGCTCGTAGCCACGCGTTTTACGCATAACTTTAAGTACAGGCTTTTCAAATGCTGTTTTTAAACGATCTGAGTCATCTTTCAACTCATCAAGTGTTGTACCAAAAGGGGCTGCGCCTGTTTCTGACCAGTTAGTCACTTTACCGTTCAGGTTATATTCTACTTCGTGTATTTGATATTGCGCTGCTTCGTCTTTCGTTGCTTCACAAAAAATTACACGGTAATTCCAAAATCCAGCCATTGCTCTTCTCTTTAAATAAACCAATTAGGCGCTACTTTAGCAGCTCTAAAAGGGGTTATACAAATAAAAAAGCCTGCGCAATGCAGGCTTTTAAAGTAAATACTTTTAGCTATTAGTTAGAAAAATCTAACTTTAAACTCAGCACCTACGTAACGTTCTTCGTTAACAATACCCGTATTGTTATTAAAGTCTACAGCTCCAATAACTTGTTGCTCGTCAAATAAGTTACGAACAAAAGCGGCTACTTCGTATTCGTAATCGCCTTCAGACCATGTGTAACCTGTACGCAAACCTGTTTCAATAAGCTCTTTACCTTCAAACTCTACTGATTCGTAAAGGAACATATTGATTTTACTACGATAAGAAATATCACCGCTTGCGAAGAAGTTACCATCGGCAAGTTCTTTAGTGTAGCGAAGCGTAAAGTTAGAGATCCACTCAGGAGCATGCGGTAAGCTATTACCATCAAGAAATACTTTACCGTCTACTACAGGGTCTGTAATATTTAACGTTGGACGATTAGGAGCTGCAATACTTAGATTGCTATCTTTGATTTCAGTTTTATTGTAGCTTAAGTTAAATGTAGCATTAAATTCGTCACTTAATACCCACTGCGAGTCTAGTTCAAAACCATAGCCTGTTGTTTTATCAGCATTAAGCAAGCGGTTAAAGTTAGCACCACCACCAACAGCGGTAAGTTGCTGGTCATCCATTGTGTAGTAAAACACAGTGGCATTAACACGGCCTTGCCCGTCTAGCACGTCTGATTTAATACCAGTTTCGTAAGAAGTGATTGTTTCTGATTCAGCAGTCGTTACATCATTACCAAACAAAATACGACCTTGTAAACTCGGTGCGCGGAAGCTGTTAGCTACGCGGCCGTACCAGTTAATATCGTCGTTAACTTTATAGTTTGCTGATAAATCCCAGCTAATATGATCATCGCTCACATTTTGTTTAACAGGTGGTAACGGACCGGCACCAATTGGGCTTATAGTACGGTAAGCTACAAAATCTTTATCATCGTCAGAGTAACGAAGACCTGCGGTTACTTTTAAATCATCTGTAAAGGTATAATCTACTGAGCCAAATACAGCCCAAGCAGTTGTATCTTGTTGCTGACGAACATAACCATTTAAAACACCATTATTTGAAGTGTCATAACTAAAGTTTTCAATTGTTAGCTCTTCATCAAAGTAAAATACACCTACTTGATAATTTAAATCACCATCAAAGTTACTAGATAAACGTAGCTCTTGCGTTAACTGGTCGTGATCTGGAATGCCATCCGCACTTTCATTAAAAAATGGAATAGAATCAGGCCCCATAGCAACAGGAACATCATCTATTGAAAAGCCGCCGTAGCCACCATCGATATCGGCACGCGAATATATTTCAGCACTTTCCCATGCGGAGATAGACGTGATTGTGTGGTTTTTAAGTTCCCACTCAAGCTTTAAGCTTGCACCTTCCGATTCTACTTGTTGAGTAGAACGAGATGCTGCATCTTGATAAACAATATCGTTTTCAAAGTTGTCTACAAGCTCATTAGTACCTGGTTTAATTACGTTTGCACGAAAGGCAATAGGCGAGCCATCTAAATCACGTGTGTGATAGTTTAATAAAGCAGTAAAATCATCGCCTTCATATAAAAACTGAACACGTGCCGCTTTTTCAGTGTAACCACCTTGCTCGTCTTTAGCTTCAAAGCCTGGAGCTTGGTTATCAATGTAATCGTCTTTATCTTGCCATAATAATGAAACACGAGCAGATAAACGGTCAGTTAAAGCACCACCTACAGCACCACTTGTGTCTACAGCGCCACGGCTACCATATGAAACAGAGCCATAACCATCAAATTCTTGGCTTGGTTTAACAGTATCAAACTTAACAAGGCCAGCTGGCGTGTTACGTCCAAATAAAGTTCCCTGTGGTCCACGTAATACTTCTACGCGTTCAACATCAAATACTGGGAAGCCTTTTAAAATTGCATTTTCTTGAACGACTTCATCAACAACAAGTGATACTGGTTGTGATGCATTCAAATCGAAATCGGTATTACCTAAACCACGAACGTAAAAGCGTGGGAATGAACGACCAAATGAAGATTCAATAGATAAACTTGGAATTTTCGCATTTAAAAAACGAATATCCATACCAGCTGAGCTATACGCATCAAGGTTATCACCTTGTAGAGCAGATACTGCTACTGGTACTTCTTGAGCGTTTTCTACACGTTTACGAGCTGTTACTTGAATAACTTCTAGTTGATTACTTTTTTTAGCTGTTTTTTCTTCAGCAGCTAAAGAAGAAAATGAAGTACCTGCTACTGCAGAGAACAACGTTGCATTGATTAGGGTAGCTAACGTAGATCTTTTCATTGCTTTCATGTTGGGTTTAACCTTTTTTGTGCACTCTTGTTCAACGGTTTTTTGTGTTGCGCAATGTATTCATTGCGGGCTCGTTCAATTTTTCGCGACTTGCGTCATGCGCGCGGACCTTATTACCGAGAGTACAAAAACGATGTTATAAGGCTGAACGAACGATTAAGATTATACCATTGTGTGACAATTTTACTGCATAAATATAGACATAATTAGAAACTTTTTTGCAACATTTAACTACAAAATCACGTGTTTTTATCACTATTTAGATGCAAAATTCTAATATTAAGGACATATGTCCTTTATTGAGTTTAATAAAATAGAGTAGGAAGAAGGGATTGTTTTACATGTTAACCTAAAATAGAAACACCTGTGTTTTTATTAAAAGCCGCCCAAGAGCTAACACCGATCAGTTAAGGTATTTTTGATCGGTTGACCGATCTTTTGGTTGCTTCACAATACCCTTATCATCTTTTGATTATGAGGGTATTTTTATGCTTAGTCATTGGTTACTTGATACGGATATATTCGCCACTCCTGACTCTTTATCTACATTTCAGAAACATATCCCTCTTGAGTGGATTTCTAATGTGCTCGAGCAGACCGATAAAGCAAGTATTCGCAAACGTAAGTTACCTGCTGAGCTTGTCGTCTGGCTTATCATTGCAATGGGTCTTTTTCGCGACCGCTCTATTAGTGACGTTGTTGAGAAGTTAGATTTAACACTCACTGATACCCTGGGCGATACGGTTGCTCCAAGTGCTATTCCTCAAGCGAGACAGCGCCTGAGTAGCGACCCCCTCCAAGCCTTATTTCACCTATGTGCGGCCCATTGGACACAAGAAGAAGATGCTGATGATACGTGGTATGGACTCCGGTTATTTTCTGTCGATGGAACGCAATTTCGTGCACCTGATACACCTGCTCTTGCTGAGCACTTTCACTATATTAAGCACAGTAAAAACCGTCATACAGAATATCCTATTGTACGCCTATGCGCCTTAAGCTCCTTGCGTAGCCGGTTGATACACCACGTTGCCTTCGGGCCCAGTTATCAAGGTGAGGTGAACTACGCAAAGCAGTTATTTAGTCATGTAAGTGATAACAGTCTAACTATTTTTGACCGATGTTATCTCAGCGCTGAGCTACTGATTAATTGGCGTAAGCAACACCCACAGTCGCACTGGATGGTCCCGATTAAAAGCAACACGCAATACACCGTCATTGAATCTTACTCTGAGCATGACTTCAAAGTAGAAATGAGTGTATCTGCGCATGCCAGAAAACAAGACCCTTCGCTTCCTGAGTGCTGGCAGGCCAGACTGGTTCTTTATCCTGAGCCAATGGGGCCTGGAAAAATAAAAGGTCTGCTGTGCTCTTTGGATGATAAACAGGCTTTTGGTGCGCAGGCCATTCTTGATGTCTATTTCGAGCGCTGGGAAATTGAAAATAGCTATGGAGAAATAAAACACCAGATGCTTGAGGATAGTATTCTTTTGCGTAGTCAGACTATGGATGGAGTCAATCAAGAGCTATGGGGTATATTGCTAGCCTACAATTTAATTCGAGTAGAGATAAGTCGAATAGCCAAAGAGGCTAAAGTCTCCCCGCTGAGAATTAGTTTTGTCATGGCTTTGCGGGATATACAGGATGAAATACTCTGGTGTGCCATCGCTTCGCCAGGTTCAATTCCAAAGAAATTAAGGGCAATGCGAGAACGAGTGAAACGTTATATTCTTCCAGAAAAAAGAAAACGGCCCAAAAGTAGGACCGTTCGAATTTCAAAAACTCGGTACACCATTAAGTCAAAGCATGCTTAACTGAATGGTGTTAGCCCAAGAGCGACTTTTAATATTTACCATATTTGAACTATGAGCGCTTAAATGCAATTTCACCGTCGATATGAATATCACGCTGCGGAAAAGCAATCACTACATCATGCTTTTCAAATACAGCGTAAATACTAAAACGAATATCACTGCGTACTTTTCTAAGCATGGTTTCAGACTCGGCGCACACCCAAAAAATAGCGTTAAATACGAGCGAGCTATCTGCAAAGTCATCAAATAACACCGATGACTTTGGATTAGCCAATATTGCTTCATGATCATCAAGCACTTGCTGAATAAGCTTTTTAACCAGTATCACGTCTGATCCATACGCAACGCCTACACTGACCGATGAGCGTGCATTGCCATCTATTAGCGTCCAGTTTGTTACTGTATTTTCGAGCAATTGAGAATTAGGAATAAGCATATGTACGCCGTCATTTCGGCGAATACGCGTTGAGCGAGTATTAATTGTTTCTACCACGCCTTTTGCATTGCCTACCTCTAAAAAGTCACCAATACGTATTGGGCGTTCCCACATTAGTATCCAGCCACTAATAAAGTTATTAATAATATTTTGAGCACCAAAGCCTACACCAATGGCTATTGCACCTGAAACAAAAGCAAACGCAGTAAGCGGTATGCTTAATACTTCTAAAGATGTAAAAATTAAAATAGCGATACTTAAAATAAAGTAGATACGTGTAAATAAATGCACGGCATCTTGGCTTAACTTTTTTGCCAATAATGTTTTTGTTATTAGCTTGCCAATACGCGTCACAATAAACCAAATAGCGAAAAGTATTAAAGGCACTTTAATAATTTTTGCTACGGTAATGTGTACATCGCTGTAACTAAATACAACAAAGGCAAGAATTTGGTTTATGTGTTCTAAGGTCATTTATTTTCCAAAACAAGCAAAGGAGCGCTTTAAATTTAAATCGCTATAAAGTGAAAGCGGTTCAGTGTTGGGTAAGTTTAGCAGTCATAATATAACTAAAACGCCAAGTTAATAAGTTCAATATACTTTTTATGAACAATTTATTAACTCTTTATTGCACCGAGTGCTATATAAATAGTGTACAAGCACTGGAGATCACATATGACACAACTTACTTTAAATCAAAGACTCGCTACTTTGCAGCCGCAGGTAGACTTACATTTATTTGAAAGCAGCCTAGATTACCGAAATAAAATTTTGTGCCTTCTTGCAGAACAAGAGCAAACACTGGCATCTATCAACAAAGAGTTTGGCCAACAACAACCTAACAACTTTGGCTCTGAGAGAAAATTTGTACTTGGATATAACTAAGCAATTATGACTCAACGACTTATTAAGTAGCTCAGGTGTTTACTTTTAGAGCTACTTTTACCTCCCTTAAAGCTAAATATTAGCTAATTTGCGTTCAAATCCCCCTTAATACCGATAAACTTTATTGTATAAACGCCAAAATTTGATAAGTTAACTAGGTTTTTCGACTCGCAAAGCCTATTCCGGCTAATCTTTCTATGGAGTTATTATGCGTAAAACCCTGATCGCCACTACTATTGCTAGTGCCTTAATATTATCGGCCTGTTCATCTAACGATACACAAAACATGGCAAAAGAAGGCGCAGCACAAGTGCAAGACATGAACGCAAACAATGTTTTATTTAAGCCAAGCCCATTGCAATATATGGCACCAGAGTTTGATAAATTTGGTACAAAAGACTACGAAGCTGCATTCGATGCAGGTATCGCACAGCACACGGCACAAGTACAAGCCATTGCTAACAACCCTGCTCCAGCAACATTTGAAAACACATTAGTTAAAATGGAATTGTCAGGGGAGCTATTAAATCGCGTATCGGCTGCTTTTTATAACTTATCTGGTTTAATTTCAGATGCTGAATACCAGCGTATTGATGAAAAAATGGCGCCTGTATTATCTGCTCACTCAGATGATATTTACTTAAACGGTGAATTATTTAAGCGCGTACAAACAATTTACGACAATCAAGATAAATTAAACGCAGAAGATAAACGCCTAGTTGATTTTTACTACAAGCAGTTTGTAAAAGCAGGTGCTAAATTAAACGACGCTGAAAAAGCTAAAATGCGTGAAATTAACTCAGAGCTAGCTCAGCTATCTACTGCGTTTTCACAAAACATTTTAAAATCGTTTAAAGAAGACGTTATTGTAGTTACAGATAAAAGTGAATTAGCAGGTCTTTCTGAAGGCGAAATTGCAGGCCTTGCAGCTTCAGCTAAAAAAGCGGGCAAAGACGGCTACATGATCACTTTGGTAAATACAACGCAACAACCAATTTTAAGTAGCCTTGAAAACCGCGACCTACGTGAGCGAATTTTTAAAGCCTCTGCAAACCGTGCAGCAAAAACTAACGGCCCTATTATTATTAAAGAAACCAACCTACGCGCTCAAAAAGCAGAGCTTTTAGGCTACAAAGATTGGGCTTCTTATGTAATGACGTCGCGTATGGCGCAAACAACTGAAAACGTTTACGGCATCCTTGATGACCTAGCACCTAAAGCAGTTGAAAAAGCAAAGATTGAAGCAGCCGCTATTCAAAAAGTGATTAACGATTCAGGCGAAAGCTTTGAGCTTAAACCATGGGATTGGACTTTTTATGCTGAAAAAGTACGTGCAGAAAAGTACAACTTAGACCCAGCACTTGTTAAACCATACTTTGAAATGCAATCGGTTATTCACGATGGCTTATTCTTTGCAATGAACAAACTGTACGGTATTACGTTTAAAGAACGTAAAGATCTTCCTGTTTATCATGAAGATGTAACCGTATACGAAGTATTTAACGCTGATGGCAGCGCTATTGGTTTATTTTACTTAGACCCATATGCACGTGAAGGCAAACGTGGCGGCGCATGGATGAGTGCATACGTTAGCGAAAGCGGCTTAAAAGGCACCAAACCTGTTATTTACAATGCGCAGAACATTCCAAAACCTGCTGCAGGCGAGCCTACGCTAATGACATTTGATGAAGTGTCTACTATGTTCCATGAATTTGGTCATGCTGCTCACGGTTTATTCTCAGATGTTAAATACCCAAGCCTAGCGGGTACTGCAACGGCGCGTGACTTTGTTGAATTTCCGTCACAAGCAAATGAAGATTGGATGATTGAACCAACAGTACTTGCAAACTATGCTAAGCATTACAAAACAGGTGAGCCAATTCCACAAGCTTTACTTGATAAAGTACTTGAATCGCAAAAATTCAACCAAGGCTATGGCACTACTGAATACTTAGCCGCTGCACTACTTGATATGGAATGGCATTCATTTGGTTCTGATAAAAAAGTAGCTGACGTTCAAAAGTTTGAGCAAGACGCGCTAGAAAAACACGGTATTGCTTACTACCCTGTTCCACCACGTTACAAATCAAACTTTTTTAGCCACACATTTGCAGGTGGTTATTCAGCTGGTTACTACGCGTACCTTTGGACTGAAGTGTTTGCAGCAGATGCCTTTGCACATATGGAAAATAACGGCGGCTTAACACGTAAAAATGGTGATAAGTTCCGTAAAGAAATCCTATCAAAAGGTAACAGCCGCGACTTAATGCAAAGCTACATTGAGTTTAGAGGTCAAAAACCAACTACCGACGCACTACTTAAGCGCCGTGGTTTAGTTGAATAGTTAATAACTTAGTTTATTAATTATTGCTTTATAAAAGCCCGCTTGCGGGCTTTTATTGTTTATACATTAATTTATAACAGATAAACTGCTGCCATTAATTATTTAAAGACGACGGCTATGCGGTACTTATTTGCAGTAACTTTACTTTGGGCATTTTCATTTAGTTTAATTGGCGTGTATTTAGCAGGTCAGGTTGATGCATGGTTTAGTGTGTTAATTCGCATAGCACTAGCAACTATCGTATTTTTACCATTTTTAAAGTTTAAACAAACACCTAAACCTTTAGCCTTAAAGCTCATGCTGATTGGCGCTATACAACTTGGTGTTATGTATAGCTTTTACTACCACTCCTTTTTATTTTTAAGCGTCCCCGAAGTACTGTTATTTACCGTAATGACCCCTATTTACATTACTTTATTAAACGACGCGCTTGAAAAAAAATTCAATCCACGGTTTTTTATAGTTGCACTTATTGCTGTTTTTGGCGCAGTTGCAATTCGTTATGAGGACTTAAACAACAACTTTTTAATCGGCTTATTACTCGTACAAGCTGCCAATATTTGTTTTGCAACAGGGCAAGTTACTTACAAACGATTAATGACGAGTAATACTCTTGACGATAAAGCGATATTTGGTTGGTTTTTTATTGGGGCGTTAATTGTTGCTATTGTATGCTACGTTTTATTTGGTGATGCAAGCAAACTCCCAAGTACATCTACCCAGTGGGGCGTGCTTATTTATTTAGGTATTATTGCCTCTGGTCTTGGCTATTTTGCATGGAATAAAGGCGCAACGCTTGTAAATGTAGGTGCCTTGGCAGTTATGAATAACCTTCTCATTCCGGCTGGTATTATTATTAATGTACTTATTTGGAACCGAGACGCTGACATAGTCAGGTTAAGTATTGGAGCTGGCATAATGTTAGGCGCCTTGTTAGTGAATCAAGTTATTAATAAAAAAGTAAATTAATACGTTTGTAGCTAAATTGTCATTAATAATCATTAAGGTAGTACAAATTTACTTTTTAAGGATAAACAATGAAACGTATTACCTTACTTACAAGCTGTATATTGTTAGCCACACTTGCTGGCTGCGACGACGATGTAGAAATAGTAGAAAAAGAAGTGGTTGTTACCAGCACAGAAGTTGAGATTGTTGAAGTGCCTACGCCTATTATTGTAGAGGTACCAAGTGGTGATGCGCCAGATATTCAACTAGGCACTCGTCCTTATTATTTAGTAGATGATATGAGCGACAGCGCTTTAAAAACACAACTAGAATCTTGTAGTGAAGGTCCTTTTTACCGTACCGACTTTTCTATTGGTCATCGCGGTGCATCAATGCAATACCCTGAGCATACTAAAGAAGCTTACATTGCTGCAGCCAGAATGGGCGCAGGCATTGTTGAATGCGATGTTACATTTACAAACGATAAAGAACTAGTATGTCGTCACTCTCAATGCGACTTACACACCACAACTAATATTTTAGCCATTCCTGAGCTTGCAGCTAAATGCAGTGTGCCATTTACACCCGCAGACCCTACTAATGGTATTGCTGCGTCAGCTAAATGCTGTACCAGTGATATAAGCTTAGCGGAATTTTTAACCCTTGAAGGTAAAATGGATGGTGCAAACACCAATGCAACTACCGTTGCCGATTACATGGATGGTACACCAAATTGGCGCACTGATTTATATGCCACCAACGGCACATTAATGACCCATAAACAAAGCATTGCACTGTTTAATGGGATGGGGGTGAAAATGACCCCAGAACTTAAATCGCCACAAGTAAGCATGCCATTTGATGGAATGACGCAAGAGCAATATGCGCAAAAAATGCTAGACGAGTACACACAAATGGGCGTGCCAGCCTCAAAAGTTTATCCGCAATCGTTTAACCTTGAAGACGTAAAATACTGGATTAACACTAACCCTGACTTTGCAGATAACAGCGTATACCTAGATGGTCGCGACAGTGAAGCCGGATTTGATCCAAGTAACCCACAAACATGGCAACCTGGTATGGATGAACTTGTGGCTGACGGCGTTAAAATTTTAGCCCCTCCAATTTGGATGATGCTAACAATAGATAACGAAAATAATATCGTGCCATCACAATACGCAATTGACGCAAAAGCAGCAGGTTTAGAGCTTATTGCATGGAGCCTTGAGCGCTCAGGTCCGCTTAATGAAGGTGGTGGTTATTACTATCAATCAATTGCTGATGTTATAGATAACGATGGCGATATGATGACGGTCGTTGATGTGCTCGCACAAGACGTGGGGGTAATGGCTATATTTTCAGATTGGCCGGCTACCGTAAGTTATTACGCTAGTTGTAATAAAATGCCTGCAAGTATTTAAATACTCGACAACAAAAGTCGTTTATTTTATCGCGCTCAGTTACCATATCATTATATATAATTTTATTTAACTGAGCGCTTTTATGATAATTCAACAACATAACGCAGACTTGCCAACACCTACAGGTTTAATGCGAACAACCATCTATCGCCCTCAGGCGCAAGGGCAATTCCCTGCTATCATTTTTTATTCTGAAATATTTCAGCAAACTGCACCTATTGCACGCAGCGCAGCTATTTTAGCAAGCCATGGCTTTGTGGTATTAGTACCGGAAGTGTTTCACGAGTTAAATACTATGGGCACTGTGCTTGCTTACGACGATGCAGGTAAAGACAAAGGCAATGCCGACAAGTGGGCAAAACCACTTGAGCATCATGATAGCGACACGCAAGCCATGATCGACTTTATAAAGCAGCAACATTACTGCACAGGTACAGTAGGCGCAATGGGCGTATGTATTGGCGGTCACTTAGCTTACAGAGCGGCGCTTAATTCTGAAATTAAAGCGGCTTTTTGCTTATATGCTACCGATATTCACAGCAACACATTACCGGCAAAATCAGGTAATAACTCATTTGAACGCATGGCTGATATACAAGGCGAAATTCACTTTATATGGGGTAAACAAGACCCGCATGTACCAAAGGAAGGCCGTGCTAAAATATACCAGCAATGCGTAAGTACGGATATTAATTACCAATGGCAAGAAGTTAATGCCCAACATGCCTTCATGCGTGATGAAGGTGAGCGATACGATGCAGCCCTTGCAATTAATATGTATCAACAAGCGGTTGCATTATTTAGCCGTACTTTATAAGTGTTTTATAAATGCTTTAAAAGCGAAAATAATTAAACGCTTTTCAGCATACCCAAGGCGGTATGCTGTTTTACAAAATACGCTTTTAAGTAATCAATAAATAACCGTAGCTTTTTAGAACCCGCAGCTCCTGGCGGAAATACCCCGTACAGTTCAATATCTTTGCTTTTATAATCATCTAATATTATTTCAAGTAGCCCAGCTTGTACTTTAGGCCACGCATCGTAAAGCGGAATACGCCCAATTCCATGCCCCGCTTCTACAAAGGCAGTACGTGCAGCTGCGTTATTAGTACTTAAGGCGCCTTGCATTGCAATGTCGTGTTTTTTGCCATCTTTTGAAAGTGTTAACGTTTTACTTCCTAGCTGATAAACCACCCATTGATGATCTGCCAATTCTAAAGGTGTTTTAGGTTTACCAAAATGTGTAAAGTAATCCGGCGCGCCACAAATACAAGTGCTCATCGTAGTCAGCTTGGTTGCTTGCAAGTTGGAGTCACTCAGTGCCACACCCCTAATTGCAAAATCGAACCCATTTTTAATAATATCAACCACATCGTCAGTAAGCTGTAAGTCTATTTTAATTTTAGGGTATTGGCGCTTAAACGTATTTATTGCGGGCACAATTAGCTGCATTCCCACATTCACAGGGCAGCTAATTTTAAGTAAACCTTGTGGCTCACTCTTTATATTTTCTATTTGCTGATTAGCTGCATTAGCTTGTTCGGTAATTATTCTACAACGCTCATAATAAGCAATACCCGCTTCAGTCAGCGCCATTGTGCGAGTTGAGCGATTTAATAAAGTGACTTCAAGCTGGGTTTCTAACTTTTTTAAATGATAACTTGCTACGGCTCGCGTAAGTCCTAACTGTTTAGCGGCAGCGGTTAAGCTGCCCTGCTCTACAATTTGCGCAAATACAACCATGCTCTTTAACTGCTCAAACGACACCTTCATATGTGCTCCGTAACGTGTTTTAAATTCAACCCTTCTATTGTATCAATTATTAAACCAATAAAGTTAAATTTATCATCGTTGTTTAAAGCTCTGTTAGTGCATATAGTAATTGGTAAGCAAGATAAACTAATTTAAATCATCAGAAGGAATATATTCAATGTCTAAAAAAATACTTATGGTTCTTACATCTCACGCAGAACTTGGTAACACTGGCGAAAAAACAGGTTTTTGGGTAGAAGAATTTGCAGCCCCTTATTATGCATTTGTTGATGCAGGCGTTGAAGTAACATTAGCGTCTCCAGCTGGCGGTCAACCACCCATTGATCCGACAAGTACACTTTCTGATTTTCAAACAGATGCAACTAAACGTTACGACGCCGATAGCGCAGCACAAACACTTATGGCAAACACTAAAGTGTTGAGTGAAGTAAAATCTAGCGATTTTGACGCTGTATTTTACCCAGGCGGTCACGGTCCATTATGGGACCTAGTTGACAACACAGATTCAATTTCGCTTATCGAAAGCTTTATTAAAGAGCAAAAGCCTGTTGCTGCGGTATGTCATGCAAGTGCTGCATTTTTAAATGTTAAAGATGCTGATGGCAATGCATTAGTAGCGGGTAAAAAAGTAACTGGTTTTACTAACTCTGAAGAAGCTGCAGTGCAACTTACCGATATCGTGCCATTTTTAGTTGAAGACGAGCTAATTAAAAAAGGTGGCGATTATCAAAAAACTGACGACTGGGGTGTATTAGCACTAGAAGACGGTTTAGTAATTACCGGCCAAAACCCAGCAAGCTCTGAACTAGCTGCAAAAAAACTATTAACTAAATTAGGTTAATAGTGAGTAATAATTAAAATTAAGCACAGCATTTTATGCTGTGCTTTTTTAATTGCTTTTCATTAGCAAATACAATTCCTATACTGGCAACTCTTAAAGTCAATTAGGGCGATTATATGGCAACCAAGCCAACCACACTGTCATTACTAACGAGTACCCGTTTCGCAATATTTAGTATTGTTGTTATTTGCTTCGTACTACAGGTGATCAATAGTCTACCTGGCATAAATCTTAATGGTTTAGGCATATATCCACGCAGTATCCAAGGATTAATTGGCATACTATGCGCACCTTTTTTACATGGTAGCTGGTGGCACTTTGCCAGTAATATGATCCCATTTGTAGTATTAAGCTGGCTAATTTGCCAGTACAGCGTAAAACGTTTTTATAACGTATTTATTTTTACCGCTCTAGTCGGTGGACTCTTAGTTTGGGCATTTGGGCGCAGTAACATACATGTTGGTTTAAGCGGTGTTATATATGGTTTATGGGGCTTTATTCTATGCTACGGCTTAGTAAGACGCTCATTAAAATCAATTATAATTGCAGTTGTAGTGGCTATACTTTATAGCGGTTTTATATGGGGTGTTTTACCTCAGCGCTATCATGTATCGTTTGAAAGCCATTTATTTGGAGCGCTAAGCGGGTTGTTTTTAGGTTATAGATTAGCAAAAGCCGATAAATTAAAAGGTCGGTAAATTAAGTATTAGGGGCTTTAATTAATTTTTTATGGCCACATTTACCATATATGTATTTCATCTAACAGAGGTTATTTATGAGTGATAAAAACGAATACACGCCACCAAAAGTATGGACGTGGGAAAGTGAAAGTGGCGGTAAGTTTGCCAGCATTAACCGCCCAATCGCAGGCGCGACTCATGACAAAACTCTACCTATTGGTGAGCACGCATTTCAGCTTTATTCTCTTGCGACACCTAATGGCCAAAAAGCTACAATCATGTTTGAAGAGCTTTTACAGCTTGGTTGCACCGATGCAGACTATGACGCATATTTAATAAACATAGGTGATGGCGATCAGTTTGGATCTGACTTTGTTGATATTAATCCAAACTCAAAAATCCCAGCGCTAATGGATCATTCAACCACGCCGCCTACTCGCATCTTTGAATCAGGTTCTATTTTACAGTATTTGGCTGAAAAATTTGATGTACTTATACCTAAAGATCTAAAAGCTAAAACAGAGTGTCGTAACTGGCTATTTTGGCAAATGGGCTCAGCGCCTTACTTAGGTGGCGGATTTGGTCATTTTTATAGCTACGCACCAAGTAAAATGCAATACCCTATTGACCGTTTTACCATGGAAACTAAACGCCAGCTTGACGTGTTAAATCGCCATTTAAGCGAAAATGAATACATGGCAGGTGATGAATACTCAATTGCCGATATTGCAATTTGGCCGTGGTACGGATCGTTAGTGCTTGGAGCTTTATATGATGCAGCAGAGTTTTTAGATGTTGCCTCATACACTCACGTTGTACGCTGGGCTACACAAATATCAGAACGCCCTGCTGTAAAACGCGGTCGTCGCGTAAATCGCACATGGGGTCCTGAAGAAGAGCAAATGGCAGAGCGCCATAACGATAGTGATTTCGAAGGTTAAATCTATAGAACAGCAAGTAAAGTCGTTAACACTTTAACCTGCTTGATAATTTTAAGGCTCAAAATAAATATTTATTTTGGGCCTTTTTACTGCGCTAACTTTTTTTTTTGCTTTCATAAACTATATTTATTCCTATACTCAGGATTAGAGCCTAACTAATCGATGTTTAATACGCTTTTGTTCATCTGAAATATCTGGTGTATTTCTTAAACGTTTCTCCATCGCTAGTTGGAGTGACTTTTGTATAAGGTTTTACTTAGTGCCATATAAAAATCTAAATAGTGAAGAACGCAGAGAATCCGTTAAAATTTTATACTCCAATGCCATCTCTGGCATTGCCATTTCGATTGTAGTCAGTTTTATATTAGTGTTTGCTTTTGATTTAAATAACCAGAAAATATCCTACGAAAAAAGTATTTGGCTAAGCATTATGGTTGTCTTATTAGCAGCTCGCGCTATTGATGTAATGTGGTTTTATAAAACCAAAAAGGATAGCCCGTTATTTAATGCTGACACATACTCAAAAAGATTTTCAACCGGGTGTATTTTAACTGCGCTATCGTGGTGTGGGTATGCACTTTGGTTTCATAGCACCTCATCAGCAATAGAAACTACAACTACTATTGCTATTTTATCTGCCTTTGCAGGAGGCTCTGCAAATCTGCTTTCAGGAAGTCGAGTAACCGCTGTACTCTATAGCATTATTTTACTGGCGCCCTACTCTTTTTTATTAACCTTTTCTAACGAAAACTACAACTCTGTCCTCGGTATTTTAGGCCTAGCATTTACTACTATTATGGTGGCTTCATCGTACAAATCAGCCACATTTACACACAGCGCAATAAAGCTCAAAAACCAAAACAGAGAGCTGCTTAACGAAATGGAAAACAAGGTTGAGCAACGCACAGAAGAAATTTACCGTTTATCGAATACCGATCCACTTACAAATCTATTAAACCGAACCGCATTTTTAAAAAATGCAAACAGACAACTAGCAGACAACCCTCAAGAACCCTTTGCTTTATTATTCGTAGATTTAGATGGATTTAAACAAATAAATGATTCGTTGGGTCATAAAGTAGGCGATAAAGTATTAAAAGAAATAGCACGAAGAATTAGTAATGTATGCAATCAACAGCTTTTTAAATGCCGATGGGGCGGGGATGAGTTTTTAATTTTAGCAACGTATCAAAAACAAGCTGAGCTTATCGAGTTTGCAGATAAAGTACTTCAAAGCATTGGTGCCGAGCATGAAACATATAAATATCAAAAATGGGTATCTGCAACTATTGGTATTGCCATGTATCCTGAGCACGGGAGTGATTTTAATACTTTAATTCGCTCTGCTGATACTGCAATGTATCACCAAAAACGCATGGCTAAAGGTAATATCAATATTTATAACGATTCTCTCAAATTAAAACAAGAAAGAGAGTACCTGTTGAGTCAACGCCTAGCCAGTGCCATAGAAGAAAACAGCTTAAGGCTAGTATTTCAACCAATTGTAGAGAGCAAAACATCAAAAGTAACCTCTTTCGAATCATTATTACGCTGGCAACTAGACGGTGAAAATATTTTCCCTGATGAGTTTATAACTATTGCCGAGCAATACGGTTTAATAACCCAAATGGGCCTCTGGGTCATAGAACAAGCATGTATACAAGCAAATAAATTCAACCATTTACCGACAAAAATTGCAGTAAGCGTGAACGTATCGGTAATACAATTACAAGATCCAAATTTTGTAACTAAGGTATTAAAAATAGTAAACAATCACCAAGTAGAGCCTAAAGATCTGCATATAGAAATTACCGAATCAGTATTTGCCGAAGATAAACTCACATTTTTGACAGCCGTGAAAGCACTACAAAAACAAGGCTTTTGTATTTCAATTGATGATTTTGGAACTGGCTACTCATCACTATCAAGCATGCTTGATATTGGTGTAGATATAGTAAAAATAGACAGAAGTTTTATTCAAAATATGGATAAAAGAGGGTTAAGTATTATTCATGCAATTGTACAAATGGCCTCATCTTTAGATTTTACTGTTGTTGCCGAAGGCGTTGAAACTATTGAACAAGCAAACACGCTTACTAATATTGGTGTATCTCACCTGCAAGGTTATTACTTTTCAAAACCGATGGAAGTAGATTTTGTAGATGCTTATTTAAATGAGCAAAATAAGCTGTGCCGTTGATAACTAAAACCCGCTAAAAGCGCTTAACTGCCATATGAGTTTTGCACTACCTTTTTTATTAGGGCTTGTTTATCTTTCGAGGTTAAATTTGCAGCAGGCTGTTTGGTATTTAGGCAATGCAGAGCCTATGTAGTGTGGTTATTAACCATACATAGTTGATAACGTAGCATAAATGCCAAAAATGCGCTGCCCGAAGGGTTCTGCCTAGGGGAGATTGACTCTTTGTTACTAGGTTACAAACCTCGCGCCGCGATTAAATCTTCCTTGGGTTGAAAAAATTTCAATCCTGAAAGGTCAACAAGTCCTTCTTAAAACATAATCTTACAATTACTTACACCCAGTACATAGTTATTAGCGTAGGCTAAATATAAACCAACTTACATAAGTGTATTACGTTTAAATTTACGCTAATTAGCAAACCGCCAGCGCTGGACCCTACGTTAAGTTGTGCGCTGATGTTGCTTATATAAGTGAATAATAAAAATGTAACGATACAACTAAATATAAAAAAGGGATTTGCATGATAAAACCACTTTGCTATTCACTCATCACTTTACTTACCCCCATTAGCGCTATAGCTCAAACAATGGCAATAAAAACAACGGATGAATTAGTATCAACCGATTCAGAGATTTTATTTGCATATAATAAAGAATCAAAACAATTAGAAGCCATCAATTTACTCACATCACTAAGTAGTGAACTTGCTTTACCAAAAAATGCCATCGGGTTTGATGTGGCTACACTTGCTAACATTACCGATAAACAAGCACTCGTACTAACAAGTGATGGCGTATACAAAGCCCATGCTGGTAAACCAACACTATTGTTTAATTATGAGTCGGTTCTAAATCAATTAAAAATAGATAAATTTGAAAAAGTAGACTTTGTCTTCGATGCCAACAACGACGGTCTAAGCGATATTTTCATTCCTGGGTTAGCAAGCAGTACTTTATACATTCAAAATAAAGATGGCAGCTTTAAGCCTAACAAATTTAAACAAACACCTATGTATGAAGGCAGCTTTTCAGGAAAAGGGCTTTCTCTAGAAGTTAATATTAACAATAAACCCGTTGTTATTGATTTTAACCACGACGGGTTAAGCGACTTGGTTTTTTCAAATGACTTTGGAGCAGATGTACTACTTGCTAATTCAGAAGGCTTTGAGCAAAAGCTCACCTCAATTGATTTTAACATCGAATTAGGCGAGCTAAGCAATGGCGAAACTCGCAAAATAAAGCAAATTATTGATATTAATAACGACGGATTTCTAGATTTTACAACTAGACAGTTTAAGCCAACGCAAGGTATGGATTCGTTAGATATAAAAATAGCACATACTTTGTACCTAGGAAGTGCTAAAGGCTTTAGTAATACGCCCATTACCTTATTTGAAACACAAGGCCCTAGTGAGTTATTGCTCAAAACTGATTTTAATAATGATGGCTTAATTGATTTACAAAAAATGGATTTAGATATTGGCTTAGGTACTATTGCGTCTATGGCATTGGGCGGTGGCAGTACTGATGTAGATGTAGAAATGAACATTTATAAGCAGCAACCCGACGGCTCATTTGCCAATAAATCGAGTATAGAACTTGATTTAGAAATGGAAGTAGGAATGAACGGCGATGATTCCGAGCCAGCCCTATATTTAGGTGATATTAACGGCGACAGCTATATTGACGCAGTATACAAATACAGTAAAAAAACGCTGTATATTTATTACGGAGAGCAAGACTCACTCCTAAATGATAAACGTAAAAAATTAAAACTAACACTGCCTAAAAATAATAAAGATATTCTTCTGGTAGACATAAACCAAGACGGTAAAAAAGATTTTGTATTTAAATTTACCGAAGAAGATGGCACCAGCAAAATAGAAACACGCTTAAATTAAGCCAATAAAAAAGCCCAACAGAGTTAACCGTTGGGCTTTGGACTTAAGACTTTCGAGTAACAGTCAGCTTTACTCTAAGTTATAACACCTAAGCAGTTACATTTAGCAGTGAATCGCCATCACTTAAACCAAACTTCTCTTGCACTGATGCAAGGATTGATTCTTTATCTTCATCAGACAACTGGCTTGAATACTCAGTTAATAGCTCATCTAAATAGCTGACTACTTCGTCTGTATCTACTGATTCTAATGAGTTTTGTGGCGGCGGTGGCGGTCTTTGACCTTCCACTCGTCCTGCATCACCAATGCTTTTAGCATCAAACTCAAGTTCGCTCATTAAATCAGCAAGCTCTTTTGTTGGTTCAATACCTTGTTCTTTAAATGCCGCTTGAATACTTTGCGCGTTTTCTTCGGTTAAGTTTTCAGCGTCAAACTCTGCAAGCGTTTCTTTAACAAAATCGCTTTGCTCTGTTGTTAGTTTTGCAGCCTGACTACTTTGTTGCGGCATAAAATTCGCAGAACTACTGTTAATACTATTAATCATTTTAGTATCCTTTCAGCGTTCACGACGAGGTGGTTTATGATCGCTAAGTTCTTGTTCACTAATTTCGCCATTACCATCGGCATCTATAGAATCAAAAATTGTTTGTGCATCGCCGTGTGGCGGTTTTTTAGCACTAAACTCTTCAAAGCTAATTACGCCATCACCATCAGTATCAATAGTTGAAAAGTCAGGTTTTTCAGGAGGATTGTCACCGCCTCGAGCAGCTACATTAGCTGAAAAAGCAATAGATAATATTGCCACAGTGGCAAGAGTTGAAAAATGCTTCATAGTAATAACCTCGTATTTAAGAATTAAACTAAGCTTACGCTTTAAAAGCGCAAACAATGTGCAAATAATGAGGAAGTAATAAATTATTTTAATAAAAAATAGTAATCTAAATACTTATTTAAAAAGTTCTGGTTGATTGCTTTGCAATCAATATATAAGCTAATAAAATAATACGATTAATTACTCTCAGGCAGTAGTGTTACTGCCCTTAATTCTCAAAGCTGATATACTGCTTGAGCCAATTAAACAAACAAATACAGAGCACTTTCATAAATAATGATTAATAACCAACCCTACTTAGCAGGCAATCTGTGAAAATACCTAAACGCCTACAACCCCTTGTTGATGATGGCCTTATTGACGAAGTTATAAGCCGACTAATGAGCGGTAAAGAAGCCGATGTATTTATTGTCCGCTGTGGTGAGCACATTCGCTGTGCGAAAGTGTATAAAGACGCGGTTAAACGTAGCTTTAAAAAAGCGGCACAATACCAAGAAGGCCGAAAAGTACGTGGTGGACGCCAAGCGCGTGCTATGGGTAAACGTTCTAGCTATGGCCGTCAATTAGAAGAAGAGATTTGGCAAAATGCCGAAGTTGATGCGTTATCTCGTTTAGCTGGCGTGGGTGTACGTGTTCCTGATACTTACTTTTGTATTGATGGCGTGCTGCTTATGGAACTCGTGTCGGACGAGAATGGTAACGTAGCCCCTCAACTTGGACATGTCGTTTTTAGTGAAGAGCAAGCGATTGAGCAGCATAAACTCATGATGCATTACATTAAGCTTATGCTTTGCGCAGGTATAATACACGGCGATTTATCTGAATTTAATGTACTTGTAGATAATAACGGCCCTGTAATTATAGATTTACCGCAAGCAGTTAACGCTTCAGCAAATAACAGTGCACAAGCTATGTTTGCACGCGATGTAAATAACATACGCCGCTATTATGGTGAATTTGCGCCAAGCATACTAAAAACTCAATACGCTAAAGAAATGTGGGCATTATTTGAAGAAGCAAATTTAACGCCTAATTCAACGCTTACTGGTGAATTTGAAGACAGTGACGAACTTGCCGATGTAGATTCTATTCTTGATGAAATTCAAGCTGCCGAATACGAAGAGTTTGACCGTTTAGAGCGAATTAAAAATGCTGACGATGATGAATAGCTCATCGTCATAGCTTACTAATACCTCTTACTGCGGGTGCACAAATCGGTAGCCAACCCCATAAACAGACTGAATAACACTTTCAGTTTGTGTCACTTCATCTAGTTTTTTACGCAACTTTTTAATATGGCTATCAATAGTACGATGGCTCACAATACGCTGATCGGCGTACATAGTGTCCATTAAACTATCGCGCGAATAAATACGATTTGGGTTGTTAAACAAAGGTTTAAATAGCTGAAATTCAAAGTTCGTTAGCTCTATGCGGCTTGATTTGTATTTTACGCTGTAGGTGCTCTCGTCGAGCTTCATTGTTGACTCTGTAACATCACTTGCGCTACTTAATCGCCTTAATATAGCTTTAACTCGCGCCACCAGCTCAGCATAACTAAACGGCTTACAAATATAATCATCTGCACCTAACTCAAGTCCAAGCAGCCTATCTATTTCTTCTACTTTTGCCGATACCATAATAATAGGCACATTTGAAAAGCGCCTGATTGCTTTACATAGTTCAATACCACTTTGGCCTGGTAGCATTATGTCGAGCAAAATTACGCTCGGCCTGTTAATTTCAAGCCAAGGTAATACTTCATTTCCGTGATGTATTTGATGAGTAACAAAATGATGGCTACTTAAAAAGTCACTCATTAAGTTAGCCAGCTTTACTTCATCTTCCACAATCAGTATTTGTTCGCTCATAGAGTTCTCTGTTATTAGTAATCCAAAATTAGGATAAAAATACCATATCAAACAAAGTTCAAGTTACGTACTTTTTATATGAATCAACTAAAGCTAAATAGTTGGTAGCCTAATAATAATAGCAAGACCACCTAGAGTGGCTTTTTCAGCAGCTATTTCACCATTATGGCCTTTAACTATATGTTGGCAAATAGATAAGCCCAAGCCCGAACCGCCCTCTTGGCGATTACGCGAACTATCTACTCGATATAAATACTCAAACAAATGCGATAAATGCGACTGCTCTACACCTACGCCATTATCTTCAATTATAAGCTCTAAGTAGGTTTGCCCTTTAATGCTTATATTATTAGCCGTTAATGAAATAGTGGTGCATTGTGCATAGTGCACCGCGTTCATTAAAATATTATCGAGCAGCTGCAAAAGTCGGGTTTTATCTGCTTGTACAGTTATGTGTTTAGCGCTATTTAGTAAGTAAATTTTTATATTATGTTGTTCAAGCACAGCCTGATATTTTTGCTCAATAGTATTTAATAATAAAGCCATATCAGTAGGTTGCATAGTGTAATGCATACCCCCTAACTCTGCGCTATTGAGCATATGCAAATCATCTATTAAGCGTTTTAAATGCAATGCCTCGTCGTTAGCCGAGTTAATATTTTTTGCATTAGGCTCACGTATTCCAAGTAGCATAGCTTCAAGTTCACCGAGCAAAATACTCATTGGCGTTCTAAGCTCGTGAGAAATATTGGCAAGCCAGCGTTTGCGCACTTGCTCGTCTTTAGCGAGTGTAAATGCAAGGATATTAAAATCTTCGCTTAATTGGCCTAATTCGTCTTTTCGCTCAAGCGTAAGTTTGGTCTCGTAATTACCTTGCGTTAAGCGATGCATACCATTAGCAATTTGTTTTACTGGGCTAACTAAGTGACGAGACAATAAAAAGGTAACTAGCAATGTAAGCAATACAGCGGCTAAAGCAATAAACCATAAGTAGTTAGTTTGCTGCTGTAAAAAATCAAGCTCATAACCATCAACCAAGCTATCTCTTTTAGATACAGCTAAGTAACCCACTGTTTTATCGCCCACTGTAATTGGGGTTGTTATATATTTTAAATCGCTGAGGTATCTACCCTCTACTCGCTGTTTATTTTCGTCAAGCAAAGCGTAGTGAGCAATATTTTCAGGTGGTAGGCGGCGCTCTTCCCCTAAACGAATATGATCGGGTGGCGGCCGTCGCATCATTCCCCCTCTGGGGCCTGGACCTTCTGGTGGCCTAGGTAAAAACTGGCTATTTTCTAGCTGCGATTCAATAAGTTTTCTAAAATTTTCGCCATTGCCGACAACACGTTCCCATGAGGGGTTTTGTTCGTATTGCTTTGCAAGTTGCACAACAAGTGGTTCAAGCGCTTTTACTTCTTTTGCATTAACAAAATCAATTACGCCTTGCCCTATACTCCATTGTATAAGTACTACTAGCCCTGCAATAACACTAAAGGTAAAACTAAATAGTATTAAAAAAAGTTTATTATGAATTTTCATTAATTCGTGTTTTCAACCTTGCTAGGAAAGCTTTCAAATCGGTATGTTATAAACTCTTTGGTTTGATCGTTAACATACAGCGTAGCAACTATTTTTTTGCCCTGAGCGGTCCAATACATATGACCATGATTATTTAAAGTAACCGATACGGTATTTATACCACTTTTAAATAAGTTAGCAGGTAAATGCAATGCATGTCCGTAAATTCGCTGTATTTTAACCCCATTTATATATAAATGAGCATGACCTTGTAAAAAGCCAGTGTCATCGTTTGTAGTAACGCTCATCATTTGCTGCATGTTCATTGCGCCCTCAGGGGGTACAGATAAATCATAGCGCTGCGTATCTAAAATTAAGTTATAACCCGACATACTATCTTTTAATAACTTAAGGCTTAATGCCGGGATTGGCTTATCACTTGGCACTGCTATAGGCATATGGCTATGATCCATCATTTCCTGCTGCGCAAAGAGCTTAAAGCTCAATAGCGCAGCAGTAGTTAGGATCAATGCGTATTTAAAATAACGCATAGTTACTCCTTACATTCCCGGTGGTGGACCCATTGTTTCGCCAGTATCACAGCGACCAATTGAATTATCGGCTAATTGACCTTTAAAACGAGGCCCTATTTGATAAGGAAAAGAAGGCTGTAATTTACCATCACTGTCTAACGTTAGTGTTATATGGTAGTGATAACCCTTGCCATCGTTAGTATCGTGGCCGTTATGCTCATCTAATTGAGCACCGGTTACTGTTTTTTGTGCGTAGTAGAAATCTTCAAAGTAATAACCATCGTCGGCATTTAATGTATTACCAGAGAGCGTCGTTACTTCTGCGCCAATAGCAGGACCTGCATCACTTGTTTGTGTGCCTTGGCTAACATCGTATTGATCGACTAAAGTACAGCTTCGCTCACCTTCAGTACCACAACCACCTTCACTTTCTGACGCGCCATAATCACGCATTTCCCAGCCGCTTAATGCAAGTTGACCGTTACTTTCATAAGGACCATAAAGCGGATAGCCATCAGCTGCAAACCCATAAATAGGTGAATGCGCATCGCCATCATCTTCAAGTAAATCAGCTAAGCAACTAGTATAAAAATGGTGATGATATTCACCGTTAGCAGCATGTCCGCCACACACATCAACATCGTATTGCTCAGCAATGGGCGCTAATGTATACCAAATATTATTACCGTAGCTCATACCATCGCCCCAGTTAAATATACTGGTGCCATTAACCATTAAGCCAACTGTACCTAAACCTGTTTCACAAGTTTCAGTGTCAGATAAATCGGTAGGTGTTATCGGAAAATACGCCTCAACTGTTTGTTCTGTTGGGCAACCTGGTCCTGGAGGCCAATAGCCTGCACCGCCTGTATCATCACAGTTTTCAGTGCTGCTGTTATAGCCAATATCTTCACCAAACGAAATGGTTTGCCCTACTGCTGCTGAGGTTACACCGTTATAAAAATCGGTAGCTGCACGCGGGCGGTTATTTAACGCGTCTACTTGGTCTTGTGTAAGCGTTACATCATATTTAGGAATGTCAGTTGTTTGCACGTACATGTATTCAACGTCAGCATCTTCCTCAGAAACAGTAACAACCTCAACTGATTGAACATCTTCAACCACTGCGCCATTGTTTTGTATATAAGTGGAGGTTGTATCGTTGTTAATTAACCAGCTGGTAAGTTTTGCACTATTATCAACTGCACCAGTATCTGAGCCTGAGTCGGATGAAGCAATAACATTAACTATAACGGTATCTACAACGACATCGTTTGTGCCGTCATCTGCACTGATTTCAAATACAAGTGCTTCATCGGTTAATACCTCAGGTGCAACAAACTCAGTAGACGTTGCAGTACTTGAAGATAAGCTAACGGTAGTGCCTGATGTTTGTGACCAGCTAACAGATACTTCGCCATCATCTTCAACTGTTGAAATTAAATAAACGGTATCGCCCGCATTAACAGTTTGGTCAATACCGGCGTCAACCGTTGGAGCACTATTACTGACCGTTTCGCCGTCTGTTGTAGTACTTGTAGAATCGCTGTTACATGCGCTTAAAGCGATGCAAAGCGCGCTTAATGCAAATAACTTAGTTACATTAGAGGCTTTTGTTTTAAGAAGTGTTTTCAATGTTTGAACCTTTACTTTAACGTTTAATAAAACAAAGTTAACAAGTAAAAGTGCAAACAATGTGCACAAACTAAGGAAGAATAAACATAAGACTAAATTTGTGGTCGTTTAAGTACAAATTTGTCTTTAGTGGTTGCATAATAATCCCCACCCATTCTACCTACCGCATCTAAAAGTGTTGGGTCAATATAACCATCAACAAGCACCTCATCGTCTATACAAATACCCACTATGTCTAACAACATCATTTGTCCGCCGCCAGGCTCGCTTGAAATAGTAATAACTTCACGTAGCTTACACTCATAGCGTACTTTTGAATCAGCAACACTCGGCACTGCGACCATTTGGCTATCAATTTTAGTTATATTTGCAGCATCAAACTCACTAACATCACTAGGATAATTAGCACAGCTTTGATTCATTTTTTCAACCTGCTCATGACTCACAATGTTAATCACACATTCTTTAGTCGCTAATAAGTTAATTAATGTATCTTTACTTGGCTTATCGCGTGGATTTACTTGCGTCACACTCAATACTGGTGGGTTACAACTCGCTACTGTAAAAAATGAGTAAGGAGCAATATTAGCCACACCGTCGCTACTTAATGTACTTATCCATGCAATTGGACGAGGACTGATCCCGCCAACTAAATACGAATAAACATTAAGCTCTTTATTTACAGTTAAATCTAAAAACATACTTTTCCTTTTAATACATTAAAACTAAATCTTAATTCAAGTTAGTTACGTATAGGTTTGGCTGACTCAGTTAAATAACAAGCTAATTTTTATCTCTATTTAAAGCAATAAACAAATTATATGAAAATAAACATCGTGTGGTTTAAACGTGATTTGCGTCTTAGCGATCATCAACCATTAAAAAATGCATTCAGTAATGGCTTACCTACCCTATTACTTTATAACTTTGAGCCATTGCTGCTCGAAGATGCACACTACAATGAGCGGCACTGGCGCTTTGTATATCAATCTGTCGTTGAGTTAAACAAGCAACTAGCGCGCTTTAATGCCTGTGTTTATATCTTTAATTTAAATATGAGCGACTTACTTGAGTCATTAAAGGCACAGTTTGAAATAGTAAATATTTTTAGCCATCAAGAAATAGGCTTAAACAACACCTTTGAGCGCGATAAAGCAATAAAAGCATGGTGCCAGCATAACCATATTAACTGGCAAGAGTCGCAAACAGGCGCGGTTATTCGCGGCAAAAAAAATCGTAATAATTGGAACGAACGCTGGCAGCAAACAATGCAAGCACCTATTGCTGTTCCTAATTGGAAGAGTATAAAAACAATTACCCTCAATAACTACCAAACACCTGAGCTACCAAGCGCTTACATGCAAGATCACGACAGCTTTCAACAAGGCGGCCCGCTGCATGCGCGAACTGTAATGCAGAGCTTTTTTGCCGAGCGCGGTAAAGGTTATCAAAAAGGAATATCGAGCCCAAGTTTAAGCCAAACACATTGCTCCCGACTTTCGCCGTACCTAGCATGGGGGAACATTAGCCTTAGGCAAGTGTATCAAATGGCCATTGATGAATATCATTCAAAACACCCTGACAAAAGAGGCTGGAAGCGCCCGCTTGCTGCGTTTGTATCGCGCTTGCATTGGCACTGCCACTTTATGCAAAAGTTTGAGAGCGAATGTTCTATGGAGTTTTTAGCCCTTAATCCGGGTTATCATGTATTTCCGTATCGTGATGATGAACATGTTAAAAACGATATTGAACGCTGGGCGCAAGGTCAAACAGGTATTCCCATTATTGACGCTTGCATGCGCTGCTTAAAAGCCACCGGCTATATAAACTTTAGAATGCGCGCCATGCTTGTAAGCTTTGTCACGCATCATTTAAATATAAGTTGGCAGCAAGCAAGCTTTCCGCTCGCTAATTACTTTTTAGATTTTGAGCCAGGGATTCATTATCCGCAAATTCAAATGCAAGCCTCGGTCACAGGTATTAATACCATTAGGCACTACAACCCAATTAAACAATCAGAAGATCAAGACCCAACAGGTTCGTTTATTAAAAAGTGGTGCCCCGAGCTTGAAAAACTCCCTATTGAATATTTACATCAGCCTTGGGAGCAAACTCCGATGGAAGCGCTCTTTAACGACTTTAAGTTAGGGGAGGATTACCCTGAACCCATGCTTGATTTAACAGCGGCCTCAAAAGAAGCACGCGAGCGCTTATGGCAATACCGTGAGCGAGCCGATGTTAAACGCGCCATAGGGAGAATTCTTAGAAGGCACGTAGCAATTACGCCAAAAACAACCCAAGTAAAAAATAACACTAAAAGTAACAGCAAGGCTAAGTAAGCATGGCGCACAAAAAACTAAACTTACCTCAAAAAATATGCCCTATTTGTAATAAACCTTTTACGTGGCGTAAAAAATGGCAGCGCGACTGGGATAACGTTATTTTCTGTTCAGAGCGCTGCAGGCGTAATAGATAAGAGTAATAATTAACTGGCGTCTATTTTGCAACATCATCAGTAATTAGTGCTTTTAAGGCTTTATATAAGTTTATTTTGTAAATAACGCTTAGCTAACCTGAAAAGCTTACACTCAAGCAAGGAGAAGATGATGACTATTAAAAAAACGGCTAGTTCAACATGGTCTGGCGATATTAAAACAGGCAAAGGTAGCATATCAACTCAAAGTGGCGCGCTTAACAAACAACCTTATGGTTTTAATACCCGCTTTGAAGATAAGGCAGGCTCAAATCCTGAAGAATTAGTAGGTGCAGCGCACAGTGCATGTTTTAGTATGGCGCTTTCGCTTGCATTAGGTGATGCAGGCTTTACCGCAGATAAAATTGATACTAAAGCCACTGTAAGCCTTAATGAAGTAGATGACGGTTTTTCAGTAACGCATATTGCTCTTGAGGTAAAAGCGCGTATTGATGATATTCAAAACGAGCAGTTTCAAGCCTTATGTGAGCAAACCAAAAAGAGCTGCCCTATTTCCAAGCTCTTAAATACCGAAATATCACTAGATGCGACACTTCAATCAGCATTTTAAATATTTAGACTTAACTGTTTAGACAGTTCCTTACTAAAAAAGCCAAGTAAGTAATTACTTGGCTTGCTTATTATAAAGAAGTATTTTTAGGTTTATTCCTACTCAAAGTACTTACTACAAGCCCTATTCCCATCCCAATTGCTGGCCATACTACCCATATATAACTAGGCGAAGTTAGTAAATTTATAACGCTTAGCAAAGTTAAAATAAGTAAATATCCTTTAATTTTTTTGCCTAATGTCACTGTATTGCTCATTTATATTCTCCAAGTAATGTATGTCGCTATTATTGTTTTAATAAGCAACGTACACACCTGCTAAATGTCACTAAGTGATCTGACATTAGTCATCACTTTTCATTTAATTACATAGTTATTTATTATGTATAAAAACATAAAAAACAATACTTTAATCTATTTGTGTTAGAATCTAATCTCAACTAACCTAAACAAATAAACATAAAAGGATGAGCTAAATGAGCGAAAAATCAAAAGATTGTGAAAAAGTTACGTGTAGTAACTGTGCTGACGCTAACGATCTCGAATTTGATTTTTCTATGGCTTTTCAACCGATTATAAACTGTAAAACTAATCTTATTTATGGCTATGAGGCATTGGTTAGGGGTTTAAATGGCGAGTCTGCTTATTCAATCATTTCAAAAGTGAATGAAGACAACCGCTATGCATTTGATCAGCTTTGTCGTATTAAAGCCATTCAACTAGCCTCAAAGCTGGGCATAACATCAATGCTAAGCATTAACTTTTTACCTAATGCTATTTATAAACCAGAGCGATGTATACGCACCACGCTAGAAGCTGCAAAAAAATATAACTTCCCAATTCAAAATATTATGTTTGAATTTACTGAAGTAGAAAAAATAGAAGACACCGCACACATTAAACGCATTGTTGATTACTATCAGTCTCTCGGATTTAAAACCGCCACTGATGACTTTGGTGCAGGTTATTCTGGTTTAAATCTACTGGCTGACTTTCAAACAGATATTATCAAGCTTGATATGGCGCTCATACGTGATATAAGCAACGACAAAAAACGCCAACTAATAGTAACTCATTGCTTAAATATGTTTCGCGATTTAAACATCACTCCATTGGCTGAAGGGATTGAAACAGTACAAGAATATACATGGCTTAAAAACGCAGGTGTTGAACTTATGCAAGGGTATTTATTTGCCAAACCAAGCTTTGAAAACTTGCCTGAGGTAAATTTTGAGGACATAGGTGCTGATTAACTCAACACCTATTATTTATTAAAACCTTATTGAATTTAAGTAAGGCTTAAACTACATATTACCTAGCTCTATCATCATCGCTGTGTACATACGCAAATTAAGCTCAAGTTGCTCAATGGTCATAAATTCATGCTCTGAGTGACCTGTGTAGCGCTTACCTGGCATTGAAGGACCAAACGATACCGCATTATCAAACAGCTTTGCGTTAGTGCCACCACCTATTGATACAAAGTCAGCTTTTTCGTCGCCCGTAAAATGCTTAAAAATATCAAGCAGCTTTTGCGCATGCGGCGCGCTATCAAGCAGCATAGGTGTGCCAATGATTGTTTCTATGTTGGCAAGCGTTACATTGTTAGTGGCTTGCCAATTAGCGAGCGCATCATCAATTTGCTTTTGTAATACAGCTTCGTCTTTACCCATAGGGCGACGTGCATTTACAGCAAGTGTTAGCGCATTACCATCGCGCTCAATAACGGTTGGTGCCACTGTCATCGGGCCCATAAAGTCGTGCTTATAGGCTATTTCGCCAAACTGTTTACCGTGAATATCTAAACCAATTAACTGATTTACAAAGTCGATTAGCTCGCCGTCACTGTTATTTTCAAGCTCCACACCTTTAAATAACTCAGCTAAATAGGCAATCGCATTTATACCCGACTCTGGCTCAGATGAATGCGCCGACATACCTTTAACGCTTATTGCTAAACCATTACTTTTTTCACTAAAGTTAAACTCAACTTTATTTAATGTTTTGGCTTTGGCTTTTAATGTAAAAATAAGTGCAGCGTCTGCATTGTGAAGTACTAAACTTGCATCTTCTGGAATTTGGCTTCTAAACGCACCGCCAGTTACATCCTTTACATATAAACCCGTCTGTGGTGATGTTGCATTAAAAGTAGGTGCAATTAAGCTCCAGCCTTTCTCGGCAACCACTACAGGGTATGATGCATCAATCGTTACTGCATATTTTGGTTGTTCATACGTTTTCATAAATTGAGTAAGCGGACCCCAATCAGACTCCTCTGCAAGGTAAATCATAAGCTCAATACGGTTATTAAGGGTTATGCCTTTATCTTTAATTGCTTTCATGGCGTAAAGCGCTGTTGCTATTGCACCTTTATCGTCTTCCGTACCACGACCAACTAATTTTCCCGGTTCAGATGTATCAATAATAAAAGGACTTTGTTTCCATTTGCTAGCATTAGCAGGTTGCACGTCGCCGTGCGTTACTACCGTTACTTTTTCGCTTTGCTCGCCCATACCAATTAATACGGTGTACCCTAAATCTTGATAGTCAAAACCAAGCTCTGCGGCTTTCATTTTTAAAAGTGCTTTAAAGCCAATAAAATCGGGATTTTGAGGAGCTGTAATGTCGCTTTTATTAACGGTCGGAAAAGCCACTAAGTTAGTTAGTGTGTGTATTTGAGCATTTTGGTAGTTATTTACTGCGTAATCGGCAACGCTATCAATATTTTTATTTAACTGCGCATGAGCACCAAACGCAAATAAAGCAATACTGGCTAAAGCTAACTTTTTCAAAACAATTCCCATTTAATTAATAACTAAGAGCGGTAATTATAACGCTATGAAGCGCTTACTTATAGCTCTTTACGCTAAACACGCAGGTAACTTAAGCTGAATATTTATATAGCAGCTTTTATGAGGATGACTGTATAATGCGCGACTTAAAATTAACAGGGTATTTAATTGTGAACCGTCGTAAAAAAATCGTCACTAAATTTCAAAAGAAAGATAAACGCACTAACGCTAAACTACATAAAAGCAACAAACCTGGTTATGTGTCAAAAGCTGAGCGCGAAAAACTAGCTGAACAAGAAAGTAATGAGCCACAGGCAATCCAAGAGTAACTTTACGCTACCCGTTGCTTTGATAATTTAAAGTGGCAAAAGTACCGAGCACTTACATAACCAACTACTGCCGTGGCAACTATAAGTTCAAACGTAGCTAAGTAATTAACTGTATCTACATATGGCATTGCGAGGTTTATACTTTGCATCCAGTCTTTCATTTTAAATAATGCAGTTGCCCCAATAACCATTGGAAATGTAAAAGCAGCGTAGCTCGGCGTAAAAGGTCTGCGTAATAACTTTATAAATAACACATAAACAATCAGTGTTTTTATTATCGCTAATATAAATAATGCCCATACTATAAAGAGTGATGGATTAGCAACAATATGAAAATACCCCGCTAATGTTAAACTGGCAGGCGCAGCTAAAATGGCAAGTGTTGGCTGTATTTCGTAGTCACTTTTTAATGCTAATAAAAAACGATAAAACATAATTGGCAGCATAATACTGTACGTTGATATACCAATCACCAGTGCGCTATAAGCTAACCACGCTAATGTCGGATTTCCCGAAAAAGTAACATCTGCAATAATTATCCCCACTGGCGGCACAAACCAGCTGGGCGCCATATCCTCAAAGTTAAACTTTTTTGCTCGCTGGTATAAAAAACTCATCAAAAATGTAAGATGCAGCACAAAAGCTAAAACCCACATAATGTCGCCAGCTAATGAGTTAAATTGCCCAACTGAGTTTGAAATAACAAGATTAGCCATTGCAAATGTAGGGATCACACTTCCTGCAACTGGGTGTGCTAAATCGGCTTTTAATAAATGAGGGTGTAGTAAAAACTTAGCAGCCAAAAGTAAAACTAATACGCCAGCTAGTACCGCTCCCAAAAATTGCCCTTGGGAGTTTAAATTAAAAACGTTTTCCCATGCCCATCCCATACTAGCAATACCCAAAGCTAAACCGGCCATAGCTGTTGGCGCACCCATCACTTTATTTTTAAATTGCTTAAACACTGTATTTCCTAATTATTGGGTGATGAACAAGTTACTGCTTTTTACTGCATTGCCTTAAAATAACGCTGTAAAATTAGTACAAGCGTGCTTAATAGAACGCTTTTTGCGTACAAATATTTCATAAAAATAAGTTTACGGCTTACATATTAAAACGTAAAAAAAGCCATAACACAGTTATGGCTTTTACTTTATTTTTAAAATTTAGTTTAGTTAGAACGCGTAACTAACGCTTACATTAAATGAACGCCCCTGCCCTACAAGTTGTTCAAACCCGTTGCTGCTATCTTGTTTAAGTGCCGCAATACTTACACCACCTAATGGGAGCTGGTAATACTCATCAAACACGTTACTCACTTCAGCACTTAGCGTTAATGAATCCCATGTGGCTTTAGAGCTTAAATTAACCAGGCTGTAGCTGTCTGTTTGGTTTTCAAAACGATCATTATCTACACGGCTTTTAGTATCTACCCACTGCCAAGATAACGCATTTTCAAATCGACCTATTTGCTGGCTAATACCTAGCTGAGTTTGCAATGGTTTAATTTGATAAAGCGGCTGGTTAGTATCGTCGCGCTTACCTCTGGTATTAGTAACATTAGCGTGTAACTGCCAGTTACCTAATTGCTTAGATTCATAAATGTTGGCTGTTAAATCTATTTTTGCACCATATAAAATGGCATCTACATTAGTAAACTGCAAAATGTTACGCGCTGTGTTGTCCAAGTCATAACTATTGAAGCTTCTTACAATATCAGCATCAATATAATCATTCACATCTGTATACCAAACATTGGTGCTTAATCGCCAACGGTCATCTTTAGCCGATTTAATATAAGTAGCACTTAAAGTATGCGCTGTTTCAACGTCTAAATCAGGGTTACCAATATAACCATTACCATCGCCATACCAACCAATCATGGTGGTTGCCATGGTACTTACACCCCAACTATATCGCTCGTATAAATTAGGCGCGCGGTTTTTACGGGCAAGACCAAATTGCAGCTCATCATAATTTGTTATTTGGTAGTTAATTAAAAAGTTAGCATCAACTATAGTGTCGGTTTTATCTCTGTCGCCAGCATTAAAATTCTGTGCGGCAATAGTGTTATCTGTAGACATATCGCTCATGGTCATACTGCTCATATCGTCCATATTCATCATGCTCATACCGTCGTTGTAAGGCTGAACCTCACCTACTTGGGTATTAACACTTTCAATACGTACACCTGCGTTTAGCCACAGTTTTGTATTTATTTGGCTCTCATATTCAGCAAATGCTGCTATGCGCTCTCGTTTGCCATTATTTATATTTACGTAATCGTTTGGTCCCATCATGGTTGAGCCTTCAATACCTGGCCACCAATCATCAATGCTGTAATTGTAATATTCTTGGCCGAGTAAAATACTGCTGTTTTTATCAAGCGCAATACGCCATTTAAGCTGCGTACTTATATCTTGTGCATCAGTTTTCATTCGCATCATGCCTGTTTTTTCTTCACTGAAAAAACCCATTTCGTGCTTTACGCTATGCCAGTTAACTTGCCCTTCAAGCTCGCTGTTTTCAAAGGAGCGCTTGTATTGAGCTATTGCACCGTAACTGGTGTTATCGGTCATATCCATATACTGATTTGCAAATCCCTGATACGGGATTTTTTGATGCGTTAGCTTTATAACTAATTGCTGTTTATCATCGCGCATAGCGGCGGTTAAACTATGATTTTGTGCTCGATACAATCTATCTAATACTACATCGCTGTTACCGTCTTCATAACTATCTGCGTCACTAAACGAACCCTGATAATTAAGGCTAAACGTGTTACTAGCTAAACGTGCACCTACGCCAAGTTTACGTCCGTTATCAACGCTACTGTACTTTGCTGACACATAACCTGAGTGCCAACCTAATTCATTGCTATCGCTATACTGTGGTGAAATAGAATTAACGCTTATTACACCAGCAATATTATCGCCGCCCGCGCTTACAGCCGACACGCCTGCAACCACATTGTAAGACGTAATTTGATTAGCCGAGATATACGAAAGTGGCGGGTTCATATGATTAGCGCATGCAGCGGTTACATCTGCACCATCAACTAACACTTTAACTCTGTCGCCCATTAAACCATTTAAAATAGGTAAGTTAGATACGCCGCCCGCTGCTGAAAAATCGACACCTAAATCACTTAATAACGATTCTGACGAACCAAGTGCTAAATGCTTATTTTGAGCATGTCCGTGTACTTCAATCACTTCTAAAGGCGTATCGTCGGCAAATGCAAAAGGAGATAGCACACCGCTAATAAAAAGTGCGACAGGAGTTAGTAAATATGTTTTTTGAGTTTTGCTTTTATAAACCATTGTTAATTTATGCCACTGTAATAATTGGCGTAATTATAGTGTGAGTTGCAAAAGCAAAAGCGCGACATATTGTCGCACTTTATCAATTTAGAATGTTGTTAGGTGTGTTTGAGCACATAAGAAGGCAGCTTTAAACATAGGAACATGCAATTAACTAAGTATTTAACTTAGCTACCGTTTGAGAAACAATATCGGCTCCACGTTCAATCTCTTTAATGACCTCAGACACATTAGCAATAAGCTCTCTTCCTTGTTTTGATGAGTCTGAAACTGACGTTATTTGCTTTGATATATCATTAGTGAGCTCTTGGTTATTTTTAACAACACTTGCTATTTCATTAGTAGAGCGACTCGTGCTGGCTGCAAGCTGCCTTACTTCATCAGCTACTACAGCAAAACCTCGACCATAATCACCAGCACGCGCCGCTTCTATTGCGGCATTAAGTGCCAGTAAATTAGTTTGATCCGCAATGCTGCTAATTGTCGAAACAATGGAGCCTATGACCGCAGACTGTTCATTAAGATTTTTTATTAAATCTACCGATTTAAGTACTTGGCTTACAATGGCGTCGGAGTTCGCTATAGAGTTTTGTAGTATTTCAGAGCCTTTTTTAGCGGTTGTAGCAGTAGCTACCGCCGATTCATGTGCTATTGCAGCGGCTTCTGTCACTGCACTGTTATTGTTAATTCGATCGGTAATATTTGATGCAAACTTAATTATTTTAATTACATTACCTTTGCTATCTAAAATTGGGTTATAAGTTGCTTCTAACCAAATTTCTGAACCGTCGGCGGCAATACGTTTAAATTTTCCTGACTTAAACTGCCCCTGCGCTAATTCACTCCAAAAGCGTGGGTTTTTCTCATAAAACAATTTAGTACAAAACATTTTATGATGCTTGCCTACAATGTCTTTTAAGCTATAACCTATTGTTGCTAAAAAGTTTTGGTTCGCCTTTAAAATATTACCCTCTGGGGTAAACTCTATTGTAGCCAAGGCTTTATCAAGTGCATTTGCAATAGCTTCTTGCGCTTTTCTTTGTATGTAACTGGTCGTAATATCAGAGGCTATTTTAATAACTTTGGTGACTACGCCGCGCTCTTCTACAGGAAAGTAAGTTGCCTCAAGCCAAAGCTTATCGCCATTAGCTTTGTACCTTAAAAACGAGCCTGCTTTAGAATTCCCTGTTTTTAATGCTTGCCAAAATTGACTATATTCGTTTGACTTTGCATATTCAGGTTCGCAAAACATACGATGATGCTTACCAATTATTTTCTCTTTGCTATACCCAATCGTTTTTAAAAACAACTGGTTTGCGTCTAATATTATTCCATCAGGTGTAAACTCTATATAAGCAACGTGCTTATTAATTGCCGATAAAATAGATTGTTTTTGAATTAATTGAAGCTCCATTTCTTCAATTTTTGCGTTTCTTTTAGAAATACCAAACATATAAAAACCTTAAGGAGTAAATTAGTACAAAAATTAGCAAATTAATGTGATATCAATATGTAGCTGTACTGTAAATATAAGCTTTAAATAACCTTTCGGCTAATATTTAATATCTTATATATATATGCTTTATAAATAGTTTTTTTATTTTATAAATGTTAAGTAGTATTTTCTTCTAATTAACATTTTAAAAACCTAATAAAACCACTAATTTATGCATGACTCTGTACTTTTTTTAACTTAAAATAGCGCCCTCACAGACTACCCTCTCACACCAAAATTTAAGCATACACATAATATGTCCTATTCAAGATCTATTGTGCAGTTTCATTTTTAAAATTAAACCTTAAGGGATCATCTATGACATCAGATGTAACGTCGGCATCTAGTCAACTTAACAGAACCGCTATTTTACTCGTATTAGCGCTAGGCACATTTATTTTAGGATTATCTGAGTTTTCGATGATGCCTATGCTGCCACTAATTAGCGAAACATTTGGCTCAACGCCATCACAAAGTGGCTATGCAATTAGTGCTTACGCCATTGGTGTTGTAGTGGGCGCCCCTATTTTAATGCTTACCACTGCTAATATGAGAAAGCGCAAAGCATTGCTCATATTTATAAGCTTAATGTTTGTCTCAAACGGATTAAGCGCGATGGCAACGTCGCTTGAGCAGCTTGTAATATTTAGATTTTTAAGTGGTTTACCTCATGGTGCATATTTTGGCGCGGCTATTTTATTAGCATCGGATATTGCCCCAAAAGGTAAGCGTGCTAGCTTTATGTCTAAGGTGTTTATGGGTTTAACTGTGGCTACTATTGTTGGTGTGCCTGTTGTAACACTTGTGGGTCAAAACCTTAGTTGGCGGTATTGTTTAGCCGGCGCTGCAGTGCTTGCATTTATTGCTTTTATTTTTGTTTATAAAGTAGTTCCAAATATAGATAACGCTAAGCCTTCTAACTTACTAAACGAGTTTGGCGTACTTAAAAACAAACTGGTTTGGTCTATTTTGGGTATTGTAATTATTGGCTTTGGTGGGGTGTTTTGTATTTATACTTACATTGCAGACACCATCTTAGTGGTAACAAAAACAGCCCCGTATACTATTTCTATCGCAATGGTAATGTTTGGTATTGGTTGTACGCTCGGTAACTATGTACTGGGTAAAGCAGCCGATAAATCAGCAATTAAAACGACTGGCCTTGCGCTTGTATGTACCATTGTATTTGCCTTTGCTTATGTAACGGCAAGCCATAATATTTGGGCTCTTTATGCAGTGATCTTCTTTATTGGTTGCAGTGTGGGCTTGGCTACGCTGATTCAAACGCTTTTAATGGACGTTGCGCCCGAAGGCCACGCTATGATTGGTGCCTTAGTACAGTGCGCATTTAATACTGCCAATGCTATAGGCCCTTGGGTCGGTGGAATTGCAATAGCACAGGGTGCTGCACCTAATCAAACAGGTTACGTAGCAGCTGCATTATTTTTAGGTGGTTTGGGTATGTGGCTACTAAGTTACTTACAACTAAATAAACAGCAACCAACAGCGCAAGCTACTAATTAACTTGAGTTCAGATTAATTTAAAATACAAAAAGAGCCGCTAATTAGCTAACACCGATCAGTTAAGGTATTTTTGATCGGTTGACCGATCTTTTGGTTGCTTCACAATACCCTTATCATCTTTTGATTATGAGGGTATTTTTATGCTTAGTCATTGGTTACTTGATACGGATATATTCGCCACTCCTGACTCTTTATCTACATTTCAGAAACATATCCCTCTTGAGTGGATTTCTAATGTGCTCGAGCAGACCGATAAAGCAAGTATTCGCAAACGTAAGTTACCTGCTGAGCTTGTCGTCTGGCTTATCATTGCAATGGGTCTTT